>NZ_BAAGXT010000014.1:0-127641 GCF_054779695.1 Nocardiopsis coralliicola | reverse complement strand
TTAGGAAGACAACGAATGCAACCAACTCCTTGGCTCACAGAACGACATGGCTACGATCCGACTTGCCGGCCCCCGCTCGGCCGGCGCCGGGTGGGCGCCCGCAGGGACCGCTCAGCGGCGGTCAGGCGGGAGCGTGGGCGGCGATGCGGGCGAAATCGTCGACCGCGAGGGACTCGCCGCGGGCGGAGGGGGCGACGCCGGCCGCGCGGAGCGCTGTTTCAGCGGCGGCCGGTGAGCCGGCCCAGGAGGCGAGGGCCGCGCGGAGGGTCTTGCGGCGCTGCGCGAAGGCGGCGTCGATGACGGCGAAGACGGCGCGCCGGTCGACGCCGGTGACCGGCGCCGGGCGGCGGTGCAGGGCGACCAGGCCGGAGTCGACGTTGGGCGCCGGCCAGAAGACGCTGCGGCCGACCGCGCCGGCCCGGCGCACGTCCGCGTACCAGGCCGCCTTCGCGGACGGCACGCCGTAGGTGCGGCTGCCGGGCGGGGCGGCGAGGCGGTCGGCCACCTCGGCCTGCACCATCACCAGGCCGGTGCGCAGCGACGGCAGCAGCTCGAGCAGGTGCAGCACCACCGGCACCGCCACGTTGTAGGGCAGGTTGGCGACCAGCGCGGTGGGCTGCGGGTCAGGCAGGGCACCGATGCGCATCGCGTCGGCCGTCACGACGGTGAGCCGGTCCGCGAAGGCGGGCGCGTGCTCGGCGACGGTGTGCGGCAGGGCCTCGGCGAGGACCGGGTCGATCTCGACGGCGGTGACCCGCTGCGCCTCGGGGAGCAGCGCGAGGGTGAGGGAGCCGAGGCCCGGCCCGACTTCCAGCACCGTGTCCTCCGGGCCGACGCCGGAGGTGCGGACGATGCGGCGGACCGTGCCGCCGTCGACGACGAAGTTCTGGCCGAGGGTCTTGGTCGGCCGCACGCCCAGCCGGTCGGCGAGGCGGCGCACATCGGCGGGGGTCAGCAGGCGGGCACCGCCGGTGTCCGCGGTGCCGCTCCCCGCTCCGCCGCCGTTGCTGTCACCGCTGCGGCCGGTGCCGCCACCCGTTGCATTCACTCCCCTATTCTCCCAGGGCGGAGCCGTGCACGGCGCCGCGGCCCGGAGCGGTGCGCGGCAGTGCGGGGGCGGCCGGTACGGCGCCGGCCGCCCGGCGGCAGAATGCACCCGAACGGGATTCGAATCGGGCACGCGACGAGGGGCGGACGAGATGGCGACCGGACAGGATGGCGCGGCGGCGGACGGATCCTCCGTGCGGCGGGGCCCGCTGCACGGGGTGCGCGTGGTGGAGTTCGCGGGCATCGGGCCGGGCCCGCTCGCCGCGATGCTCCTCGCCGACCTGGGGGCGAGCGTGATCCGGGTGGACCGGCCGGAGGCGGCAGCGGCGGCCACCGGGGTGCCGGGGCATCTGGCGGCCGGGCGCCCGGTCGCAGGGGTCGACCTCAAGAGTTCCGACGGGCTGGCCGAGGCGCGGCGGCTGGTCGCGGCGGCCGACGTCCTGCTGGAGGGGTTCCGGCCCGGCGTGATGGAGCGCCGCGGCCTGGGGCCACAGGAGTGCGCGGAGCTCAACCCGCGCCTGGTGTACGCGCGGATGACCGGCTGGGGCCAGGACGGCCCGCTGGCCCAGGTGGCCGGCCACGACATGAACTACATCGCGCTGAACGGCACGCTGCACAGCATCGGCCGGCGCGGCGAGGCGCCGGTGCCGCCGCTCAACCTGGTCGGCGACTTCGGCGGCGGCACGATGCTCGTGGTGACGGGGATCCTGAGCGCGCTGGTCGAGCGCGCGTCGTCGGGGCGCGGCCAGGTGGTGGACGCGGCGATGGTCGACGGCAGCGCGCTGCTCATGTCGATGATCTTCGAAGCGCGGTCGCACGGCGGCTGGAGCGACGAGCGCGGCACCAACTTCCTCGACACCGGCGCCCCGTTCTACGACGTCTACACCTGCGCCGACGGCCGGCACGTGTCGGTGGCCTGCCTGGAGCCGCAGTTCTACGCGCGCTTCCTGGACGGCGTCGGGCTGCGCGACGCCGACCTGCCGGACCAGTGGGACACCGAGCGCTGGCCGGAGCTGCGGGAGCGGTTCGCCGCGGTGCTCGCGGCGCGCGACCGGGACACCTGGGCGGAGGTCTTCGGCGAGGAGGACGCCTGTGTGCAGCCGGTACTGTCGATGGGCGAGGCGGCCGACCACCCGCACATCGCGGCGCGCGGCACGGTCCGCCGCAGCGGCGGCGCGGTCTTCCCCGGCCCGGCCCCGCGGTTCGGCCGCACTCCGGGCACCGCCACCCGCGATCCCGAGTACGCGGCTCCGTCCCTCGGCGACGCCCTCGCCGAGTGGGGGCTGGAGGCCTGACGCCACCGCCGCCGATCCCGCGCCGGCGGCTCGGAGGCGGGCCGCCGGCGCGGGAGGGCGCGGCGGCAGGCCGACGCGGCGCCGCCCGGCACAGCGCGGACGGGGCCCAGGCCGTGCCGCACGCACCGGTTCCCGGCATCGGCGCGGGGCGGGCCGACGCCGGCATCCGCCCGCGGCGGATGCACCGGAGTCCGCGCCGCGGCGGGCCGGGCAGGGGCGGGGCGGCGTCAGGCGTCGAGCTGGAACGCCTTGCGGGCGTTGTCGGCGATCTGTGCGGCCAGGCCGTCCTCGTCGGCGCCGCGCGCTTCAGCGAGGCCGCGGAGGGTGTACGGAATGAGGTAGGGGGCGTTGGGGCGGCCGCGGTAGGGCTTCGGGGTGAGGAACGGCGCGTCGGTCTCGACCAGGAGGAGCTCGGCCGGGGCGACGGCGGCGGCCTCGCGGAGCGGCTGGGCGCTGGCGAAGGTGACGTTGCCCGCGAAGCTCATGTAGTAGCCGCGGTCGGCGCAGACCCCGGCCATCGCGGCGTCGCCGGAGAAGCAGTGGAAGATGACCGTGCCGGGCGCGCCCTCCTCCTCGAGGATGCGCAGCACGTCGTCGTGGGCGTCCCGGTCGTGGATCATCAGCGCGGTGCCGTGCCGCTTCGCGATGGCGATGTGGCGGCGGAACGACTCCTGCTGCGCCTCGACGCCCTCGGCGCCGGTCCGGAAGTAGTCCAGCCCGGTCTCGCCGACGGCGCGCACGCGCGGCAGGGCGGCGAGGGCGTCGATCTCCGCGAGGGCGTCCTCCAGGGCGGGGATGCCGCCGGCCGGACGGGCGTTCTCCGTCCAGTCGGTGTCGTCGGTCTCGACGCCGGGGGCCCCGTCGCCGTGCACGATGCGCGGCGCCTCGTTGGGGTGCAGGGCGACGGCGGCGTAGACGCCGCCGTGGGCCGCTGCGGTCTCGGCCGCCCAGCGGGACGACGGCAGGTCCACACCCACCTGGATGAGCGGACGGACCCCGACCGCGGCGGCGGCCGCGATGATCTCCTCGGTGCCGGGTTCCTGCATGTCCATGTGGGTGTGCGCGTCGGCGACCGGCACGCGCAGCGGTTCGGGCGCCGGCGGCGGCGTCTGGGCGTTCCGGTTGCGCACGGCCGCGCCACTGCGCTTGCCCATGGGTACTGCCTCCTGCTCGCTGGTGCTGCGGGGCGGGCCCGCCTGACGGGGTGGGCCGCGGCGCGCCGCGGGTGGTCCGAGTGGGTCAACGGCCCGCCGCGGGCCCGCCATTCCCGGAGCGCCCGGGGCGGCCGGCGGTACCACTGCGCGGCGGTACCGCCGGTCGGCCTGCCGGCGGGCGCTCAGCCGACGTGCGGGGACTGCTCCACCGCGGCGGACTCCGCTTCGAGGCGGGCGAGTTCCTCGTCGGCGACGGACGGGTCGAGCTTGGTGAACAGCGGGGTGGGTCGGGAGAGCGGCGTGCCGGGCGCGATCGGCTCCGAGCGCCACGCGGCCTGGTCGGCGGCGTAGTCGCCGGTGATCACCGGGTAGGCGGAGGTGCCCTCCTCGCCGCCGATGGAGTCGTGCGCCTCCTCGATGCGCGGCATGGCCGCCCACTGCCCGGTGCCGCCGAGCATGGCGTGCACCTTGTTGGCGGACTCCGGCAGGAACGGCGTGAGGAGAGTGTTGGCGTCCGAGACGAGCTGCAGGGCGACGTAGAGCACGGTCGCCATCCGCTCCGGGTCGGTCTTCTTCAGCGCCCACGGGGCCTCGTCGGAGATGTACTTGTTGGCGGCCGCCACGGTGCGCATGGCCTCGCTGAGCCCTGCCTTGAAGCGGGAGTGCTCCAGGTGCTCGGCGACCGCCGCGAAGGCTGCCCCGGAGTGCTCCAGCACCTCGCGGTCGCCGTCGGTGAGCGGGCCCGGTTCGGGAACCGCGCCGAAGTTCTTGGCGGCCATCGAGATGGACCGGTTGACGAGGTTGCCCCAGGCCGCGACGAGCTCGTCGTTGTTCCGCCGGACAAACTCCGACCAGGTGAAGTCGGTGTCCTGGGTCTCCGGGCCGGCCGCGATGATGTAGTAGCGCAGCGGGTCGGCGGAGTAGCGCTCCAGGAAGTCGCGGACGTAGATGACGACCCGCCGCGAGGAGGAGAACTTCCGCCCCTCCATGGTGAGGAACTCGCTGGAGACGACCTCGGTGGGCACGTCGAGCCGGCCGAGTGCGCCCGGCTCGCCGCCGCGGTCGCCCTCGCCGCTGTAGCCGAGCAGCATCGCCGGCCAGATCTCGGCGTGGAAGACGATGTTGTCCTTGCCCATGAAGTAGTAGGACTCGGCCTGGCCGCCCTGCCAGTAGCGGCGCCACGCCTCCGGGTCTCCGGAGCGCTTGGCCCACTCCACCGAGGCGGACAGGTAGCCGATGACGGCGTCGAACCAGACGTAGAGCCGCTTGTTGGCCTGGTCGCTCCAGCCCTCCAGCGGGATGGGCACGCCCCAGTCGAGGTCCCGGCTGATCGCGCGCGGCTGCAGGTCGCCGAGGAGGTTGAGGGAGAACTTCAGGACGTTGGGCCGCCACTCGCCGGTCTTGGAGCGCAGGTAGTCGCCAAGCACCTCGGCGAAGGCGGGCAGGTCGAGCAGGAAGTGCTCGGTGTCGGTGAACTCGGGCGTCTCGCCGTTGATGCGGGAGCGCGGGGCGATGAGGTCGACCGGGTCGAGCTGGTTGCCGCAGTTGTCGCACTGGTCGCCGCGCGCGCCGTCGTAGCCGCAGATGGGGCAGGTGCCCTCGATGTAGCGGTCGGGCAGGGTGCGGCCGGTGGACGGCGACACCGCGCCCTTGGTGGTGCGCGCGAAGATGTAGCCGTTGTTGTAGAGGCCGGTGAACAGCTCCTGCACGACGGCGTAGTGGTTGCCGGTGGTGGTGCGGGTGAACAGGTCGTAGGAGAGGCCGAGGGCGACGAGGTCCTCGACGATGACCCGGTTGTACCGGTCGGCCAGCTCGCGCGCGCTGACGCCTTCGGCGTCGGCGAGGACCTGGATGGGGGTGCCGTGCTCGTCGGTGCCGCTGACCATGAGCACGTCGTGGCCGCGCATTCGCTGGAAGCGCGCGAAGACGTCGGAGGGGACTCCGAACCCGGATACGTGCCCGATGTGGCGCGGCCCGTTGGTGTAGGGCCAGGCCACTGCGGTCAGGATGTGGCGTTTCGACGACATGCCCTCCAGAGTAAAGGGGCCGGGGCTCGGATCGGCACCGAATTCCGCCGTCTGGCACCGGCCGGACGTGCGCGGAAGCGACAGCAGGGGCCCGCGTCGGTAGGGTGGCCCCCCGTAGTACCTCCCCCGGGGCCGCAGCGCCCCGCATTGCCCTGAATGCAGTGCTGTTTCGACAGGATGAGCGCTGCTCGACCGATGGAACTGCTCAACGGCGTAGGAGCCCCGTCCGCCGGCACCGCCGCGGCCGGGGCAGCCCCTCAGCTCGTCGCGGAAGGCGGATGGCGGTGGTGACCGCTCTCGCGCGTGCGCTGGCCGGCCTGCTGGCGGCGCTCCTCCTCATCGTCGGCGCACCGCCGGCGTGGTCCAGTGCGCCCTCGGGGGCGCTCGGCGGCCGCTTCGTCGTGCTGCCCGTCGACGGGACCGAGGTCGCCGCGCCGAGCGCGGTGGAAGCGGGCGGTCCGGCCGCTGACGCGGGCGCGGGTCCCGGCGCCCATGAGCATGCGGGCCCGGCCGATGAGCGGTCCCTCGCCGCGGTCCCGCCGAGCGCGGGCGACCACCGCGCACTGCGCGACCTTCCGGACGCGGTCCTGGCCGACGGCCCGGTGCTGCCGTCCGCAGCCGGTGCACGGCTGCCCGCCCTCTCCGGCGGCAGCGCGGCCGCAGCGCCGTCCGGACCGGTCAGCGGACTGCCCGAGGGGCGGGCCCCGCCGGACGCCGGCTCGCCGCCCGCACACTCCCCGGCCTCGCCGGGGCGCGCGGCGGCCTGATCCGGCCCCGCAGGGGCACAGCGGCATGCGCGCGGCGCATGCGGTGATCCGCCATCGTGAGAGGTAGTCCATTGTCCAGTCAACAGGGGGCGGGTGCGCGCTGGCTGCGCGGCATCGTCTCCCTCGTCATCGTGCTCGGCGCGTTCGCCGCCGGGTGGTTCCTCCCGCCGAAGCTCGGGCTCGACCTGAGCGGCGGCACCCAGATCGTCCTGCAGACGCAGGACAGCGACGACGGCAAGGTCAAGGCCAACGCCGAGAACACCGACCAGGTGATCGAGGTGCTGCGCCAGCGCATCGACTCGCTCGGTGTCAGCGAGGCGACGATGTCCCGGTCCGGCGAGGACCGCATCATCGTCGAGCTGCCCGGCGTGCAGGACCCGACCGAGGCCGCTGAGATCATCGGCCAGACCGCGCAGCTGACCGTGCACCCGGTGGTGGGCGCCGAGGCGCCGGCCGGCGGCATGGGCGGCATGCCCGGGATGGGCGAGATCCCCGGGATGGAGGGTGCGCCCGGCGGCGGCGCTCCCGGCGGCGGGGCCCCCGCGCCGGTCCCCGGCGGCGACAGCGCCAACCCGCCGGCCGACGAGGCGCGTGCGCCCGCCGACGGCACCGAGGGCGAGGGCAGCGCGGAGCCCGCCCCCGAGGAGTCCGCCCCCGCCGAGGGCGAGGGCCAGGAGGGCGGCCAGGAGCAGGCGCCGCAGGGCGAGGTCTACGCGACCCTCCCCGACGACCAGGGCCAGCAGCTCCAGCTCGGCAAGCCGGCCATCCAGGGCGACCAGATCTCCAGCGCCGAGGCGGTCCTCGACCAGACGACCGGCACGCAGTGGCAGGTCAACGTCGAATTCGCCGGCGAAGGCCGGTCGGAGTGGACCGAGGTCACCAAGCAGGCGTGCGAGGCGCAGCCGGGCACCCCCGAGCGGCGCATCGCGATCGTGCTCGACGAGCAGATCATCTCGGCCCCCGAGGTCACCCAGGACGGCTGCCCCGGCGGCCAGACCGGCGGCAGCACCACCATCACCAGCTCCACGTTCGACGCGGAGTCCTCCGAGGACCTGGCGGTGCTGATCGAGGGCGGCTCGCTGCCGCTGCCGGTCACCGAGATCCAGCGCCAGACCGTCGGCCCGACCCTGGGCGCCGACGCGATCCAGGCGAGCCTCATCGCCGGCGCCGTGGGCATCGCGCTGACCGCGCTCTACATCACCGTGGCCTACCGCCTCGTCGGCTTCCTGGCCTCGGTGGCGCTGGCCTGCTACACGCTGATCGCCTACGCGGCGCTGGTGGCGCTGGGGGCCACCCTCACCTTGCCGGGCCTTGCCGGCTTCGTGCTGGCCATCGGTATGGCGATCGACGCGAACGTGCTGATCTTCGAACGTGCGCGCGAGGAGTACCAACAGCAGAAGAAGGTCTACGACGCCAACAAGTCGGCGGGCATGCAGGACGCCACCGAGGCCGAGGCCAAGCAGGCCGAGGCCGGGGTGCTCTCCCGGAGGCGCCGCCGGGCGATCCCGCCGAACCTGCAGAAGGCGTTCGTCTCGGGGACCAAGAAGGCGTGGAGCGCGGTCCTCGACACCAACGTCACCACGATGATCGCGGCCGTACTGCTGTTCTTCCTTGCGTCGGGCACGGTGCAGGGCTTCGGCGTGACGCTGGCCATCGGCACCATCGCGTCGATGGTGTCGGCGCTGATCATCGCCCGGGTGCTGGTCGAGTGGGCGGTGCGCCGCGCAGTGGTGCGCAAGCGCCCCGACATCACCGGCCTGTCCCGGATCTCCAAGGTCCGGCAGTGGCTGCTGGACCGCAATCCGGACCTGATGAAGTGGGGCCGGGTGGGCCTGACGGCCGCGGGCCTGGTGCTCGTCGTCGCGGTGGTCGGCGTCCTCGTCCGCCCGCCGAACTTCGGCGTGGAGTTCACTGGCGGCCGCGTCATGGACTTCACCACGAACGAGCAGATCAGCGTCACCGAGGCGCGCCAGGTCGTCTCCGATGAGGGCGGCCAGCCCAATGCGGTGGTGCAGGAGTCCGGCGACAGCGACATCTCGGTGCGCACCGGCCCGCTCAACGACACCGAGGCGCACCAGGTCGAGGACGCCCTGGCCGAGGCGGCGGGCGGCGCCGAACGGGTCAGCGACGAGGGCATCGGCCCGAGCCTCGGCAATGAGCTGCGCAACAAGGCGCTGCTCGCGCTGGGCGCCGCGCTGATCCTGCAGATGATCTATCTGGCCTGGCGGTTCCGCTGGTCGTTCGGCGTGTCCGCGATGGCGCAGCTGTTCATCACGCTGGTGACGGTGGTCGGGCTGTTCGTGTGGCTCGGCAAGCCGATCGACGGCGTGTTCCTCGCGGCCCTGCTGAGCGTCATCGGCTTCACCGTCAACGACTCGGTGGTGGTGTTCGACCGGATCAGGGACGAATGGGCGCGCGATTCGTCGTCGCCCTTCCGGAAGATCGCGAACCTGGCGATCCTCAACACCATCCCGCGAACCGTCAACACCGCCATCGGCGGCATCTTCATCCTGGCGACCCTGGCACTCGCCGGCGGTTCCACGTTGCGGGACTTCTCCATCGCGATGCTGGTGGGCCTCATCGTCGGAACCATCGCGACGGTGTTCGTCGGCGCGCCGCTGGCGGAGTTCCTGCAGCGGTACGACAAGACGCCGCCGCCACACGTCGTCAAGGAGAAGAAGGCGAAGCAGCGCAAGGACCTGCGCGCCGCTCGCGAAGACAGCGACGGCGCGGTCGTCTGACGCCGGGCGCGCCGCGGCAGCTCTGGCGGGGCCGGCCGCGGCGCGCTCAGCACTTCGACCAGGGAACAGGGAAGGCCCCCGGCGTGCGCCGGGGGCCTTCCCGTGTCCGGGCCCTGAGGAGTGTTCCGGCGCCGGCCTCCGGCCAGTCGGCTGCCGGGCTGCTCAGGCGCCGTGCACGATGGCGTAGACCTCGCGCTTGGGGACGCCCGCCTCGCGGGCCGCCTCCTGGATCGCCTGCTTGCGCGGCATTCCCTCGGCTTCGCGCGCGGCGACCGCGGCGGCGAGGTCGCCGGGATCGGCCGAGGCGGTGCGGGCCGGTGCGCCGCCGACGACGACGGTGATCTCGCCCTTCACCCCGCCGGCAGCCCAGTCGGCGAGGTCGCCGAGCGGGCCGCGCTTGACCTCTTCGTAGGTCTTGGTGAGCTCGCGGCAGACGGCGGCCGGCCGGTCGGCGCCGAAGGCCTCCGCCATCGCCGACAGGGTCGCGGCGAGGCGGTGCGGGCTCTCGAAGAAGACCAGGGTGCGGCGCTCGTCGGCCAGGCCGGCGAAGTGGCGGGCCTGTCCCTTCCGCGGTGGGAAGCCCTCGAAGCAGAACCGGTCGGTGGGCAGCCCGGAGAGCACCAGCGCGGTGGTGGCGGCGGACGGGCCGGGGATCGCGGTGACGCGCAGTCCGGCCTCGGCGCAGGCGGCAACCAGCCGGTAGCCGGGATCCGACACGCCCGGCATTCCGGCGTCGGTCACCAGCAGCACGTCGCTCCCGGACTCCAGTTCACCGAGAAGCTCCGCGGCGCGGCGCGCCTCGTTGGCGTCGTGGTAGGAGACGATGCGGGCGCCGTGCTCGCCGCCGGGGCGGACCCCGGTGCGGGCCGCGAACGCACGCAGCCTGCGGGTGTCCTCGGCGGCGATGAGCCGCGCACCTTCGATGGCGTCCAGCAGCCGGGGCTGCGCGTCGCCCCCGTTCCCGATCGGGATGCCGGCCAGGATCAGCGTCCCGCGCCGCGCGCCCCCCTCCCCGTCGGTCACGCACCGCTCCCTTGTATAGACGCTACGGTTGGCATACTTCGTTCGGCCGCCTCCCGGTCCGGCCGCTGTCCCCGTTCGACTGCCGCTGTCCCCGACCGACTATAAGAGCCGCGATGACCACCACTGCACCTCCCACCGCGCCGCCCGACGACTCAGCGGGCGCAGCGTCCTCTCCCCGCATGCCGTTCCTCCCCCCCATGCCCGCTCCGCGCTGGGCGGGCTGGGCCGCCGCGGTGGCGCTGGCGGTCTTCGCCGGCGTGCTGCGCTTCTTCCGGCTGGGCGCGCCGGAGCGCATCTACTTCGACGAGACGTACTACGTCAAAGACGCCTTCGGCCTGCGCACGTTCGGCTATGAGCACGACTCGGTGGACAACGCCGACCAGCTGATCCAGTCCGGTGACCTGAACATCTGGACAGGGGTGGGCGACTTCATCGTCCACCCGCCGGTCGGCAAGTGGATGATCGCCGGCGGCGACCTGCTGTGGGGGCTGCTGCCGTGGGGCACGTCGATGACTCCGGAGGGGTGGCGCTTCGCGTCGGCCCTGTTCGGCGCGTTGACCGTGCTGGTCCTGGTGCGGGTGGCGCTGCGGATGACCCGCTCCTGGGTGCTTGCCGCGGCGGCCGGCCTGCTTCTGGCGCTGGACGGCCTGCACTTCACGATGAGCCGCATCGCGATGCTCGACGTGTTCATGACGTTCTGGATCGTGGCGGCCTTCGCCTGCCTTCTGGCCGACCGCGACCGGATACGGGCGCGGCTGCGCCTGGACCCCGCGGCGGCGTGGCTGGGTGTGCGGTGGTGGCGGTACGCCGCGGGCGCCTGCCTCGGCCTGGCGGTCGGCACCAAGTGGACGGCGCTGTTCTTCGTCGCCGTGTTCGGCATCCTGACCGTGGCCTGGGACCTGGGCGCGCGGCGCAGTGCGGGCCAGGGCGGGGCCGGCCCGGACGGTACCGCCGGGCGGAGCCTGGGCGCGGTGCTGACCGGGCGGAGCGCTGCGGGGCGGTCGCGCACCCCCGGCGAGCTCGCGGTGGGCGTGCGCACGGCGGCCCTGGTGCTGCTGCTGGCGGCCGCAGCCGCCGGGATCACCGTTTTCGCCTGGACCGACCTCGGCACGGGTCCGGGCGCCTTCGCGGCGATCATGCTGCTGAGCCTGCTGGCGGCGGCCGGAGTGCTGGTGTACCGCGCCTTCCTCGCCCGGGTCTGGCTGCTGTTCGACGCCGTTCCGGCGTTCCTGCAGACCGTGGGCGTCGCCGCCCTGGTCTACGTCGCCTCCTGGACCGGGTGGCTGGCCACGTCCGGCGGCTACGCGCGCCAGTGGGCGGCCGACCACGCCCCGGCACCCGGCTGGGTGCCGGGCCCGCTCACCGGGCTCGCCGACGGCCTGCGCAGCCTCGTCTACTACCACGTCGAGATGTGGAAGTTCCACCAGGGGCTGAGCGAGCCGCACGACTACGCCTCGCAGCCGTGGGAGTGGATCATCCAGCGCACCCCGGTGGCGTTCTACTACGACGGTGAGACCACCGGCTGCGGCGCTTCGCGCTGCTCCGAGGCCATCCTCAGCGTCGGCACCCCGGTGATCTGGTGGATCGGCATCATCGCGCTCGTCGCCATGGCCGGCTGGTGGCTGATCTACCGCGACTGGCGGGCCGGTGCTGTCCTGCTGGCCATCGCTGCGGGCTGGCTCCCGCTGTTCGCCTACCCGGACCGCACCATGTTCGTGTTCTACGCGCTGCCGTTCCTGCCGTTCCTCGTGCTGGCGATCGTGCTGATGCTGGGGCTGGCCATGGGCGACGGCGAATCCGGCCGGAACTACCTCCCGGGCCGGCGGATCGTCGGCGGCATCGCGTTCGGCGTGGTGCTGCTGCTGTCCATTGCGAACTTCGCGTTCCTCTACCCGGTGCTGTCGGCGGAGAACATCCCCTACGACGCATGGCACCAGCGGATGTGGTTCGACACCTGGATCTTCGGCAGCGGCGGCGGCTCCGGGAACTGACCGCCGGCCCCCGGGCGGCCGCCCGGGGGCGCCAATTCTTACCCCGTTCGGCAAGGATTCACTCCCTGGAATTCCATTGTTCCGCAGAACAGCCCCGTCACTTCGTGAGTTTTCGGCGCAGATTTTTCCGCACGGAGCCTCTCGGCAGCGGCGGGGCTGACTGGTAGTCTCTGGCACTGGTTGCGGTGGTGGTTTCCCTGGATGCTTCGGCGCCTCGCGGAACTTCACGCGAGCGCCGGCCATTATTCGACAGCCCGGCGGGCGCTCGGCGACCCGGGACCAGCAGGGTGCGGTTCCGAAGTAGTCCCCAAAGGGAGAGCAAATGGCTCAGGGCACCGTGAAGTGGTTCAACTCTGAGAAGGGTTTCGGGTTCATTGCCGTCGAAGGCGGCGGCCCGGACGTGTTCGTGCACTACTCGGCGATCGCGGGTACCGGCTTCCGGAACCTGGAAGAGAACCAGTCGGTCGAGTTCGAGATCACCCAGAGCCCCAAGGGCCCGCAGGCATCCGATGTGCGGGCGCTCTAAGCTCCGCTGAATCGGGGCTGGCGAGTTTCGATTCTCGGCCCTTCGCCCTCGCGGGCGAAGGGCTTTTTCGCGTCTGCCGCCTCCCAGGGCGTGTTGGGTGGCCACCCGCCAACACGCCCTAGCGCGTGTTCGGCGGGGAACCGGGGTCCGCTCCGCCGCCGCTCCGGGGTGTGCCGCCGAGCACGGCCACCTGCTCGGAGAGCCGCTCCACCTGCGCCGATAGGGCCGCCAGCTGGCCGAGCACCGCCTGGTGCTGCTCCTGCTCCAGCTCCTGGTCCTCTTCCCACCGCTGCGCCCCGACCTCTTCCTCCAGCGCCGTGACGATCACGCCGATCACGAGGTTGAGCAGGATGAACGCCGTGATGATGATGTAGAGCACGAAGAACCCTGCGGCCCACGGGCGGTCCTCGATCACGGCGTCGGCGATGTCCGGCCAGTTCTCCGTGGTGAGGACCACGAACAGGCTGTACAGCGAGGTGCCCAGGTCGCCGAAGTACTCCGGCGCGACGTCCTCGAAGAGCTTCTCGGCCAGCACCGCCGAGGTGTAGACGGTGATCAGCAGCAGCCCGATCACCGTTCCCATGCCCGGCACCGAGCGGAACAGGGCGCCGATGATGTGCCGCATCTGCGGAAGCACGCTGACCAGCCGCAGCACCCGCAGGATCCGCAGCAGGCGCAGGACGGAGAAGCCCTCGGTGACCGGCACCGCGGCGATGCCGACGACGAACATGTCGAACCAGTTCCACGGGTTGCGGAAGAACGACAGCCCGTGGGCGTACATCTTCAGCGCGAGCTCGAGGGCGAAGAGCGCCACGAACGTGGTCTCCACGGCGGTGAAGAGGCCCTCGGCCGCGCGGAGTTCGTCCTCGTAGGTCTCGAGGCCGAGCGAGACCGCGTTGAGCAGGATGAGGACCACCACGACTGCCTGGAACCACCGGGAGTCGACGATCCGGACCGCCTTGTCGCGACCGTGCAACTGGCATCCTCCATGCGGGGGCGGGGGGGGTGTCTGCCGGTGCGCCGCCGGCGGCCGCGCAGCCGGTCCAGACTAACTCTGGGCCCCGGGGCGCAACCGCTGAGGACCGGGTGCCGGAAAGCGGAGGGGACGGGTTAACCTGGTCGGTGGCGCCGGGGTCCGATCCGGCGGCGATCAGGAGGACGGGATGTTCAACATCGGCGGTGCGGAGTTCGTCGTCCTCGGCCTGCTCGCCCTGATGCTGTTCGGCCCGGACCAGCTCCCCAAGGCCGCCGGCCAGGTGGGCCGCGTGCTGCGCCAGCTGCGGAAGATGGCCGACAGCGCCAAGGACGACCTGAAGGACGGGCTCGGCCCCGAGTTCAAGGACCTCCAAGTCCAGGACCTCCACCCGAAGCGGTTCGTGCAGAAGCACTTCTGGGATCCCGACGAGGAGGAGGAAGCGCCGGCCCGCCGCGTTTCCGCGCTCAACGGCAAGCGCCCGCCGTTCGACGACGAGGCCACCTGAGCCAGGCGGCTGCTCCGTTCCCGGCCCCCGCGCAGTCCGCGCGGAGGTGAATCCGCGGCGAAATCTGCGGTGCTGCAGCTTCCGGCAGGGCGCGCGCCGCGGCTCTGCGCGGTCAGCCGAACAGCAGCACGATCAGCAGGAACACTCCGCCGACCACCACCGATGCCGCCGCGATCACGGCCGGGCCGAGCACGGCGATCAGCGCCTCGGTGAGCAGGCTGCCGCCGAACGCTGCGGCCGGCCACACCCAGCGCGGCCCCGGCTCCCAGCCGTTGGCGCGCTCGCGGTGCAGGGCGATCAGCGCGGCCGCCGCAACGGCCGCCCAGAACAGCAGGTGCGCGGCTGCGCGCAGGCCCGGCGGAAGAACGCCGGCGGTGCTGCCGATGACCATCACGAACAGGGCGGTACCGGCGGCGAGGCGGCCGCGGCCGCCGCCGGGTAGCGCGGGGATCTCCTTGCGGCGGGCCGGGGTCGTGCGGCGGAACGGCTCGCCCGCGGGCACCGGGCCCTGCGGGCCGGTCTGCGCCGGCACGGGCTCAGCGGGTTCGCCCGGCGGCCCGGTCCGTTCCGGTCGGGTTCCGTAGAGGAGGCCGGGGTCGGGGGCGTGGTACCCGCCGCGGGAAGGGCCGGACGCGGGAAACTCGGTGCCGTCCGCCGGGCCGTCGCCGCGGCCGGATCCGCCGCCGGAAGGACCGCCGGGGTCTGGTCCGTCCGGGCCGGGCCGGTCCGCGGAAGCGGGAGGGTCGGTCACGGTGCCTCTTCTCGTGCCGAACGCTGCGCGGGAAGCGTGCCGCGGCTGTATGTCGCCCTCCCCTTACCCGCGGTCCATGATCGGAACACAGCGGCGCCCGCACCGGGGTCCCGGTGCGGGCGCCGATTCAGGGAGTTCGCGGATGCGGCCACCGCCGGTCGGCCGCCGTTCAGCGATCTCCGATCACTCTCCGGACACGATCTCCTCAGCGAAGGAGATGGCGGTGTCGGTGAGGGAGCCGGCGTTCAGCCAGTCCCAATCACCGCTCCACCAGGTCCAGTGGCCGGCGTTCCAGGTCCAGCCGGTGTCAGCGCCTGGACCGGAGTCCGCGGCTGCTGCAGGCAGCGCGGCTCCGGAGAAGGCAGCCCCTGCAACGGCTGCGATCACGCAGATCTTCTTCAGCACAACGCACCTTCCGCTCGTCGAGACGTCCATCCCCGGTCAATAAGATGACCTACCGGTCACTCGGCGCACAAGGCCCAGATTGCAGATATTAATGACGATCTCCCCACCTTTTTCCCCTCCCCGCCAGAAATAGCGCATCTGGCGGCGATCGGACTACGCACGGGTATCCGAATGCCGTACGTTGACCGAACGAGGTAGGGCTCCCACTGCTCCGGCGCAGGTCGGCGGCCCAGAGGGGGCGCGGACCCGGGCCCGTCCGGGCGCTAACGCGGAGTACACGAATTCACCCGTGCTCCGCGGGGAATTCAGCTCACTCATGGAAGATAGCGCATCCACCCGGGTAAAGCGGTTGGTCTTCATAAACGGGACCGATCCGGTGCACTACCGACCGGTCCGCGGCGGAGGGGCCGCGGCCACCATTGTGTTCGGGACCGTTCAGCGCCCGCCTGTCCGACACGCCGCAGCCGCTCCGGTCGGCGCGCTGCGGAGCGGGTTTCGCGCGCCACCGTGAAATTTCGGTGCAGATACGAGAAAAGACCGGCGAACCGGTCTTCTCCAGGGTGGAGCTGAGGGGATTCGAACCCCTGACCCCCTCGATGCGAACGAGGTGCGCTACCGGACTGCGCTACAGCCCCTGAAGACGCTTCTTAGATTACCAGCTCTCCGCGGGTGGTCCGAACACGTTTTCCGCCCCCTGCGGACGGGCGCCCGCGCGCGGTCGGACCGCCCCGTGCTGCGGCGCTGCGGCGGACGCCGCCGCTCTGACCGCGGCGCGGGGGCTCTCTCTTCCGACAATGGGCTCTCCTCCGGCGCGGACCCCCACCGGGCCGACGGTGCCGGCAGGCAGGGGCCCGCCCCCGAGCGGCAACCGGCAGCCGCCGCCCTAGGGCGTGGCGGGCGGACAACTGCCCTGCTGCGCGGCGCCCTGGCCCGCCCCTCGCGGCGTTCTCCTCAATCGAGGAGGAAACCCCGCCCTGACTCCCTCGCCGGCCGTGCGACGGGTGCACCGCCGACACCGATCGCGGTGAACGCCACCCACCACACACGCCCTAGTCGCCCGCTGCGCGGAGGTGGGCGTCGGTGTACTGGTCGTACACCTCGCCGTCACGGGCCGTCGGCAGGTCGATAATCTCGGCGCGGTGCGCTTCGGCCTTCTCCCGCTCGGCGCGCTCCAGCCGGGCCGCCCGCCGCGCCGCGGCGCGGGACTGCTCGCGGCGCAGTTCCTCGGCGCGGTGCTCTGCGTCGGCTTTGGCCGCCTCGCGCAGCAGCACGAGGTGGCCGCCGAGGAGCAGGACCGGCGGGGCCAGCACCCACCACGGGCCGAGCCCGGCCGCCACGGCGGCCGCGGTGACCGCGAGCAGTGCGGTGAGTCCGGTCGTGCGGCGCCGCCGGCGCGCGATCACCCGCGCCCGGGACGGCGGTGCGGACTGGCGCACGCTCTCCGCCACCGGGGCGCCGGGCACCTCGGGGCCGTCCGCGTCCTGGGCACCGGCGGGCTCTGCGGCGGCTCCAGGCAGGTATTCGTCGTAGTCGGCCGGCTCTCCGGCGTCCTCGTCGTCGATGGCCGCATCGGCGTCGGCACCCTCGTACTCGCCGTCCGGGACGGCGGGGCCGGGGTCGGTGCGGTCGAGCGCGGCCTGGTCGGGGTCCGCGGCGTCGCGGCGCAGCAGCATCGGCACGAGGACGACCAGCCAGACGACGACAATGGCGAGGTACAGGGCTGAACTGTTCATCGCCCCTCCTCGCGCCGCCGATGGCCAGACTCGCGCAGAACGCCCTGGTACGGCGGCCGTGCGGCGGTGTACGGAACCGGCCCCGGTGCCCGGGACCGCGGACGGTTCACCACCGCCGCCCGGCGCGTCCTCCGCGCCGCCCTCCGTACGCCGTATGCACCTGTTGCCGACATCCCTGATGCGTCTACGTTCCGCACGGTACGACCGAGTGTCCGTAAATGCGCAGTATTCGGCCCGGAGTGTCGTGAGATTGCAGTCTTCCTCTTCTCCCGCCGACTCCTCTGCCGGGAGTCACGGAGAGGCACGGAACCGCGGTGAGGCGTCGACCGTACCGACGGTACCGCGCCCGGAGGGTGCCAGGTTGCGTTGTTCCCGCGGTCCAGCACGAAGCGGGCGGGCGGTCGGTACCGACCGGCGATTCGCACGCGGCCGCGGTGCGGCTGCGGCGGAATTCGGAGGGTGGCGGATACGGCGGCGCGCGGTGTCCGGCGCGGCCGGATCCGGCCGCGCTGTAGCGGCGCTGCGGCAGGGCTCGCGCAGCCCTGCGCGGCTGCGCCGCTGCGCCGCCGGCCCCTCCGGCCGGCCCGGCGCAGTGCCGTGGCCCGAGGCACTCACCGGCTGCCGCGGTGGCCGCCCGCGGCGGACGCGCGTGCGCGGAACGGCGGATCGGCCCGGGCGCGTCGGGAGGTCCCGGACCCGGGTGGCGCTCCCGGGGCGCAGAGTGGGGCGCCGGCCGCCGCAGCGAACGAGCCGCCTGCTGGCATGGCTCCAGGGCGGCTTCGGCTCGGCGGTCAAGGGCCTAAGGTCCCCGGCTCGGAGCGGCCGGGCAGGAGCCGAAATGCGGGGCACCCCCGTGCGACGGCCACGCCGGTGCGCCGAATCATGTATTCGGAGCGCGGGGGACGGGCGGGTGTCCCGGCGGTCTCACCGCTCTGACCCGGCGACGGGAAGCCTTTCAACGCCGAACGGGAGCGCCCTTAGCCGCTCGTACCCGTCCAGGCACGCAGGGGCGAGCGCCGGGCCGGCCACCGCAGCGCCCGCACCCCGGTCCCGTTCGCACCGCCTCGGCTGGATGCTGGCGATCAGGCGTCCTCCTGAGCCAGGATCTCTGACCGCTCTGGCGGGGCCCTCCAGCTTGCCGCGGTCCGGATCCGGCTGCGGGCCCGACCTGTTCAGGGAACGGGACCGGGGGCGCGTCTGGTGGACAACCTGTCCTGCCGCGCGCCGCCCTGGCAGCCCCCTCCCGGCGTTCTCCTCTCCTCGGGGCGGCACAGGGGCCGGTTCACCGGGGCGGGCGCGTTCGCAGCGGCGTACGGTGCGGCCGGCGGCGCGGCCAGGCGGGCCGCCCCGGCGGGTGGGGGCGCGGTGGACGGTACAGGCGGGCATGTGCGGGTGCCCGGCGATGCGGACGGGTCCCCGCCGCTGTGGAGTGCGGACCGTGATGAGGCGCCGCTGCCGGCGGATGGGGCGGGGTGAGCGGGCGGGAGCAGCCCGGAGGGGGTGCGGGAGCGCGCGGCCCGGCGCAGCAGCCGCCGGTCCCCGACCAATACAGCGGGCCGGCGGGCGGCGGGCGCGAGCTTGGCAGGGGATGGATGGCGCAGGGCAGGAGGGGCCGTCCGGTCCATGCCGCCATCCGCGCCGATACCGGAGGCCCGCTCCGCTTGCTCCGCGCGGGGCGGGTGTCACCGGCCTCGGCGGTCAGTACACCCGGGGCGTGTTGGGTGAATGGCGTTCGTCGCGCAGCAGGCGGTTGGCCACCCAACACGCCCTAGGACGGCCCGTCCGCCGGATGGGCGTCGCGGACGGAGCGCCAGCGCGCGAGGAGGCCGCCGGGGACGTCCTCGGTGGTCAGGGCGTAGCAGATGTGGTCGCGCCAGGCTCCGTCGATGTGCAGCTGGCGCTTGCGCACGCCCTCTTCGCGGAAGCCGAGCTTCTCGGCGACGCGGCGGCTCGCCCTGTTCTCCGGCCGGATATTGGCCTCGATGCGATGCAGTCCGACGGTGAAGAAGGCGTGGTCCACGGCGAGCGCGACCGCAGTGGGCATAGCACCCCGGCCGGCCTGGGCCTCGTCGATCCAGTAGCCGACCTGGGCGGTGCGCGCCGACCCCCACACGATCGCGCTGACCGTGAGCTGGCCGGCGAAGGCGCCGTCGCAGGTGATGGCCCACGGCATCGAGAGGCCGTGCCGCGCCTCGCGGCGGATCGCCTGCAGCATCGCGACGTAGGGGCTGAGCGAGGAGGTGCGCAGCGGCATCTCGGGGTAGGTGGGCTCCCACGGCCGGAGCCACTCCGCGTTGCGGGCGCGGGTCTCCCGGAGGGCGCGGGCGTCCCGCACGCGCAGCGGGCGCAGCGCAACCGGCCCCTCGGCGAGGGTGACCGGCCAGCCGCGGAGTCGGTTCACGCGGGTCCTCCCCTTCCCCGGACGCGCTCGGTACCGGGCGACTCCTCCCAGTATTCCACTCTGTGCGCCCCGCGGCCGGTCACGCGGAACCGCGGAATGGCGCGGCCGTGCTGCGCGGCGGGCCCGGGGCCCCGCCTCGGCCGCGGGGGCCGGCGGCCAGGGCCCGGACCTGCTCGGGCGCGCCGGGGAGGACCGGAGCCCGCACCGCCGTTGCGTCGATCACTCTGGCGCGTCCTTCGCCGAAGCCGATCCGCTCGCCCCCGGTCCTCCCGCGCAGGCCGGTCTGCCGCACGGCCCTGGGCACGGGCCCGCCGCGGAGGACCCGGCCGCCGGAGGCACCCCGCCGCTGCGGGCTCCTCCCCCTGCGCCCGGGGGTCGGTTCCGGTCGGTTGCGGGCCACCGCTCCGGGCGGCGGCCCCGCTGCCCCGGCGCGGGGGAAGCGCCGGGGGGAAGGCCCGGCGCCCGCCCGCGGCCGGGTGCCCGGGCCCCCGAACCGGACCGCTGCCCACGCGGCTCCGCTCCCCCACCGGCCGGGCCTGGCCCGACTCCGGCTGCCAGGCCGCGCCGCCGGAGCCGCCGGCGCTCCGGCCCGGGTTCGGGGCTGCAGCGGTCAGTGGTCGCCGCCGCGGATCTGGTCGACTGCGTGGGTGAGGACGGGGGCGAGGACTTCCATGGCGTCGGCGACGCCGCCGCGCGAGCCGGGAAGGTTCACCACGAGCATGCGGTGGCCTGCGGCTTCGGCGATGCCGGCCAGACCGCGGGAGAGCATCGCCGCGGGAACGCCCTTGGCCAGGCCGGCCGCGCGCAGCGCCTCGGGGATTCCGGGGATCTCGGCCGCGAGCAGCGGGCGGGTCTGCTCCGGAGTGGAGTCGGTGGGGGTCAGGCCGGTACCGCCGGTGGTGAACACGGCGTCATAGCGCTCGCGGAGGGCATCCCGGAGGGCAGCGCCGACCGGCGGCCCGTCGGCGACGACACGGGGGCCGTCGGCCGCGAGGCCGGCCGCGCGCAGGGCCTCGGCCAGTACCGGGCCGGAGCGGTCGGGGTAGACGCCGGCCGCGGCCCGGTTGGAGGCGGTGACGACGAGGGCGCGGGCGGTCATCCGCGGTCCTCGGTACCGGACCGGGTCCAGTGGCCGGTCTTGCCGCCGGTCTTCTCCTCGACGCGCACGTCGGTGAGTACGGCTTCGGGATCGATCGCCTTGACCATGTCGATCAGCCCGAGGCCGGCCGTGACGACGCAGGTCAGCGCCTCCATCTCGACGCCGGTGCGGTCGGCGGTGCGGACGGTGGCGGTGATGGCGACGTCCGTGTCGCGCACCTGGAGATCGACGTCAGCGCCGTGTACGGCGATGGGGTGGCAGAGCGGGACGAGGTCGGGGGTGCGCTTGGCCCCCTGGATGCCGGCGATGCGGGCGACGGCGAGCGCGTCGCCCTTGGGCACGGTGCCGTCGCGCAGGGCGCGGACGACGCCGTCGGAGACGCGGACGCGGCCGGTCGCGGTGGCCGAGCGGGCGGTGACGTCCTTGCCGGCGACGTCGACCATGCGGGCGCGGCCGGCGGCGTCGAGGTGGCTCATTCCGGAGGGGTGCTGGCCGGGCTGCTCGGCGCTGCCCGGTCCGTGGTCACTGCTGGTGGTCATGGCGGTCTTTCGGTGCGGAGGTGCTGGACTGCGGTAGCCCGCTCTGCGGGTGCTGCCCGTGCCGGTGTCAGCACGGGACGCGGCCCGGCCGGGGAGTGCGGAGGGGGCGCGGGGCCCGGGCACGGGCGGGATCGGCGGAGCACCTGCTCCTTCTCCCCCGCCGCAGCGCCGCGGCTCGGTGTCCCTGCTCCGGTGCCGTCCTCCTTGCTCCCCGGTGCGCCGGGCACTCCGACTCTAGGGACCGCGCCCCCACTCCGGAAGCGGGATGGCCGCGGCTGTGGACAACCGCGCTGCGGGCCCGCGTCACGGGCGCGGCAGCAGCACCGCGTCGACCTCGGCTCCGGCGGGCAGCTCGGACACGCCCTCGGGGATCACGGCGAGGGCGTCGGCGTAGGCGAGCGCGGAGAGCTGGTGCGAGGACTGCCGGGAGACCGGTGCCACCGTCGTGCCGCCGGCATCGCTGCCGAGGACGGCCCGGCGGAAGCAGCGCCGCTCGGTCGGCGTGGCGACCGCCTCAGTGAGGCGGGCGCGCACCGACGGCAGCGGCTCCGGCTCCAGTCCGCGCAGGCGCAGCAGCGCGGGCCGCACGAGGATCTGGAAGCTGACGAACGAGCTGACCGGGTTGCCGGGCAGCGTGATCACCGGGGTGTCATCGTCGCCGACGGTGCCGTACCCCTGCGGCTTGCCCGGCTCCATCGCGATCTTGGTGAAGTGCACGGTGTCCCGGTCGGCCAGCACCTCCTTGACCACGTCGTAGGCGCCCATGCTGACGCCTCCGGTGGTGATGAGGAGGTCGGCGCGGACGAGCACGTCGTCGATCGCGCGCCGCACCTCGCCGGGGTCGTCGCCGACCAGGGTGTGCCGGTAGGCGTCGCAGCCGGCGTCGGCGGCGGCCGCGGTGAGCATGTGCGCGTTGGATTCCCAGAGCTGGCCGGGCTGGAGCGGCTGGCCGGGCTCGACGAGTTCGGCGCCGGTGGCGAGGACGACGACTCGGGGTCGCGGGTGGACCACCGCCGACCGGCGGCCGACCGAGGCCAGTACGGCGATCTCGGCGGCTCCGACCCGGACGCCGCGGCGCAGCACCGTGTCGCCCTCCTGCACGTCGCCGCCTGCCGGGCGGACCGCGGCGCCCGGTGCGGGGGCGCGGCGGAGGGCCACCTCCGCCAGGCCGCCGTCGGTCTGCTCGACGGGGACGACGGCGTCGGCCCCTGCGGGCAGCGGGGCGCCGGTCATGATGCGGGCGCAGTGCCCGGGAGCCACGGTGTGCGGCGCCGAGTCGCCTGCCGGGATATCGGCGGTGACCGGCAGCCGGACCGGGGCGTCCTCGGCGGCTCCGGCCACGTCGGCCGCGCGCACCGCATAGCCGTCCATGGCGGAGTTGTCGAAGCGCGGCAGTGACACGGGCGAGACGACGTCCTCGGCCAGGACGGCGCCGCGGACGCCGTGCAGGTCGAGTTCGATCGGTTCGACGGGGCGGACCGTGCCGAGGATGTCGGCGATGTGCTGGTCGACGCTCTTCATCTGCTGACCTCCGTTGGGACCGCCGCCGCGGTGGGCGGAGTGGTGTCGGTCCGGACCGGCAGGGCGGGCGGAGGCAGGCGCGCGGCGGGCGCCTCGGCGGCTGATCTGCCTCTCGCGCTTCCGGCGGGCGCCGGCCCACTGGTCCGGACCCCAGGAATCATCCCGGACCGCGCACGCGGGAGCGACCGCACCCCGCCGGGCGGCCGCATCCGCGGGGTGTCCGGCGCGCGGCACGGGCGCGCTGGCGGGAGCAGGGGGCAGCGGCCGCCGTGCTCCTCTAGCCCTGTTCTGCGGAGTCCGCGGCGCCGAGCTGCTCCGCCGCGAAGGCGCGCAGCCACGGGGTGAACTCGGCGGCGACGTCGGGGCGGGCGCACGCGAACTCGACGACGGTGCGCAGGTAGTCGACCTTGTTTCCGGTGTCGTAGCGCTGGCCGCGGAAGAGGACGCCGTGCACGGGGCCGCCGTCGTCGGGCTTGCGGCGGGCCAGCTCGCGCAGGGCGTCGGTCAGCTGGATCTCGCCGCCGCGGCCGGGCGGCGTCTCGCGCAGGACGTCGAACACCTCGGGGGCGCACACGTAGCGGCCGATGACGGCCCACCGGCTCGGGGCCGCCTCCATCGGGGGCTTCTCCACGAGGTCGGTGACCCGCACGACGTCGCCGTCCTCGGTCGGCTCGATCGCGGCGCAGCCGTACAGCGACACCTGCTCCGGCTCGACCTCCATCAGCGCCACGACGCTGCCGCCGCGCTCCGACTGCACCTCGATCATGCGCTCGAGCAGGGCCTCGCGCTCGCCGATGAGGTCGTCGCCGAGGAGGACCGCGAACGGCTCGCCGCCCACGTGCGCCGCCGCGCACAGCACGGCGTGGCCGAGGCCGCGGGGCTCGCCCTGGCGGACGTAGTGCACCTGCGCGAGCTCGCTCGGCGCGCGCACGGCGCGCAGCCGCTCCGCGTCGCCCTTGGCGTCCAGCGCCTCCTCGAGCTCGTAGGCCCGGTCGAAGTGGTCCTCGATGGAGCGCTTGTTGCGGCCGGTGATCATCAGGACGTCGCTCAGCCCGGCGCCCACCGCCTCCTTGACGACGTACTCGATCGCGGGTTTGTCCACGATCGGGAGCATCTCCTTGGGCGTGGCCTTGGTGGCGGGCAGGAAGCGGGTGCCCAAGCCGGCCGCCGGCACCACGGCCTTCGTGACCCGAGCGGGGGACTGTCGCGAATCCGTCATGACGGCACTCTAGGACACCGGCGGCGGCGCCCCGCGCCCGCCGCGCGCGTGCTGACCTGCATCGCTCGCGGTGGCCAGGAGCGACGGCACCGCCGCGCCCCCGGCGTTCACCGGCCTTTTCCCGGGCACTCACCGCCGCGCCCCCGCGGCGGCACCGCCGCGGCCCGGGCGACGCTAGACCGCTGGGCTCCATTCCGGCGGTGCCGTGCCCTGGGCGGACGCAGCCGGACCCGCACGTCCCGCGCGCGGGCCCGGAGCCGACTGCGCAGCGGCCCGGCCCCCCGCGGGCGGCGCCTGGAACAATGGCGGCCATGGACGACGGTGCAGCGGCGGCGGAGAGCGCCGGCGGGAGCGGCTGGGAGCGGGCGCAGGCGAAGAAGCGGCTGCGGCGCCGGCTGCTGGAGGAGCGGGCGACCATGCCGGAGGCGGAGCGCGCGGCCGCCGGGTCGGCGCTGCGCGACAGCGTCGCCGATCTGCCGGTGCTCAGCATGGGCGGGACCGTGGCCGCCTACTACTCCGTCGGCACCGAGCCGGACACCCGCAAGCTGGTCGCGGCGCTGTGGAAGCGCGGCTGCTATGTCCTCCTGCCGGTCTTCCTGGACAGCGGCGACCTCGACTGGGCCGCCTACGAGGGGCCCGACTCGATGGCGCCGGCCGGGCACGGGCTGCTGGAGCCGACGGGCCGCCGGTACGGGCCGGAGGCCATCGCCCGCACGGCGGCGGTGCTCTGCCCCGCTCTGGCGGCCGACCCGTCCGGGCGGCGGCTGGGCAAGGGGGCGGGCTGCTATGACCGGGCTCTGGCACGCGTCGGCCCGGACACCCGCACGATCGCGGTGATCTATGACACCGAGTTCCTCGATACGGTGCCCGCGGAACCGCACGACCGCCCGGTGCAGGGCATCGCGACGCCCCGCGGGGGCGTGCGGATGCTGTGACGGGGGCCGCCGCACCGGGCCGGGCGGAACAAGCAGCTCAGCCGCCCGCGTTCCACTGGGCGGCGGCGCGGCCCCGCCCGGCAGGGCCTGCGTTCGCGGTCCGCGTGCGCGAGCGCGTACTATTTAGCAGTCGATGGGCAAGAGTGCCAAGGAGGAGGAACTGCCGTGCCTACATACCAGTACGTTTGCACCGAGTGCAGCACGCCGCTGGAGGTCGTGCAGAGCTTCAGCGACGACTCGCTGACGGAGTGCCCCTCCTGCGAGGGCCGGCTGCGCAAGGTGTACTCGGCGGTGGGCATCGTCTTCAAGGGCTCCGGCTTCTACCGGACCGACAGCGCCAAGACCTCCGACCGCTCCGCCGTCACCGGCAGCTCCGGCAAGGACGGCGGCGACTCGGGCGGCGACTCCGGCTCGGCCGGCAGCTCCGCGGACTCCGGGTCCAGCAGCTCGTCCGAGTCGAGCGGCACCTCAAGCTCCTCGGACAGCGGGTCCTCCTCGAACGGGTCGTCCTCGAACGGGTCGTCGAACGGCGCGTCCAGCGGCTCCTCCTCGTCTTCGCCGTCTCCGTCGTCTCCGAAGGCCGCCGCGAAGGCGTAGCCGGCCGCGGGGAGCCCTTGCCCCTCCCCGCGCGGCACCGCGATTCCCACGGCCGGACCCGGCGGGTCCGGCCCTTTCGCGTGCGCCCGGAGGCGGGCCGCCGGCCGCTTCGGCTTTTCCCCAGGTTCCTGCACGGGCGTTCCGCGACGGCGGGGCGGCTGCCTACGGTGCTGCCATGCCCGTCCGCGCCGCCCTCGCCCTCTCCCGCCACCGCCGCGGCCTCGCTGCCCTCTGCGCGGGGCTGGCCCTAGTGGGCGCCCTGCTGGTGGTCCGGCCCCCGCCCGAGCGGGTCGAGCACCTCGTCGTGGCCGCCCGGGACCTGTCGCCGCTGGACCCGGTGGCCGCCGACGCCGTCCGCACCGCGCGGATCGCGGCCGCCGCCGCGCCGGACGGCGCCCTGCGCACACAGCAGGACGCCGTCGGCCGGCTCCTCACCGGCCCGGTCCGCCGGGGCGAAGTGCTCACCACCGCGCGGTTCGCCGATGCGCCCGCCGCCGACTACGGGCCGGGGCTCGTCGCAGCGCCGGTGCGGATCGCGGACGGCGGGGCGGTCGCCCTGCTGGCGCCGGGCAGCCGCGTCGACGTGCTGGCGGCCGCCGCGCTCGCCGGCGGCGACTTCGCCGGCCCTGCGCCGCCGCAGGAGGCGGCCGCCCTGGCCGAGGACCGCCCGGTGATCGCCGTGCCCGGGGACGGCAGCGCGGCCCCCGGCGGCGGCGCCGGCGGGGGCGGGTCGGGCGGGGCGCTGATCGTCGTCGCGGTCACCCCCGGGGAGTCCCGCCGGATCGCGGGGCACGGTGCGGCCGGCCCTCTCAGCCTGACCATCCGCGGTTGACCACCGACACTGCGTAGTGAATCCTGTTCCGCGCAGTTCCTGCGGGCGGCCGTACCGCGGACAGCCCGCGTACCGCCGCTGCCGCAGCGGCACCCGGAGCCCCCCAGCCCTCCGGCCCGCCCCGGCGGAGCTGCGCGCCCGGCGCCGACCGCCGGGCATTCGTCTGCGAAGAACCCGAAAGGGATGGAGTACCGGTGAGTGGATTCAAGCAGTTCCTGCTGCAGGGCAACCTGGTGCAGCTGGCGGTCGCGGTGGTCATCGGCGCGGTGTTCTCCGAACTCATCACCGCGTTCACGGCCGGGTTCATCACGCCGCTGCTGGGCATCTTCGGCGGGGTGCCGCAGTTCGGCGACCTGTACTTCGAGATCAACGGCAGCCGGTTCCTGTACGGCGCGTTCATCGACTCGATGATCAGCTTCGTACTGACCGCCGCCATCCTCTACTTCTTCGTGGTGCTGCCGGTCTCCAAGCTGCTCGAGCGGATGACCAAGGCCGAGGAGGCCAGTACGCGCGAGTGCCCGCGCTGCTTCAGCGAGATCAGCAACCAGGCCGACCGCTGCCCCGAGTGCACCTCCGAGATCACCCCGGAGGCGCCGGCCGCCACGGGATCCACCGCCGCCCCGTAATCCGCCGGAGGCCGCCCCCGGAGCGCCGCGCCGCCGCCCTCCGCCGGTGGAGGGCGGCGGCGCGGCGCTCTGCCAGGGCGTGTTGGGTGGGTGGCGTTCGTCGCAGCAGGACAGGTGCCCCCAGCACGCCCTAGCCCGCGTACTCGGCCTCGTACTCCCAGTGCCAGGGCTCGAACGGGTTGGAGTAGGCCCATTCCGGGTGGAACCAGCCGTACTCGGTGGAGTTGGCCTCCAGCCAGTTGAACTCGGGCGACCCCTGGTTCTGCACGCCGCCGCAGAGGTCCACGGCGAGGCCCCAGCCGTGGTTGGAGGTGCCGGGCACGGCCGCGTTTCCGGGCGGCTGCTCGGCGTAGACGCGCTGCTGGTTGGGCATGTCGCGGTAGGAACTGGTGACGCAGAGCTGCTTGCCCATCTCGCTCTGGAACGCCTCGTTCATCCGCATGAAGTCGACGGCGGCGTCGGCGCGCACGAAGTGGTCGCCCTGCGGCAGCTCGCAGAGCGCCCCCTGCGGCAGCAGGCCGTTGGGGTAGCCGGACGCCTGCTCGCCCTTTGCCGCGTCGCACTCGACGCCGGCCATATAGGCGTCGACGTCGAGCCCGCGGTCCTCGAGCTCCTTGGTGAGCGCGTCGCTGCTCTCCTTGGACTGCTCCTTGAGGGCGTCCAGGTCGACCTTGAGCTCGACCCGCGCGAGCTGGGTCTCCGACTGGAGCTGCTGGGCGTCGTTGGTGAGCTCGACCTGCTGGTCGCGGAGGTCGTTGGCCTCTTCGATCAGGGAGTCCTTGTCCTCCGACATCTTGGAGACGTAGGAGTCGACCTGGAGGTCCTGCTGGATGGTGCCCGACGTCATCACGCCGAGGATGCCGGCGTCCGGCTGCTGGTAGAGCGTGCTGGCGAGTTCGGCGAGCGGCTCGCGCATGTCGGCCAGCTTCAGCTCGGTCTGCTGCAGGTCGTGCAGGGTGTCCACCAGCTCGTCCTGCGCGGCGTCGAGCTCGTCCTCGCGGTCGGTGTAGGCGTCGGTCGCCTCCTCCAGGTCGTCCTTCGCCTTCTCCGCCTTGTCCGCGAGGGCGTCGAGGTCGTCGTCGGCGAAGGCGACGGAGAAGTAGGGCGAGAAGGCGGTCTGCCCGATGGGGACGACGAGCAGGGCGAGGAGCAGGACGACTACGGCGGCCGCGCCGCGCGACCGCGCGGCCCGGGACAGGGAGAGGACGGGCACCGCCCCGCTGCCGGACCCGCGGTGGTGCTGCCGCGGCGCTGCGCGAAAAGTCGGCACGTGGTCCTCCGGCTACACGGGTCTCGGGCGTCGAACGTGGGGGGTGGCCGCATGGCAAGGTACTACAAAGTCCACAATCGGACGCGCCGCGCCGAGTACCGCGGCCCGCTGCCCTGCGGCGGTGTGCGGCCGCACCGCTGCTCTGCTGCGGACCTGGGGACGGCGCCGCGCGGGGCGCGCTCCTGCGGCGCGTCCACCCGCCCCGGCGCCGAAGCGCCTACCCCCTGATGTGCCGGAGGTCACACGGGGTCGATGACAACCCCGCCACCGCAAGAGTACTCAAAGGCACCCCCGCCCGGTCCCTCCTGCCGCACCCCGCCGCCCCGCCTCCTCCGCTAGGATTGCCCCCCGAGGCCCCATAGCTCAGGGGACAGAGCACGGCTCTCCTAAAGCCGGTGTCGCAGGTTCGAATCCTGCTGGGGTCACCAGTAGCCACGGCGGGCGCGCCCTCTCCGCCAACACCCTGGCGTCTCGTCGCTCCGCACCCTCTCTGCGCATGGCCGAATGCCCTCTGCGCACTGGACGGTGTTCACTCGCCCTCAGCGCTCGTATGCTCCGGGCCCGTTGCGACCTCCCGGAGTGAGCCATGAGCGACGACGAAGTCGAAAAGACGCAATCCGACCGCCCTGATTCCGCTAGCGCTCCGCGCGGGCGCGGCCGCGTGACTCCGAGACGGTCAACCGATCGGCTCGGATGGACCCCTGGCTTCGGCGATGCCATCGATGAATCCTCCCGACGCGCCGAGGCAAAGAAGCGGAAAAGGCAGCAGAAAAACAGGGATAGGGCAGCACGGAGCGAGGCGAGGGAAGCCAAGAGGAATAGGCGGAGCGCCGCCAAGGCGACCCGCAGGCAGGCCCAGACAACAGGGAGCATGTCCGCCGCCATCGACGCGTCGAACGCGCAGGCCCGAGCCGGTACCGAAGCCCAGAAGAAACGACGCGACGCGAATCGCAAAGCGGCCGGCCGCGCCTGGAACGAGGCCAGAGCAGCCACGGGCCGCCCCGGTCGCGGCGGAGACTCGAGGCTCCCCACGACACCGCGTCGTACCTCCAGCACCCCCGGCAAGGGAACCGCCGGCGGCGCCCCCAAGGGCTCAGCATCCGGAGACAAGCCGGGCCGCACGGGAGCGGCTGCGCAACGGACTGGCGGACAGCCCGCAAAGCGGCCGGAGACATCGAAGCGGCGGCAGCCGCCCGGCGGCGGCCGCGGACGAGGCGGCCGGCGCTGAACCGAGCCCCTGGAGCTGGATGGACATCCCGGCACAGGGGCTTGTCCCTACCCCGGGTGCGGCGTAACATACAACCAAATGGTTGTAGAAAGCAGCGCCGACCGCGTGTTCCAGGCCCTGTCCGATGCCACGCGGCGGGACATCCTCCGGCGGTGTGCGGAGGAGGCGGTCCCGGTGTCGCGGTTGGCCCAGGCGTACCCGATGAGCTTTGCCGCGGTGCAGAAGCACGTGGCCGCCCTGGAGCGGGCCGGCCTCGTGGTGAAGGAGCAGCACGGCAGGGAGCGGCGGGTCCGCACGGTCCCTGCGGGGCTTGACGGGGCCCGCAGGGCGCTCGACCTCGCGGCGGGGTCGTGGCGCGGCCGCGCCGACCGGATGGCGCAGCTGCTGGAGGAGGACGGGCCTGCCGGGCCCGCCTCCGGAACGGGGGGAACCCGATGAGCATCGTCAGCGTGGAAACCGACCTGGAGGCCCTGGCCGTGGTCCTGGTCGCCGAATTCTCCGAGCCGCCGGAGCGGGTCTGGGAGCTGTGGTCGGACCCGCGGAAGCTGGAGCGCTGGTGGGGGCCGCCCACCTACCCGGCCACCGTGGAGCGGTTCGAGTTCGCGCCGGGGGGCGAGGTCTCCTACTACATGACCGGTCCCGAGGGGGACCGGCACGGCGGCTGGTGGCGCTTCACCGCGATCGAGGCGCCCACCGGGCTCAGCTTCGAAGACGGCTTCGCCGACGCCGACGGAAAGCCGGCCGACGCGCCGGTCGCCGCGGTCACCGTGGAGCTCGCGGCGGCGGGCCCGGGCACGCGGATGGAGATGCGCGCCGCCTACCCCACCCGCGCCGACCTCGACCAGGTCGTCGGCATGGGCATGGAAGAGGGCCTGCGCGAATCGGCCGGCCAGATGGACGCCGTCCTGGCCCGGTAGCCGAGCCGCACTGCCGGCGGAGGCCGCACCGCCCGCACTGGCGCTGCGGCCTCCGCCGTCCTGCGCGCTACGGCGTGCGGCCCAGGCTCGCGACCAGGTGGCCGGTCGCCGAGGCGTCGGCGGAGACCGGGACCGGCGCGGCGAAGAGGCCGGGGCGGGTCCCCTCGGTGACCACGAGTGGCACCACGGCGGCGAGCGGCTCGGCGAGGGCGTCGGGGAGGTCGGCGTCGCTGCCGGTGGAGCGGTCGATGTCCCAGGCGTGCACGGCGGTCTCGAGCGCGCCGACCGCGGCCATCGCCGACAGGCCAAGCGCGCGGTCGGCGACCGCCACCGCCGCGTCCGGGGCGCCGGCGCCGACCGCGCCCTCCCGGACGCGGCGGGATGCCGTCCGCACCGCCGCGACCGGGTTCCCGGCCGCGGCCGGCGCGCCGGTCAGCGCAACCGCACCGCGGCCGAAGCCCTCCTCGAGCGCCGCGAGCGATTCGGCGACGTGCGCGAGCAGCATGCCGAGGTCCCATCGGCCGCACGGTGTCGGAGCGCCGAGCCCGTCCTGCCGCACGGCGCCGAGCGCGCCGTCCAGCTGGTCGAGCGCCGCGCACAGCAGCGCCGGACCGTGCAGCGCGCCGGAGCCGTCCCGCTCCAGCAGCACCCCGACCGACGCCGTCCCGGACATCGCGCGCCATTGACCCGTCATCGCCGCTCCCGTCGCGCCGCCGGCGCGCCCCGCGCACGCCGTCTGGGAGTGGGGACCGGCGGCGGCGCGGAAACTCGTCGGTGGCGGCGGGATTTTTTTCGGGCACGGCAGAAGACCGCGGCGCCCGACGGCGGAACCGCAGTTCAGCGCTGTGGACGGCGCAGGTCTGGTCAGCCGCCCGCGACCGAGGGCAGGATGCGCACCTCGGCACCGTCGGGCACCGGGGTGTCGAGGCCGCCGAGGCCGCGGCACTCGTCGTCGCCGACGTAGACGTTGACGAACCGGCGCAGGCCGCCCTTCTCGTCGCGCACGCGGCGGTCGAGGCCCGGATGGCGGGCGGCGAGCTCATCGAGGACGCCGCGCAGCGGCCCCCCGCCGCCCGCCTGGGGCAGCTCGACGCGGTGGGCGCCGCCGGCGTCGCCCTGGAGCACCTGGGGCAGGACCACGGTGACCGGCACGGCTCACACCTCCGCGGCGCGGACGCAGAGCACGTCCGGCAGGTCGGTGGCGACGGGCATCCACTCCGAGCCGGGGCCGCCGACGCCGCTGCCGCGGTCCACCGCCGCGTAGACGTCCCCGGAGCGGGTTCCGAAGTAGAAGCCGGGCGCGGCCGCTCCGTCGGTGGCGGCGCCGTCGCGCAGCACGATGCCGTAGTACGGGCTGCCGGGCAGGCCGGCGTCGGCCGCCTGCCACGACTCGCCGCCGTTGCCGGTTCGGTAGGGCGTGAGCCGGAAGCCGGGCGGCAGGTGGCGCGCTTCGCTGATCACCGGGAAGTTGAGCGCCTCGCCGGACCGGTGCGGGTGGGCGACCATGGCGAAGCCGAAGTCGGTGGGCAGCCCGCCGGCGATCGAGTCCCAGCCCGAGGCCGGGTCGGTGCTGCGGTAGACGCCGTGGTGGTTCTGCGCGTAGAAGGCGCCGTCCGGGCCGATCGAGACCTTGTGCACGCACTGCCCGTACTCCGGCTCCTCGCCGGGCAGGAAGCCGGCGTAGATGCCGCGGTTGGCCGGTGCCCACGAGGCGCCGCCGTCGCGGGTCTGGTAGACGCCGCCGGTGGACATCGCCACGGTCATGGCGTCGGCGCCGTCCCCGCCGCCGCCGACCCTGCCCGGCAGGACGGTGTGGATCGCGGCGCCGCCCGCGCCGGGGAACCAGTTGGCCCGGTGCGGGTGGTCCCAGAGGGACCGGACCAGCGTGAAGTGCTCGCCGCCGTCGTCGGAGCGGAACAGCGAGTGCGGTTCGGCGCCGGCGTAGACCACGCCGGGCTCGCCGGTGTAGGCGAACTGCCAGGCGCGGACGAGCGAGTCCTCGACGTCGTCGGGGAAGGCGATCGACCGCGTGTCCGGCTCTGTCCAGGTGCGGCCGAGGTCGTCGCTGTGCCATACGCCCGGGCCGAACTGCATGTGCTCCGCGCCGACGAGCACGCGGCGGGTGTGCGGGTCGATGCCGAGGGCGTAGAAGCCCATCGCGTCGGTGTAGTGGTCCGCGTCGAGCTCCAGCGGACCGCTCACCTCCCAGTCCCGGCGGTCCTCGCTCTCCGCGCGGAACAGCCCTTTCCGCGTTCCGATCATCAGCAGGTAGGACATGGCGCTCCCCGTCTCTGGCGGCCTCCCGCGGCCGGCCTAGGTGATGAGTGCCACAGTGACACGGGGGAGTGACAATCGTGGGGCGCGCGCCGTTCACGACCGGGCAAAACCCGGTGGCGGCGCTGCTCAGCCGGGGGTCACGGGGCCGGCTCCGCCGCGGCCGGACGCACGGAACCCGCGCTGCGCAGCGCGTCGGCGAGCGGGCTGTCGCCGGCGACGGCCGCGGCGCCGGCGGAGACCGCGGCGGCCGGCGGCAGGTCGCCCGCGGCGATCTGCGCACAGACGTCCTCGGCCAGGTCCAGCCGGGCGTCGGCGGCGTCCCCCGCGGCGACGTCGAAGTAGCGCACCCCGCCGGGCTCGCCGGCGCCGAACTCCACCGAGAACGCGCCGGTCTCCAGGTGCACGTCGAGCACGCCGGCGGCGCCGCCGAGCACGCCTTCCAGCGCACTGACCAGCGGAGCCGCGAGCCAGTGGGCGCGGAACGCGTCCGTGGGGCGGCGCTCGCGCAGCGCCGGCGCGCCCCACTCGGCGAGCGCGCGGAGCACCGGCGCGAGGGCCCGGCCGCGCTGGGTCAGGGCGTAGGCGGAGGCGGTGCCGCGCGCGGAGAGCCGGTGCCGGGCCACGAGGCCGTCGCGCTCCATGTCGCGCAGCCGGGACGCGAGGACGTCGGTGCTGACGCCGGGCAGATCGGCGTGGAGGTCGGTGTAGCGGCGCGGGCCGGTGAGCAGCTCGCGGACGACGAGGAGGGTCCAGCGCTCGCCGGCGGTGTCGAGGGTCCGGGCGACGGCGCAGTACTGGTCGTAGCTTCGGCGCGGCATGGGGGACAGTGTAGACGTCAGGTTGGACTTTCCAAGTACTTGCTTGGTAGAACCAAGTAGCAGTTCCGGGGCCGCGGGGTCCGGAGCGGCCCGACGGGGGCCGGCGGAGAAGGGCGGAGAAGGGCGACGATGGAGTACAGGCAGTCCGGCAAGCTCACCAACGTCTCGTACGAGATCCGGGGGCCGGTGATCGAGCAGGCCAACGCCCTGGAGGAGGCCGGGCACAGCGTGCTCCGGCTGAACACCGGCAACCCGGCGCTGTTCGGGTTCGAAGCGCCCGAGGCGCTGGTGCAGGACATCATCCGCAACCTGCCCTCCGCGCACGGCTACAGCGATGCGCGCGGCATCCTGCCGGCGCGCCGGGCCGTCGTTCAGTACTACACCGACAAGGGCTTCCCCGAGCTCGACGTGGACGACGTCTACCTCGGCAACGGCATCTCCGAGCTGATCCAGATGTCCATCCAGGCGCTGGTCGACGACGGCGACGAGATCCTGATCCCGGCACCGGACTTCCCGCTGTGGACCGCCGCCACCACGCTGGCGGGCGGCCGCGCCGTGCACTACGTGTGCGACGAGTCGGCCGAGTGGCTGCCCGATCTGGACGACATCGCGGCGCGGATCACCGACCGCACCAAGGCGATCGTCCTGATCAACCCGAACAACCCCACCGGCGCGGTCTATCCGCGGGAGCTGGTGGAGGGCGTGTGCGACCTCGCACGGCGGCACAACCTCATCGTGTTCAGCGACGAGATCTACGACAAGATCCTCTATGACGGCGCCGAGCTGCACAGCCCTGCTGCGCTCGCGCCGGACGTCCTCACCCTCACCTTCAGCGGCCTCTCGAAGGCCTACCGGGTGGCGGGCTTCCGGTCCGGCTGGCTCGCGGTCACCGGTCCGCGCCGGCACGCGCGCGACTACCTCGAAGGGCTCACCACGCTGGCCGGGATGCGGCTGTGCCCGAACGTGCCGGCCCAGTTCGCGGTACAGGCCGCGCTCGGCGGCCCGCAGAGCATCAACGACCTGGTGCTGCCCGGGGGCCGGCTGCACGAGAGCCGGAACGTGGCCTGGGAGCGGCTGAACGCGATTCCGGGCGTGTCCTGCGTCAAGCCGAAGGGGGCGCTGTACGCCTTCCCGCGGCTCGACCCGGAGGTGCACCGCATCGCCGACGACGAGAAGTTCGTCCTGGACCTGCTGCTGCAGGAGAAGATCCATGTGGTGCAGGGCACCGGCTTCAACTGGCACTCCCCCGACCACTTCCGGATCCTCACCCTCCCCCACCCGGACGACATCGATACGGCGATCGGCCGGATCGGCCGCTTCCTCTCGGGCTACCGCCAGTAGCCGTCCGCGCCCCGCTGTCCGTGCCCGCCGCCCCGCCCGGCGGGCACGCTAAGCGCCTGCGCCGGGTCCGCCGGAAGGACGACATCCGGCCGGCGGAGGACGTACTTCGGTCGCCGGGGGCGATGCCGGCGACCGAAGCGGCGGCGGAGCGCCGGCGCCTAGCGTCGTCCCATGGACTCCCACGACCGCGCGACCGCAGGGGTGACCACCGTTTCCGGTTCCCTGGTGCTGCGGCTGCTCTTCCCCGTCATCGGCGCCGCTGCCGGCCTCCTGCTGAAGTGGGCGGCGGCGTGGATCACCGCCCTGCCGTTCGCGCCGCTGCAGGGGCCGCTCCGCCTGCTGGAGTCGCTGCCGGAGCCGGGCGCGACCGTCGGCGCCGCCGCACTCGGCGGGATCGCCGGCGTGGTCCTCGCCTTCCTGGACGACCACTACTCGCTGGTCCTCGTCGTCTCCCCCGAGCGCGCGGTGCTGCGCCGGCTGGGCAGCACCGAGGAGCACGGGCGCTCCGCGGTCGGCGCCGCCTTCCTCGACGGCAAGCGCCTGGTGCTTCTCGGCCCGGACACCCGGGAGCTGGTCCGCATCCCGTGCGAACTCGGCCCCGCGGCCGTCCGGCGCGCGTTCGAGGAGCACGGCTGGCCGTGGTGCGCGAGCGACCCCTACGCAGAGGAGTTCGAGCGCTGGGTGCCCGGCCTTCCCAACCTCTCGGACACCGCGGACGCCCTGCTGCGGGCGCGCGCCGAGGCCCTCGCGGCGGACTCCGAAGCCGACGCCGAAGAGCTGCGCCGAGCGCTGGCGGCGGAGGGCGTCGCCGTCCGCGACGAGAAGAAGCGCCAGTACTGGCGGCGCGCCGGCGGGCTGACCGGCGGCTGAGCCGCCGCTCCGGTGCGGCGGCCGCGGCGGGCCGGCAGCCCCGTCCCGCCACGGCCGCCCGCGCACTTCTTCCGGTACTTCGACACATGGGCACCACCCGGCTCGGTATGTTGACCGACGCGGCTCCGCCATCGGCCCCCTCCCCCGGTCCCGCTCGCACCGCAGACGGCCCTGCCCCGCCGGCGCCGGCCCCGCTGACTGCTGCGCCCCGCTTCGCACCCCGATGGACGAGCCCTCCCGACCCGCCACCGCGCGGCGCCCCGCCGCGCGCCGAGGAGGCGTCCCCTGCAGTGCCCGCGCCGTATCCGCCGACCGGTATCCCCGGCGACCGCACCCCGCGCATGCGCCACCAGGCGTGCCTGTACGGCTCCGACGCCGAGTTCCTGGCGGCCGCGGTGCCGTTCCTGCGCGGCGGACTCGCCGACGGCGTCCCCGTCCTGGCCGCATCCACCGCGGCCAACCGGGTGCTGCTCCGTACTGCGCTGGGCGGCGACGCCGACCGCATCACCCTGTGCGACACCGCTGACCTCGGCCGCCGACCGCCCGAGCGGCTGGATTTCTGCGACCGGTTCCGCCGGGCCGCCGCGGCGCACGGCGGCGCTCGGATCATCGCCGAACCGGTGTGGGCCGGCCGCTCGGAACGGCAGGTGATCGCGCAGACCTGCCTGGAGTCGTCGCTGACCGCGCTGTTCGCCGACGCACCGCTGCGGCTGGTCTGCCCCTACGATGTGCGGCGCCTGCCGCCGCCCATCCTGGCGGGTGCGCTGACCACGCACCCGGAGACCATCGCCGGAACCTCCGCGCGGCCCAGTGAATCCTTCGTCGACCCCGCGGTGTTCGCCCGCGGGGACATGGCGGCCACGCCCCGGACGGTGCCCACCGGCCTCTTCGGCGGCCGGTTCATGCCGCCCGACCTGCCGCGGGTCACCGAGGACGCGCACACCTACGCGCTGCGGGCCGGCGCCGGCGCGGCGCGCGCCGACGCGGTCGCGACGGCCGTGCAGGAAGCCGCGTCCAACGCGGTGCTGCACGGAGCCGGCCACGGAAGCGTGTGGCTCTGGACCGAGGAGGACGAGCTCGTCTGCGAGGTGGGCGACGCCTCGGAAGGCGCTCCGCTGCCGCGCTTCCCCGGCATGCCCCCGGCCGGTGGCGAACGGCCCCGCGGCTTCTGGCGCATCCGCCTCCTCTGCGACCGCCTGCACGTCTTCCGCACCGCCGGCCGCACCATCGTCCGGATGCACACCCTGGTCCGGGACTGAGCGAGCGCGGCGCGGCACGCCCCCGAATGACAACGCCTTGTCATCCACTCGGCAGTTTGACGACACGTTGTCATGAGCGATGCAGCGAAGAAGACCGTGCACCTCGCCCTGCCCGCGGGTTTCTCCGACTGGGAGACCGGGCACGCCGCGGCCCATCTGCGCAGCGGAGCGGCCCACCGGATCCCGGGCGGCTATCCGGTGCGCACCGCCAGCCGCGACGGCGGCCCCGTGACCAGCATGGGCGGGCTGCACATCCTGGCCGACTGCGCCGTCGCCGACCTCGACCCCGCTGATTCGGCGCTGCTGATCCTGCCCGGTGGAACGGCGTGGGATGACGATCCCGAGCGCACCGGCGCCTTCGCCGCCGCGGCCCGGGAGTTCACCGAGGCCGGAGTTCCCGTTGCCGCCATCTGCGGCGCGACGGCCGGGCTCGCGCGCGCCGGTCTGCTCGACGGCCGCGCACACACCGGCCCCGCCGCCGAGTATCTCGCCGCCACCGGCTACGCGGGCGGAGCCCTGTTCCGCGACGCCGACGCGGTCACCGACCGCGGTGTGGCCACCGCCGGGCCCACCGCACCGGTCGCCTTCGCACGCGAGGTCTTCGCCCTGCTCGACGTGTTCGAGCCCGAGGTCCTGGACGCCTGGTACCGGCTGTTCGCCCACCGCGACGCGAGCGCCTACCCGGTCCTGGCCGAGGCGTCCGCGTGAGCCGGGACTCCGCCGAGCGCCGGCAGCGGACAGCAGAAACCGCCCGCGCGCAGGAGCTCCTGTCCGGCACAGCAATGTCGGCGTTCCGCGTCAACGGCGCCGTCCTCGCCGTTGCGGAGGACCTGGCGAGGCCGGCCGGGCTCACCGCCGCCCGGTGGAAGGTCCTCGGGGTGGCCTTGGAGGAGCCGGCCACGGCCTCGGGCATCGCGCGGGCGCTGGGGATCAGCCGGCAGGCGGTGCAGCGCACCGCGGACGCCCTGGCGGTGCAGGGCCTTGCGGAGTACCGCCCCAATCCGGCGCACGCGCGGGCACGGCTGCTCGTCCCGACCGCCGAGGGGCGCGCCGCCGTGCGGCGGATCGATCCGGCCCACGCCCGGCTGGCCGAACGCCTCGTCCGGGAGGTCGGCGCCGAGGCGCTGGAGGCGGCCGTGGCGGGGCAGCGCCTGCTCTCCGCAGCGCTGGAGCGCATCGGCCCCGCGTCCGGGGGCGCGGTGGGCGGAGCGGACGCCGGCGCGGACGCCGGCGCGGGGCGGGCGGGCTGATGCGCCCCGCCGGCCCTCGGCCGCCGGCGGATCCGCAGCCGATCCGGCCGCGGATCCGCCCGGGGCGGCCGCGCTGGCCGTCCGGCCGCTCCCGCTGCTGCTCTGGCGGGCACACGGAAAGGGGAGGCCCACCCCTGGCGGGCCTCCCCTGTGCTCATCGTCCCCGGGCGGCGCGGTCAGCAGCCGCGGTGCCCGTGAGCGGTGCGGCGCTCAGCCGAGGCGGGTGATGAGCTTGTTGTACTCGTCCCACAGCTCCGCGGGGAGGTGGTCGCCGAAGCCCTCGAAGAACTCGGGGACGAGCGCGGCCTCCTGCTTCCACACGTCGCGGTCGACGGAGAGCACGAACTCGAGCTCCTCGTCGGTGAGGCCGAGGCCGTCGGTGTTCAGCGACGCGGCGGTCGGGACGTTGCCGATCGGCGTGGCGACGGCCTCGGCGCGGCCGTCGAGCCGGTCGATGATCCATTTGATGACGCGGCTGTTCTCGCCGAAGCCCGGCCACACGATGCGGCCCTGGCCGTCCTTGCGGAACCAGTTGACGTAGAAGATGCGGGGCAGCTTCTCGGCGTCGGTGGCCTTGCCGATGTCCAGCCAGTGCTGGAAGTAGTCGCCCATGTTGTAGCCGCAGAACGGCAGCATGGCGAACGGGTCGCGGCGGAGCTCGCCGACGGATCCCTCCTGGGCCGCGGTCTTCTCCGAGGACACGTTGGCGCCGAGGTAGACGCCGTGCTGCCAGTCGAAGGACTCGTTGGCCAGCGGCACCGCGGTGGCGCGGCGGCCGCCGAACAGGATCGCCGAGATCGGCACGCCGGCCGGGTCCTCCCACTCCGGCGCGATGGTCGGCGCCTGGCCGGCCGGGGTGGTGAAGCGGGCGTTGGGGTGGGCGGCGGGCTCGGCGGAGTCCGGCGTCCAGTCGCGGCCCTTCCAGTCGGTGAGGTGCGCCGGCGGGGTGTCGGTGAGGCCCTCCCACCAGACGTCGCCCTCGTCGGTGAGCGCGACGTTGGTGAAGATGCTGTTGCCCCACAGCGTCTCGACCGCGTTGGCGTTGGTGGACGCGCCGGTGCCCGGGGCGACACCGAAGAATCCGGCCTCGGGGTTGATGGCCCGGAGCCGGCCCTCGTCGTCGAAGCGCATCCAGGCGATGTCGTCGCCGACGGTCTCGACCTTCATCCCGGGGATGGTCGGCTGGAGCATCGCCAGGTTGGTCTTGCCGCAGGCGCTGGGGAAGGCCGCCGCGAGGTACTTCGGCGCTCCGCCGCCCTCCGGGGTGACCTTCAGGATGAGCATGTGCTCGGCCATCCAGCCCTCGTCCCGGGCCATCACCGAGGCGATGCGCAGCGCGTAGCACTTTTTGCCGAGCAGGGCGTTGCCGCCGTAGCCCGAGCCGTAGGACCAGATCTCGCGGGTCTCGGGGAAGTGCGAGATGTACTTGGTGGGGTTGCACGGCCAGGCGACGTCCTCCTGGCCGGGCTCCAGCGGGGCGCCCACGGAGTGGATCGCCTTGACGAACTCCCCGCGCTCCTCGATGAGGCGCAGGGCGGCGTCGCCCATGCGGGCCATGATGCGCATCGAGACGACAACGTAGGGGGAGTCGGTGATCTCGACGCCCAGCTGGGAGATCGAACCGCCGAGCGGGCCCATGCAGAACGGGACGACGTACATGGTGCGGCCGCGCATGGAGCCGTCGAAGACGTCGGCGAAGGTGGCGCGCATCGCGTCGGGCGCGACCCAGTTGTTCGTCGGGCCGGCGTCCTCCTCGCGCTCAGAGCAGATGAAGGTGCGGTCCTCGACGCGGGCGACGTCGCTGGGGTCCGACCGGCAGTAGAAGCTGTTCGGCCGCAGCTCCGGGTTGAGCCGGACAAACGTGCCGGTGTCGACCAGTAGACCGGTGAGGCGCTCCCACTCGGCCTCGGATCCATCGCACCAGACCACGGCGTCCGGCTTGGTGAGGGCGGCGACCTCGTCGACCCAGGCGGTCAGCTCAGCGTGGCTCGTGGGCTCGGTACCCGTGCCAGGTACGCGTACAGACACAGCGGCTCCTTCTCGTTGTCTGCTTCGCATCATCGGCGATGCCCCCTCGAACAGGCCAGTTGGTCTGGACAACAGGTTTAGACCAGTGGTCTAATCTCCCGTGTTTCCACTGTACGCAGGGCGCGCGGAGCCGCCCGGCTCCGCGCGCCCTGCGTGTCGCGGGCGGAGCCTCAGCACTCCCGCCCGGCGTTGATGCAGTTCACGACGGTGTCCATGCGCTCGGGCGGCATCACGTTGATGAAATCCGAGTGATCCGTCACAGGCGCGCGGCCCTGGTCGGGGAACCCGTCGACGGCGTAGGAGCGGCCCGCGGGCACGTCGTAGACGAGGGTCTGGCGCAGCTGCGGGACGGGCCGGGTGCCGTCGGGACAGGTGCCGGTCTCGTCCGGAAACCGCACGTGGGAGCGGTTGTCCTCGCTTTCGGTGGCCGCACCGTCCCAGCAGGAGGGGAAGTCCATGATGCGGACGACGCTGCTGCCCCCGGGGCAGAGCGGATAGCGGTCGCTGCTGATGCGGCTGGTCCAGTCCTGCCCGGCGGAGGCGGTGCAGGTCCACTGGGCGCGGGCGTTCTCCGGGCCGTTGGTGACGGCTTTGGCGTCGCCGGTGATCACCTGCAGGAACCGGGGCATGGGGACGACGTCCTCGGCCGCGTTGCCGCGGAACTCGATCCGCACCTCCTGCGGGGTGAGGATCGCGCCGGTGTTGCCGTCCGCCCCGCCGCCGGACCGGCCGGCGTCGGCACCGGTCCCGGAGAGGTCGCGCAGCACGGGCCAGTAGTGGACCGAGCGGTCTGCGTTCTCGCAGGTGGTGGAGCCCTCGGCGAGGATGCGGTTGTTGGCTCCGACATCGTCGGTGAACCGCTGGACGTCGCGGTTGCCCACGTAGTCGTGGGTGTGCTGGGCGCCGTGCTCGACGCCCGGGGCGACGATCACGTTCTCGGCGTTGCGCACGCCGCCGGCGTTGCGGCCGCAGTCGACTGCGGCCGTGCCGTCGGCGCCGCCGAGCGCGCCCGGCTCGGGAGCCGCTTCGGCCTCCGGGACGTCGCGGATGTCGGTGTAGAACCGGGGGTCGGGCGGGTCACCCGGCTCCGGGGCGCCTCCACCGCCGCCCCGTTCCGGGGCGCCGTGGCCGCCGTGGCCGCTGCTGCCCGGATCGCCGGATTCCGCTGGACCGCCGGCGCCGGCGGAGCTGCCGTGCTCTCCGTGCCCGCTGCCCTCGCCGCCGGGCGGTTCCAGCGGCGCGGAGGCAAGGCGCGCGCCCGGCGGGCCGGCGACGGCCGGGGCGGCCAGCGCGGTGCCCGCGGTGGCGATGGCCGCGGCACTCATCAGCAGGGCGGAGCGGAGACGGCGGCGGGGCGGCGCAGAGCAGCGGCGCGCCCGGCCGGAACGGGGGGCGGGGCAGCGCCCGGGGCGGGGCTTCGGTTCGGGGGCGGACATAGACGGGCCTCCGTGCGGTCGGTGCCGGAGCGCTCAGCCGGGCCGCCGTTCAGGGGGCGGGGGTTCGGGGAGGTTCTCGTACTCCACGAGGCCGGTGCTCTCCAGCAGGGTGATGTGGCGCAGCACCATCAGCAGCGAGTGCTGCGCGAACGAGCGGACCAGTTCGTTGCGGGTTCCGGCGCGGACCTCTGCGATGACCTGCAGCACCTCGCCGTGCGCGGCGCGCAGCCGATCGGCGAACGCGCGATCGTATTCCTCTCCGGAGAGAGCGGAGAGCTCCTCCATCCACTCCTGCTGCTGGGGGCTGGCGGTGCTGGGCAGTTCCACTTCCAGCCGCCCGGCGATATCGCGCACCTGCTCGTCCATCAGCAGGTGGTCCTCGGCGATGGTGCCGCCGACCTCGCGGACGCGGTCGCTGCGGGCGCGCTCCTCGGCCTGCTGGCCGGTAGGGACCTCCCACAGCCCTGCCTGGCGCACCTTGACCAGGACGCTGCGGTCGGCCGGACCCAGCGGCCCGTGCGCGGTGGACTCCCAGTCGCGCCAGAAGACGCCGGTGACCGACAGCGCCCCGTTGGGGACGACCATGAACACCGTGATCGAGGAGATCACCAGGAAGACCGCGACCCCGGTGAACTCCATTGCGGTCAGCGCCGCGAGCGGCCGCATCCGCGGCCGGTGCCGAATGGCCACGCTGGACCCTCCCTCTCTCCCGGCAGGTGCGCCCTCTTCCGCCGCGCCCGCCCGGGGCGCGCGGGCGCCAGTCGCGGCTCAGTACCCCGGGGCACCGCCCGTCCCCTCCTCTTCGGTGCCTCCGCTGCCGCGGGTGCCTCCGCTGCCGCCGCTGCCGTCGTCGCCCTCGCTCCGGGGCGTGGCCTGGCCGGGGCCGTGGCCCGCGTCGGCGTCGTTGACGCCGCCGCCGGGAGCCGCCGCGAACCAGGCGCCGCCGACGCCCTGGCCGTTGACGTCGCCCGGCACGACGTCGCCGGCATAGCGGTACAGCGGCGCGCCGTCGAACGCCAGCTGGGTCGCGCCGTCGTCCCGTTCGAGGGTGGCGGCGAGGCCGGCGTCGATACCGTCGTCGGCGGTGGGGCCGTCGTCGCCGCCCGCCGCCGGGGGCCACTGCTGGGCGCAGTCGCCGGCGCAGACGGAGGCCGGCGGCTCGGTGCCGTCCTGGGCGAACCGGTAGAGCGTGTATCCGTCGCCGTCGGCGAGGACGGCGCCGACGGCGGTGTCCTCCTGGATCTGCAGGGCGGCCGTCGAGGTGTCGTCGGCGGCGGCACTGGCCCCGGGCGCGCCGGGTTCGGGAACGCTGCCGGGCTGCCCCGAGCAGGCGGATGCGGCAAGGAGGGCGGCCGCGACCGCTGCCCGCGGCAGTGCGCGGCGCCCGGCGGGCGCTCCGCTGCGGTCCGGGGTGCGGAAGGCGGTGCGGGGAGCGGTCGTTGCGGCGCGGGTGTCCACGATGGCGGTCCGTTCTCTCGGTCGGGTGCTGCGTGCGGGTTGCGGCGGAGCGGCCTGCGCGGCGCAGGGGCGGTTCCTCCGGATCGGCGCCGCGCTCGGCAGCCGCGCGCTGTTCCCTATTGCCGGCCCTGGCAGAGGAAAGCGGGGGCGATCGGGACATCGCTACACCGATACGTTTTCTTCTCGTTATAAGACAGAGATACTCCTTGGGCGGCGCCGCCGCCCGCAGAATCCACAAATCAGATTCAATCCGCCCACACTCGGCCGCACCGTGCTAAGTTCTGGCCCGACTCCCCGTCCCGTGGAGGCGGCAATGCTCGATCCACCCCGAGCCCACCAGCCTGATCACCCTCTGGCCTCGCACGACACTCCGGCCATCGCGGAACGATCCACCCCGCTGCGCCGCGGTTCCGCGCCGGCTGCCGCCTTTCTCCTGATCGGATTAGTAGTCGCCAACTCGGTGATCGCGATTGCGGCGCCGCGCCAGCTGGAATTCCAGCGCGCCGTCCAAGACTTCCTCTGGGCGGGCTCCGGGGTAATCGCCCTTGTCGGCCTCACCGCCGCCGTTGTCGGCGGTCTGCTCGCGACCGACCGGCTGTTCCTGGGACCGCGCGCCCGCATCGCCTTCCAATCGGCGCACCGCTCGGTGGCGGTGGCGGCGCTGGGGTTCCTGGTGGCGCACGTGGCCCTGCAGATCGTCTACGGGCAGGCGGCCGTCCACCACGCCGCCGTGCCCTGGGGCGCGGACCCGGCGGTCGCATTCGGCACCGTCGCCTTCGACCTGGTGCTGCTGCTGATCGCGACCGGCCTGCTGCGGCGGCGGTTCAGCGGCGCCCTCCCGGTGCTGCCGCGGATGTGGCGCATCCTGCACGCCGCGGCCTACCTGTGCTGGCCGCTGGCGATCGTGCACGGCCTCACCGCCGGCCGGCCGCCGTCCGGCCTGGTCGTGCTCTGCTACTGCCTGTGTCTCGCGGCGGTGGGCGCCGCCCTGGTCGCCCGGCTGCTGCTGACCGCCGGCGGCAGTGCTGCCGCGGTGCCGGAGCGCAGGGTGACCGTGGTGGCCGCCACCGGAGCAGCGGGGGCGCCGCCCGCGCGGCTCCGCCGGTCCGGCCGGCTGGCCGGTGTGTGGCGCCGGCCGGCCCGCCGCGGCGGGCCGGCGTCTGCCCAGGGCGACGCCCTCACCGAGGACCTCGCCTTCTGGAGCTCGCTGAGAGACCGGCGCTAGGGCGCAGGCGGGCCCCGCTCACACCGGGCGCCCGCGCGCGGCGTGCCGGACTGCTCCCGGTGCAGAGCCCCGCCGAGCGGGACCGCCGCCGCTGCCTCTGCAGTACGCGGCTGCGCCGCAGCACACGCCGCCTCCGGGCGGGCCGCACCGCTGGACCGTCCCGTCCGCACCCCGCCTTTCCGCACCCTGCCCGCAACGGCTTCCGCCCGCACACAAGGGAGTGCGCCATGAGCACCGCGATCCACTGGCCGTCCGCGCCCGCGTCCGCCGCTTCCGTCCCCCTGCTCCGGATCGGTCCGCCCGGCCTCACCGCCGGACTCGCCGCCGTGCCCGGCCCGTCGCCGGCGCCCCGGCAGCCCGCCGGAGCCGAACGGCTCGGGTGGGAGGCGCACCGGGCCGTGCACCGGCGGCCCGCACCGCTCGCCGCCGGCGAGCCCGCCGCCCTGGCCGAGCTCGCCGGCCTGCGCGGCCGCGGCGGCGCCGGGTTCCCGCTCGCGCGCAAGATCGCCGCGGCCGCGCGAGCCGCCGAGCGGCGCGGTACCGGCTGCCGGATCGTGGTGAACGCCGCGGAGGGCGAGCCGGGCAGCGCGAAGGACCGGCTGCTGCTCTCCCGCGCGCCGCACCTGGTCCTCGACGGCGCCGAACTCGCAGCCGGAGCCCTGTCCGCTCCGGAGATCGTGGTCGCGGTGGCCGGGGACGGGGCCGGGCCGGCGGAGCGGTCCCTGCTCGCCGCAGCGGCCGAGCGCCCGGCGGCACCGCCGGTGCGGATCGTGCGCCTGCCCGAGCGGTTCCTGTCCGGCGAGTCCGGCGCGGTCGTCAGCGGTGTCAACGGGCGCGCGCCGCTCCCGCCCGGGGTGCAGCGGCGCGCGGCGGAGGCCGGGGTCGACGGGCTGCCGACGCTGCTGTCCAACGCCGAGACCTTCGCGCAGCTGGCGCGGCTGGCGGCGGTGGGCGCGGACCGGTTCGCGGCGGTCGGCGCGCCGGGGGAGCCGGGGACCGCGCTGTTCACGGTCGGCGGCGCGGTGCAGCGCCCGGTGGTGGTGGACGCGCCGCTGGGGACCGGGCCCGCGGCGCTGCTCGCGCGGTGCGGCGCGGATGCCGGGCGCGGCGTGCTGGTCGGCGGCTACCACGGCGCGTGGCTGGCGCCCGGCGCGGTCGCCCAGGCCCGGCTCTCCCGGCAGGGCCTGGCGCCGTTCGGCGCGGCGCCGGGTGCGGGGATCGTCCTGCCGCTCGGCCCGAACGCCTGCCCGCTGGCCGAGACCGCCCGGGTGCTGCACTACCTCGCCGGGGAGAGCGCGGGCCAGTGCGGCCCGTGCATCCGCGGGCTGCCCGAGCTGGCGCGGGCCTTCGACGCGCTGGTGGCCGGTGCGGGCACGGCCGGTGCGGTGGGCGCGGCGGCGGCAGTCGGAGCCGGGCGCGGGGCGTGCGCGCATCCCGACGGCGCGGGGCGCCTGGCAGCGTCGGCGCTGCGCGCCTTCCCGGACGAGGTCGCGCGGCATGCCGCCGGCGCCGGGTGCACGGCGCCGCCCGGAGTTCTGCCGCTGCCCGGGAGTGCTCCGCCGACCGCCCGGCTCACCGTGGACTGGTCCCGCTGCTCAGCGCACGGCCTGTGCGCGCAGCTGGCACCGTCGCTGGTCCAACTGGATCGGCACGGCTATCCCGGATCGCCCTCCACCCCCGTTCCGGACGGGGTCGCTGCTGCCGCCGCGCGCGCGGTCGCCATGTGCCCGGCGCTGGCCCTCCGGGTGGTGCCGCCCGAGGGGTGATCCCGGCCGTTGCCCGGCCGCAGAGCTCGCCCCTCCGCCGGGCGGCCGCTCCCGCCCGTTCCGCTCCGGGCTATTCGGGGAGGATCTCCAGGCGGGACGGCAGCGGTGCCGCCGGAGCGGGCCGGGATACGCGTCCGGAGAGCACCGGGTGGGCGGCGCCGGTGCACGCGGGCACGGTCGACGGCACCCCGTTCCAGGTGAGGAAGCCGATGAGAGCGAACAGGTAGGCCTCCTTCGCGTCGCCGTCGATGCCGAGAGCGGCGGAGGCGACGACGTCGGCCGGGGCCGCCGCGGCGGCGAGGGCCTCCATCAGGGCGGGGTTGCGGGCCCCGCCTCCGGAGACCGCGAGCGTCTGCACCCCGCGGTCGCGGCAGGCGCGGCCGGCGGTCTCGGCGGTGAGGGCGGTGAGGGTGGCGAACAGGTCATCCCAGGCCGCCTCGGTGGCCGGGGCGCGGCCGTCCAGAGCTCGCTCCAGGTAGGCGCGGTTGAACAGCTCCTTCCCGGTGGTCTTCGGCGCGGGCCGGGCGTAGTACGGGTCGGCCAGCAGGCGGTCGAGCAGGGCGCGGTCCACGGCGCCGCGGCGCGCGCGGGCGCCGCCCCCGTCCATCGCGGCGCCGCCGGGCGCCCATTCCGCGGCGGCGTCGAGGAGGGCGTTGCCGGGGCCGGTGTCGAAGGCCACCGGGTCGGTGCCGGGGGCGAGGGCGGTGAGGTTGGCGATGCCGCCGATGTTGAGCGCGCCGGCGGGGGCGCCGCGGCCGGACAGCCACAGGACGTCGAACACCGACGCGAGCGGGGCGCCCTGGCCGCCGGCGGCGATGTCGGCGCTGCGCACGTCGGAGACGACGGGCAGGCCGGTGGCTTCGCCGATCCAGGCGGGCTGGCCGAGCTGGAGCGAGCCGAGGACGGCGCCGTCCTCGACCCAGTGGTAGAGGGTCTGCCCGTGCGAGACGACGAGGTCGGCGCGGCCGCGGGGGCAGAGTTCGGCGATACCGGTGCGGGCGGCGCCGGCGAACGCCTTGCCGATGCCGGCGTCGATGCGGCAGACGTCGTGCAGCGTGGTGGCAGCCGGCGGCAGCGCGGCGAGCACGTCCTCCCGCAGACCGGCCGGGTAGGGCGCCTCGATGGCGCCGAGCGGCCGGAGCGTGACGACCCCTCCGTCGAGGCGCAGGTCTGCAGCTGCCACGTCGATGCCGTCGACGGACGTCCCCGAGGACAGGCCGATCACGATCACGGGCGCTCCTCCTTCCGGGCGGGGTGACGACCCCCGCACCGCAGCGCTTCCCGGCGGGGTGACGGCCCGCCGCACCCCGTTCCTGCCTGACGTTGCCGTACGAGTCTCCGGGCTGGATGGCCGCCTTCGCAAGTGTCCGGACCGGGGAGGCGGCCTGGGCCGACCGCGGCATGCGGACGGGATGCGCCGCAGCCGCGGCCGGTGGGCAGCCGAGTGGACTTCCGTGCCGCACCGGGCGACCATCGGGGCATGTCCGCTCCGTTCCGCCTTCCCGGCCTGGTCGTCACCGACCACACGTTCTCCGTCCCGCTCGACCACGCGGCGCCCGGCGGGGCGCGCATCCCCGTCTTCGCCCGCGAAGTCGCCGCCCCCGGCGGGGAGGACCGCCCTTACCTGCTGTTCCTCCAGGGCGGGCCCGGGCAGGAGGCGCCGCGGCCCACCGGCAGCCCGGCCGGCCCCGGCTGGCTGAGCCGCGCCCTGGCCGACTACCGCGTGCTGCTACTCGACCAGCGCGGCACCGGCCTGTCGGCGCCGATCGGTGCCGGCCTGCCCGGCACCCCGGAGGAGCAGGCCGACTACCTGGCACTGTTCCGCGCGGATTCGATCGTCGCCGACGCCGAGTGGATCCGCGCCGAGCTCGGCATCGAATCCTGGAGCGTACTGGGGCAGTCGTTCGGCGGGTTCTGCACGCTGCACTACCTCAGCGCCGCCCCGCACGCGCTGCGCGCGGCGTTCTTCACCGGCGGCCTGCCGCCGGTCGGCCGCCACCCCGACGAGGTCTACCGCGCCACCTTCGACCGGATGCGGCGCCGCACCGAGCGGCACTACCGGCAGTTCCCCGAAGATCGGGCGCACATGGAGGCGCTCTCCGGCCGCCTCGCGGAGCAGGACGTCCGGCTCCCCAACGGAGACCGGCTCACACCGCGCCGGCTGCGCCAGATCGGGCACCTCCTCGGCAAGAGCGACGGCGGCGAGACCGTGCACTACCTCTTGGAGCGCGGCGCGGACTCGCCGGCGTTCATCGCCGACGCCGCAGCGGCCATGCCGTTCTCCGGACGCAACCCGCTCTACGCCGCCATCCACGAGTCCTGCTATGCCGACGGGTCCGCCACCCGCTGGTCGGCGCAGCGCACGCTGCCGGACGACTTCGCCGCCGACCCGGCCCTGCTCACCGGCGAGCACGTGTTCCCGTGGATGTTCGAGGAAGAGGGGTACGGCGAGCTCGCACCGCTGGGCGCCGCAGCGGAACTCCTCGCCGAGCGGGAGTGGCCGCGGCTGTACGACGCGGGCGCGCTGGCCGCCTGCACGGTGCCGTGCGCGGCCGCGATCTACGCCGACGACGTCTACGTCGAGCGGGCCTTCTCCGAGGAGACCGCCGCGCTCCTGCCGTCGCTGCGCCCCTGGATCACCAACGAGTTCGACCACAACGGCCTGAACGCCGGCGGCCCCCGCGTCCTAGACCGCCTCATCGCCCTGGTGGACGGCACGGTCTGACGAGCACCCGGTCGGCCGCGGAGGGGCGCTTGCGGAACCCGCGCACCGCCGCCCGCGGCGGCCGGCGGGCCGTGTCCCGCGCGCTCGGCGCGGCGGAGGCCGCCCCGCCGGACCGCGGCCATCCTGCACCCGCGCTCAGCAGGGCAGCAGGTCCGGGAACCTGCGGGGAGGGGGACTTGCAGAGCTGGGGCACGCCCCCGGCCTCGGACCACGGCGGCTACCGGCTGGTACCGGCGGCCCCGTGGGGGGCGCCATCCGCGGCGGGCGCCGGGGGGCTCTCCCGCGGCCCCGTGGACGCGCAGCGCGGGCGGACGCGACCGCGGCGGTCAGGAGCGGATGCGCTGCCAGGCGCGGCGCATGCCGGCGAGCCAGCGCTCGCGGTCGGTGGCGCGGCGCTGCTCGAAGACGGCCGCCTCGGGGTGCGGGAGGATCAGGAACCGGCCTTCGGCGAGGGCTGCGGCGACGCTGTCGGCCACCTCGCCGGGCTCCAGGTAGGCGCCCCCGATGGCGGTCGCGGAGGTGGCGCTGTCTCCGGCGGTCATGGCGGTGTGCACGCCTTGCGGGCAGAGGCAGGACACGGTGATCCCGTCGGCGGCGTGGCGGATCGAGAGCCACTCGGCGAGGGCCACGGCACCGTGCTTGGTGACGGAGTAGGGCGCGGTGTCGACGTTGGTGAGCAGCCCGGCGGCCGACGCGGTCACCAGCAGGTGGCCGCCGCCGCGGGCCGCCATCCGGGGCACCAGGGCGCGGGCCGCGTAGACGTGCGCCAGGACGTGGACCCGCCAGGAGAGGTCCCAGTCGGCGTCCTCGCCCAGCCCGGCACCGGCCGCCACGCCGGCGTTAGAGCACCACAGGTCGATGGGCCCGGCCGCCTCGATCCGGTCGATGGCGGCGCGGACGGCCGCCTCGTCGGCCACGTCGAACTGCTCGGCGCGGGCGCGCTCGCCCAGCGCGTCGGCTGCTGCACGGGCCCGGTCGCCGTCGGTGTCGGCGACGATGACGCGGGCCGCGCCGTCGGCGAGCAGCCGCGCGGCGAGCGCGCGGCCGATGCCGCCTGCACCGCCGGTGACGACGGCGGTCGCGCCTGCTGCGGTGAACGCGTCGGGCATGGGGGCTCCTTTCGGTGCGCGGGCGCCGCACCTGCGCTGCGCACGGGGTGGACGGGGCGGCCCGGCGGTACCGGTCCGCGGCGCTGCCAGCGACGCAGGGGGCTCCGGCGCCGCACCGCGTGCGGGCGGCGACCGCAGCCGTGCGGCTACTCCGGCCGGAAGACCAGGCGGCCGGTCGTGGAGCCGTCGGCGAGGCGCTGGACGCCGTCGGCCAGATCGGCCGCGCCCAGGCGCTCCGAGACCAGGGGCTTGGCCAGCCCCTGGTCGGCCAGCGCGGTCAGCTCGGCGTGCGCCGCGGGGATGTGCTCCGGTGCGCGGCGCGCGTACAGGCCCCAGTGCAGCCCGAGCAGTGAGTAGTTCTTGATGAGCACGTGGTTCAGGGCGTGCCGCGGGATGTCGCCGCTGGCGAAGCCGATGATGACGATGCGGCCCTCGAAGGCGATGCACTTGGTGGAGCGGGCGAAGGTGTCGCCGCCCACCGGGTCGAAGACCACGTCGGCGCCGCGGCCGCCCGTCTCGGCCTTGACCACCTCGACGAAGTCCTCGGAGCGCCGGTCCACGACGACGTCGGCGCCGAGCTCAGCGGCGATGCGGGCCTTGTCCGGTCCGCCGGCGACCCCGATGACGCGGGCCCCTGCCGCCTTCGCCAGCTGGATCGCCGCGCTGCCGACGCCGCCCGCTGCGGCGTGCACGAGCACGGTCTCGCCGGGCTGCAGTCCGGCCCGGCGGTGCAGTGCGAACCAGCCGGTCTGGTAGCCGATGAAGAAGGACGCGGCCTCGTCGTCGGTGAGCGACGCGGGCGCCGGCAGGGCGCCTGCCGCCGGGACGAGCGTGTACTCGGCGAACGCGCCGCGGGGCAGGTCGGGCGAGCCGATGATGCGGGTGCCGGGCGCGGGTGCGCGGTCCGGCACGCCGGGGCCGGCCGACACCACCTCGCCGCACATCTCCACGCCGGGCGTGAACGGCAGCTCCGGGCGGACCTGGTACTGGCCGCGGCAGAGCAGGGCGTCGGGGAAGTTGACCGCCGCCGAGCGGACCCGCACCAGCAGCTGCCCCTCCCCCGGTTCGGGAACCTCGGTCTCACCGGCCTCCAACACCTCGGCCGGTTCGCCGAGCTTGTTCACCCGAAACGCCTTCACCGCAGCCTCCTGTCGATACCGACCGGTCGGTCACACAGTGAACCGCGCCCGCGAACGCCCCGTCAAGGCCGCCGGCAGGCCCGCCGCCCGGCCGTCCGCCCTCCGGCGCACAGCACCGGGAAACGGCGCGATCCGGCGCCGGCCGGCACGATTCGGGGCACCCGGCCACCGCCGGCGGACGGAGCTGCCGCAACGGACGGCAGCCCCTCCTTCGGCCTGGGACAGGGCACCGACGCGGATACGGCGGCGGCACCGCCTTCCCTGCGTGTGGCGCATGGTGGCTGCCGCCGGGGGCCGGCCCCTGCAGTGGCGGCCTGGGGGGGGTGTCGGTGGACCACTGCCCTGCCGCGCACCGCCCCGGCGCCCGCTCGCGGCGTTCCGCTCAGCCGGGGAGCCGGAAGCGGGCCCCTCACCGGCCGTGCGACGGGGCACCCGGCGGCACCGCTCGCAACAACCCGCAGCAACCGCCGCCCCGCGCACGCCCTAGCGGACCACCACCACGGGGCCGTGCGCGCCGTGCAGGATGGCCTGGCTGACCGAGCCGAGCAGGAGGCCGGTGAAGCCGCCGCGGCCGCGCGAGCCGACGACGAGGAGGTCGGCGGCCGTGGCCTCCTCCAGGAGGCCCACGACCGGGTGGGCGCGGACGGTCTTGAGCTGGACGTGGACGTCGGGGTGGGCGGCGCGCGGGTCAGCCAGGGCGGCCTCGGCGGTGCGGCGGGCCGCGGCCTCGATGACCTCGTCGTCGAACGCCTCCGGCGGCACCGGGCCGATCGACGCGGCGAAGGCCGCCATCGGCTGCCAGGCGCACACGCCGACGAGCTCCGCACCGGTGCGCTCGGCCTGGCGGAACGCGAAGCCGAGCGCGCGCCCGCCCGCCTCCGAGCCGTCCACGCCGACGATGATGCGGCCGCGGGTGCCCTCAGCGCTCTCGTGCTCCTTGGGCAGCACCACGGTCGGCACCGGCGACTTGGCGGCCAGCTCCACGCCCACCGAGCCGACGAACGCCGAGGCGAGGCCGCCCATACCGCGCGAGCCCACCACGACGATGGCCGTGCCCTCCTCGCCTGCGGCGTCGATCAGCGCCTGCGAGGGGCGGGCGTCGACCGCGCGGGTCTCCACGGCCAGCTCGGGGAAGATCCGGTGCACCCAGTCGCGCGCGTAGGCGAGCAGCGCGTGCGCGTCCCGCTCGCGCGGGCTCTCGCCGTCGGGGCTGCGGCCCTCGCCGAACACGCCGCCGTGGTCCGGCGGCCAGACGGCGGTCACGATGCGCAGGCCCAGGCCGATGCCGGCGGCCTGGTTGGCCGACCACTCCAGCGCGTACCGGCTGGAGTCGGACCCGTCCACGCCCACCACGGCCCAGCGCGTTCCGGTTTCGGCAGCCATCTGCGGTTCCTCGCTCTCGGTCGGGACCCTTCGTCGGGGCGCGCCCCGCTCTCCGGGGCCACCCGACCGGGTTCCTACCCGCCGCCGCGCGCGACAGCCCTGCACCGGCTGTCCCGTAGGTCACGCCGCTCTCGGCGCAGGCCGGCTCACGGTACTCCGCCGCGCCTCTTACCCCTCTCTCACCTGGATAGGCCAGCATTGCGGCCATGACCACGACGGGCAGCGTCCTCATCGCCGACGACGACCGCGCGATCCGCGACGCGCTGCAGCGGGCGCTGGAGCTGGAGGGCTACCGCGTGCTGACCGTCGAGGACGGTGTCCAGGCGCTCGCCGCCGTCCACGCCGAGCCGGTGGACCTGCTCGTCCTCGACGTGATGATGCCGGGCGTCGACGGGCTCGGCGTGACGCGGGTGCTGCGCGCCGAAGGCGACCGCACCCCGATCCTGATGCTCACCGCGCGGGTGGAGACGCCCGACCGGGTGGCGGGGCTCGACGCCGGCGCCGACGACTACCTGCCGAAGCCGTTCGAGCTGGACGAGCTCCTCGCGCGGATCCGCGCGCTGCTGCGCCGCGCCGCACCGGCGCCGGAGGGCGGGTCCGAGCCGGCGCTGCAGGTCGGCGACCTCCGGCTGGACCCGGGCGCGCGCCGGGTGTGGCGGTCCGAGCAGGAGGTCGAGCTCTCCAAGACCGAGTTCGACCTGCTGGAGCTGCTGGCCCGCAACTCCGGGCTGGTGCTCGACCACGCCACGATCTACGACCGGATCTGGGGCTACGACTTCGGCCCGGAGTCCAAGAACCTCGCGGTCTACATCAGCTATCTGCGCCGGAAGCTGGAGCTGCCCGGCACGGAGCCCCTGATCCAGACGGTGCGCGGCGTCGGCTACACGCTGCGCCCGGCAGGGAGGTGAGCCGCAGTGGCACGGCCCGCGGCACCCGGAACAGGCCCCGGCACCCCGGGATCCGCCCACCAGACGGCGGACGGCGCCCGCAGCGGGCGCCTGACCGAGTTCCTGCACCGGCTGGCGAGTCCGTCGGGATGGCGGCTCAGCACCAAGTTCTCCGCCTTGTTCGCACTGGTCACGGCCATCGCCAGCCTGCTGATGGGCACGCTCGGCTACGGCACGGCCGCGCTGATGATCCGCGGTGACGCCCGCAGCGAGTTCGAGGCGACGACCGATCGGCTCGCCTCCGAACTGGCGGACTCCTCGCTGTCCGGGCAGGGCCGCACGCTGGCCTTCCTGCACTCCGACACCTTCACCTACCAGGCGATCAGCCCGTCCGGCGCGCTGTCGGTCCCGGTCAACGGGTCGGGGGCGGTGGAAGTCCTGCCGGTCCGCTCCAGCGACCGGCTGGTCGCCGCCGAGCAGGAGGCCGGCGTGGTGCGGACCAGGGAGGACTCGCGCGGCTCCGAACGCTACCGGGTCGGCACGGTGTCGCTGGGAGACGGCCGCGGCGCCATCCAGGTCGGGCAGCTGCTGTCGCCGACGGAGCGGATGCTGCAGGCGCTGGCGCTGCAGATCCTCGGCGTGGGCACGGTGGTGCTGGTGGGTTCGGCGGGCGCCGGATGGCTGGTGGCGCGCCGGGTGACCGGGCGGCTGGTCCGGCTCACCGACACCGCGGAGCAGGTGAGCGCCACCGGCCGACTGGACCGGCCGGCACCGGAGGGCGACGGCGAGTCGGCCGACGAGGTGGGGCGGCTGGGGCGCGCGTTCAACGCGATGCTGGCCCGGCTGACCGATTCGGAGGAGCAGAAGCGGCGGCTGGTGCAGAACGCCTCGCACGAGCTGCGCACCCCGCTCACCAGCCTGCGCACCAACATCAGTGTGATGCGGTCGTTCGACCGCCTCTCTCCGGAGTCGCAGCAGCAGCTGATCGACGACTTGCAGGGCGAGGCGCGGGAGCTGTCCGGGCTGGTCGACGAGCTCGTCGAGCTGGCGACCGGGACCCGCGAGGACGAGCGCCCGCGCGAGGTGGCGCTGGGCGGGCTTGCGGAGCGGGTTGCCGAGCGCACCCGGCGGCGCACCGGCCGCGCGGTCGCGGTGGACGCCGACGGCAGCACGGTGTTCGGCCGCCCGGCGGCGCTGGAGCGCGCACTGTCCAACCCGGTGGAGAACGCGGCGAAGTTCGATGCCCAGGGCACGGCGCCGATCGAGATCGCGGTGCGCGACGGCCGGGTGGAGGTGCGCGACCGCGGTCCGGGGATCGAGCCGGACGCGCTCGGCCACGTCTTCGAGCGCTTCTACCGCGCCGACTCGGCCCGCGCCCTCCCTGGATCGGGTCTGGGCCTGTCCATGGTCGCCGACATCGTCCAGTCCCATGGCGGCGAGGTCTTCGCTGCTCCCCGGGAGGGCGGCGGCAGCATCGTCGGCTTCTCCCTCCCCCTCGCCGAGCCGCCTCCGGCAGGTCCGGGCCGGAAACCCGACCCGCCGGACTCCCCGGCCCCCTCCGAACCGCACTAGGCCGTGTGCGGTGGATGGCGCCGAGCGCCAGGCCGGCGCGGCGGCCGCCGCTGCAACCGGTGCTGGCCACCCGAACCGCCCTGGCCTCCTCCCCCGGGCTGAGAGGGGCCGAGCAGGTCAGGCATCCTCGCCGCCCGGGTCCTGTCCTGCGGCGGGACCGGGCGAAACGCCCGGACGACGCTGAGGACGACGAGTGCGGCGCCGGCCGCCGCGGCTGCGCACAGGGCCAGGGCAACGTCAGGGATCCAGGCGGCCATCGGGCCCGGGCGCAGGAGCGCGGCCGCCGTGGCCAGAATCGCGCAGGGAAGCGCACCCGCCGACGCGTACAGGGCAGCCGCCGCGGCACGGCGCGGCCTGGAGGCGGGCGGGGCCGGCCGGCGCACCTGCACGACCGAGCGTCCGGTCGGCAGCCGCTTGGCGCAGCGCGTGCGGAGCCGGGGCGCGGCATCGGCGCGGCCGCCTGCCCCGCCCCATCCCCGGCCCGTATCCCGGCTTGGAGCCCCTTCAGCTGGCCACGCCGACGGCGGTGCGGATGCGCGCGGGGTCGGTGAGGGCCGCGAGGGCGGCGTGCGCGACGTCGGCGCGGGGGATGGTGATGCCGCCGCGGACGTTGGCGCCGTCAGCGGTGCGGTACCGGCCGGTGGCGGGCTTGTCGGTGAGCTTCGGCGGGCGCAAGACCGTCCAGTCCAGGCCGGAGCCGTCGAGCACGGCCTCCATCCGCAGCGAATCGGCCCGCGGGTGGCGGAGCATGCGGACCAGGAGGGGTTTGACCAGCATCCGGGTGAACGGGCCGTCCCCCTTGTCGGTGACCGTGGCGGCGCTGATCGCCACGATGCGCCGGACACCGGCCCGCCGCATGGCGGCGGCTGCGGCCCGGGTGCTCTCCTCGCAGACGCGCGTGGGAGTGCTGGCGCTGCCGCTCGTACTGATGGCGTTGATGACGCCGTCCGCCCCCGCGATTCCGCCGGCCAGCGCAGCGGCGTCGGTCTGGTCCGTGACCTCGACGCGCAGCCCGGCGCGGTCGGGGAGCACCTCGGCCGCCTCCGGTCGGCGCACGAGTGCGACGACGTCGTGTCCGCCGGCCAGGGCTTGGGCCACGATTTCGCGTCCCACCCCTCCGTTGGCTCCGAGCACGGTGATGCGCATGGTCCGCCGCCTTCCGGCCGCAGGCGCGGCCTGGTGAGTGAGCACTTACTTACTTTCGACTATGCTCGTTCCCGCCGGGGACGTCAACCCCCGCGCTCGGGCCGCCCGCCGGGCAGCCCGCCCTTCGGCACCCCAGCGAGAACAGAGACCGGGAGGCCCGCCGCATGGCGAACACCCGCGCGGCCATCGTGGCTGCGGCTGAGCACGTCATCCGCGAACACGGGATCGCGCACGCCACCACCCGCCGGATCGCCGAGGCGGCCGGATACAGTGAGGCGACGCTCTACAAGCACTTCGCCGACAAGCAGGACCTCTACCTCACGGCCCTCATCGGCGCGGCTCCGACCATCGGCGATGCGATGGATGCCCTCGCCGGCGCCGCCGACGCCGGCGCCCTGCGCAGCGGCCTGGAGGAGGTGGCGAACGCGGCACTGGAGTTCTACCGCCGCGCCGCGCCGCTGGGGGCGTCGTTCTTCGCCGACCCGCGGCTGCTCGAGGCGTTCCGCGGCTACATCGGGGAGCAGGGCCTGGGCCCGCACCTGCCGCTGGAGCTCCTCGCCGACCAGCTGGCGGCCGCGCGCACGGCCGGCCTGCTCAAGCCGGACGCCGACGTGCACGCCGCCGCAGCCCTGCTCCTCGGAGCCTGCTTCCAGCAGGCGTTCTTCTCCTGGTTCACCGACCGGGCGCGGGCCACCGATGCGGAGGACGCGGCAGGCGGCCCCGCCGCAGCGCTGGTCAGCACGGTGCTGGACCCGCTGGTCGACTGAGGGGTCCGGAGACGGCCTCGGCCCGGCGCGCCGGGGCGGCGTGCCGGGCCGGGTCGGCCCGCGGGGGAGGCGGGCCGGGGGCGATCAGAACCGGTAGTGCAGGATTCCCCAGGCCAGCGAGCCCGAGTTGCCGCCGTTCACCCAGTTGCGCAGACCCGTCTTCATGTGGGTCAGGTAGTCCTCGCTGATACGTCCCTTCAGCTCGGACTCGCGCTCCTCGGTGACGGCGAGAACGCGGCCGTAGTGCGCCGCGATCATCCCCGTCCGGTCCTCGAACTCGACCTTCGTGAGCCCCAGGCGGGACGCTTCGGCGTCGTAGAAGCCGGGCGTGCCCATGGAGTCGAGGTGGATCCGCTCCAGGATCGGCCGCAGCGCCTGGGGGTCGGCCCCGTCGGCCGCCATCGGGTCGGTGAACACCAGGTGGCCGCCCTTGCGCAGCACGCGGGCCGCCTCCTCCATCACCCGCGGGCGGTCGCCGGAGTGCAGGAACGCGTCCTGGGACCAGACGACGTCGAAGGCGTTGTCCTGGAAGGGCAGGTCCTCGAACGAGCCGTCGACCACCTCGATCAAGTGGTCGAGGCCGGCCTCGGCGTTGGCCGCCCGGTTCCGCTCGTTCTCCACCTCGCTCAGGTTGAGGCAGGTCACGTGGCACCCGTAGGTCGACGCCAGGTGCCGCGCCGAACCGCCGTAGCCCGAGCCGATGTCGATCACGCGGGTGTCGGCGGTCAGCTCGACCTTGCCGGCCATCTGCTCCACGGTCCGCCGGCTCGCCTCCGCGATGTCGCCGTCGGCGCTCTCGTACAGGCCGACGTGGATGTCGGTCCCGCCCCACACCGAGTGGTAGAACGTGTCGGCGTCGGAGGAGTTGTAGTACTCCCGCGCGGTGCGCACCGCCGAGGAGTAGCGCTCCGTGCGGTCGCCTTCGGCGAGGTAGGCCTTCTCCGCGATGTGGATGAAGAAGTCCGGCTCGTCGCCCTGGTGGGTCTCCTGGAAGTCGCCGTAGGTGTCGACGCCCTGGAAGCCCACCTCCCGCAGCAGCCGCCGCACGTAGTTCTTGCGCAGCGGGAACATGTTGAGGTGGTACTCGGAGGAGTCCGGGAAGCGGTAGACGAACCGGGCCAGCCCGTCGTCGACGTGCTCCGGCTCGGCCGACACCTCTTCGCCGCAGTAGTAGTAGGTGTGCTTGTTGCCGTACTTGCCGTCCAGCAGAGCGTCATAGTTCCGCTGGTCGATGATGAGCACGCCGTCGTGCTTGAGCATCGCGTAGAACTCGGCCAGCGCCTTGCGCCGGTCCTGCTCGGAGAACAGGTGCGTGAACGAGTTCCCGAGGCAGATGATCGCGTCGTAGGTTCCGTGGACGTCCCGGTTGAGCCAGCGCCAGTCGGCCTCCACAACCCGCAGGATGTGGCCCCCGAAGGTCTGCCCGTTGGAGAACGCCTTGGCCAGCATCTCGGGGCTGCCGTCGGCGCTGACGGTCTCGAACCCCTCCTCGGCGAGCCGGACCGAGTGGAACCCGGTACCGGTCGCAACGTCGAGGACTTCGCGGACACCGCGCTCCTTGAGCTGGTCGATGAAGAAGCGGCCCTCGCTCTCGTAGCGCCGCTTCCAGTCGATCAGCTCGTCCCACTTGTCAACGAACCCGGTCACGTATTCGGCTTTGTAGTGGTCCGTGTCGCGAACGGCTAGCGGGTCGTCTCCAAAACGCTGCTGATCCTGCCCTTTAATAGGTCGACTCCTCACACTAGAACACCCCGCGGCGCTCATGGCATACGGCACCGAGGGTGAAACTTCGCGTATCTCTATTGAAAAGCATGACTCCGACCCCGATTCAAGTGGGCGGAGCGCCGTTCGCGCCGTCACTGCAGGTCACATCGTGAAAAATTCTTCGCGCCGGATCGGCCCGATCGCCCCCTCCGGCGACCTGCACTCCACCACCGAGGGGCATCATCCATTCGCCCCGAGTGACACGAAAGCGCAGAGCGCAACGCAGTGCACCAGGCGCTACAGCCGAATAGGAAACGCCGATAATTCAAAGGGAATCCCCGGAGAATATCCCGGAATCATGCGTGCCCTATAATCCGCACTCCGGCCGCGCCGCGGTGCGCGGGCGCGGTTTCCGGCCCGCCAGGTGCCGCCGCGCCGCACCGGCGCCGCCCGCCTGCCCCGGCGGGGCGGGCGCTGCTGGACAATGGGGGCATGGTCATCAGCGGACGGGGATCGCACGAGATCGCCGACAGCGTCGAGGAGGAGATCGCCGGCGGAGCCCTGGAGCCGGGTGCCGTCCTGCCGCCCATCCGCGACCTCGCCGGCGACCTCGGGGTGAACCCGAACACCGTTGCCGCCGCCTACCGCGCCCTGCGCGAGCGGGGCCTGGTGGAGACGGGCGGCCGGCGGGGCACCCGGGTGCGCACACGCCCGGCCGCCGCACCGCGGGAGGCGGGTCCGGAGGCGGTCCCGGCCGGCGCGCGCGACGCCGCGACCGGGAATCCGGACCCGCGGCTGCTGCCGGACCTGCCGGCCGCTCTGGCCGCCGTCGCGCAGCGGCGCCGGGGCCGGGCACCGGCCCAGTACGGCGATCCGCCGGTGCTCGCCGCCGCCGAAGACGCGTCCCGGACCCTGTTCGCCGCGGACGGGGTGCCGGCGGAGGCGCTCACCCTCACCGCCGGCGCGCTCGACGGCATCGACCGGGTGCTCCGCTCGGCGCTGCGCCCCGGCGACACGGTGGCGCTGGAGGACCCGGGCTGGCCCAGCGAGTACGCGCTGCTCGCTGCGATCGGGCTGCGTCCGGTCGCGATGCGCGTCGACGAAGAGGGGCCGCTGCCCGACGAACTCGCGGCCGCCCTGCGGGCGGGAGCCCGCGCGGCGGTCCTGACCAGCCGCGCGCAGAACCCGACGGGCGCGGCCGTGACGGAGCGGCGCGCCGCAGCCCTGCGGTCCGTGCTCGCCGGCCACCCGCACGTCCTCACGGTGGAGGACGACCACGGATTCGGCCTGGTCGGCGCCGCGTTCCACGGGGTCTTCGGCGCAACCGACCGGTGGGCGGTGGTGCGCTCGGCCGCGAAGGGCTACGGACCGGACCTGCGGCTCGCTCTGCTGGCCGGCGACCTGGTCACCGTGGACCGGGTCCGCGGCCTGCTGCAGACCGGCCAGGGCTGGGTGAGCACCGTGCTGCAGGAGTGCTTCGTGGAGCTGGTGGAGCGGTCCGAGAGGGACTGCGGTGCCGATCGCGCCGCCCGCTCCTACACCGAGCGGCGGGACGCCCTCATCGCGCGGCTCGCCGAGCACGGCCTGCCGGCGACCGGAAGGACGGGGCTCAACGTCTGGGTGCCGGTGCCCGACGAGGCGGCGGCGACGGCGGGCCTGCTCGCCCGCAAGTGGGCCGTCACCCCGGGCCACCCGTTCCGGGTGGCGGCACCGCCCGCACTCCGCATCACCGTGTCGGCGCTCGACCTCGCCGACATGGCTGCGCTGGCCGACGACCTCGCCGCCGCCGTCCGCGCAGGCGGGCCGGCCGTCTAGGGCGTGCTGGGTGGGCACCTGCCCTGCTGCGCGGAACCCTGGCACGGAACAGCCCCCCGGCAGCGCTTCATGCGGGCCGCCAAGGCCGGTCCAGGCGTGCACCGCGGGGCGGCTCCGCATCTTCGGGCAACGGCTCTGCAGCCGGTCCGCTCGCCCTCGCGTCCGAACATGCCAGCACCGTCGCCGCTGCGTGGACTGCGGCCCTGCGGCCGGTGGGGAGCCGACTGGCCCGCCCCGGCCGGCCGTGCTCCGCCACCGGGCAGCACATCGCCGATGCGGTTTCGGCTCCGCCACCCCGGCTCTCCGGCGACGGCAGGAGGGGGCCGGGGACCGCCGTCAGGCTCCGAGGAGCGATCCAGTCCGGCGAGGCATCGGCGGCGCTGCACGCAACCGCCGTGGCCGCCGTCCCGGTGCAGAACCGCTCCGTGGCCTGGGGCCCGGCCGGGGCGCCGTGCCGCGCCGGCGCGGCCGGCCGCGGAAAACCCGTCGCGGGGAACAGCCGCGCGGCCTACCGTCGCCGACATGAACCTCGCTACGCACCCCGGACCGGGCACCGGTGATCCGCGCGCCATCGCGGCCGCGCACGTCCGCGCCACCACCGCCGCCTGCGCCGCGGCACTGCGCCCGGCCACCGGCGCCGACTGGTCCGCGGCTGCCTCCGGCCTCGACTGGAGCTGCTCGGACACTGCCGCGCACATTGTCGACGACATGTACGGCTACGCCACTCAGATCGCGGGCAACCGCACCGGGCGCTCCTACATCGCCTTCGAGCTGACTCCCCAGGGGGCCCCGGAGCCAGTGGAGATGATCGAGGCCATCGAGGCCTCGGGGGCGCTGCTGGCGGCTGCGGTGGCCACCGCTGCTCCGGAGTACCGCGCCGGACACGTCTTCGGCGAGTCGGGGCCGGTCGGGTTCGCGGCGATGGGCGTCACCGAGCTCGCCGTGCACACCCGCGACATCGCGGTGGCACTGGACACCGCGTTCACGCCGCCGGAGGACGCCGTCGCGCACACCCTGGGCCGGCTGTTCCCCAACGCGCCGGAGGACACCGCTCCGTGGGACGCGCTGCTGTGGTGCACCGGGCGCACGGCGCTGCCGGGCCGGCCGCGCCTGGCGGAGTGGCGGTGGTTCGGCGAGGGGCCGTGACGGCGCGCGGCACCTCTCCGCGAAGCGCGGAGGCCGGTCCTCCGCTCCCCGCTCCAGCCGCCTGACCTGCGCGGACCCCCGGGTACGGCCGCACTGCTGTGTAACCGGGCAGCCACTCGTGGTTATCGCCTGTGACCTGCGGGTATGGGCCTGATGACCGTGTTCGGCGCCGTATCTGGGGGTATCCGGCATGTGCGCATACGAGAACGGCCGGAACATCAACGTCTCCCGCCTGTGGTCGGGCGGCCTCGCCACGGCGATCGTCGCGGCCCTGGTGATCTTCGTGGGCGCCCTCATCGTGCGCGGCATCTTCGGCATCCCGGTGCTCGCCCCGGAGGAGGCCGGCTACTTCGGCGGTGCCGGCACCGCCGCCTACGCGGCGATGGCCGCACTCGCCGCCCTGATCGCCACCGGCCTGCTGCACCTGCTGATGATGAGCGCTCCGCGGCCGATGACCTTCTTCGGCTGGATCGTGGGGCTGGCCACGGTGGTGGCCGCGGTGTCGCCGCTCACCCAGTCGGGCTCGCTGGCGAGCCAGATCGCGACGGGCCTGATCAACGCGGTCGCGGGCATCGCGATCGTGTCCCTGCTGAGCAGCGTCGGCGCCAGCGCCTACCGGAACCGCATGCACCGCAGGCTCCGCGGCGAAGGCACGCTGCCGGGCGCCTACGACGAGGACACCGACGACGCCGCGTTCCGCAGCGGCTACGGCGACGCGATCGCCGACCAGCCGCGCCGGCGCTACGACGGCCGGCACCGCGCCTACGAACCGGGCGCGGCCGGCATGCCCCCGGACCGCGACTGAGGCGGTGCGCGGCCGCACGGGTGCGAGGCGCTGCACCGCGGCCGCCGCCGCAGCCGGACCTTCCGACACGCAGGGCAGGAAGAGCAGGCAGGGCAGACACACGGAGCAGGACGGCCGGGGCGCTGCGCACCGGGTGCCGCCGTGCGCTTCTGTCCGGACGGCCCACCGCCCGCTCGCCCTCCGAGCGGCCCGCGCCCGCACACTCTCCCCTCCCGACCTGGCTCCGCCCGTCTCCGGGCCCGCAGCGGCGGTCCGGTCAGTCCGCGCGTTCAGGGGCGCCGGGGGTCCGGGACAGACCCGCGGCGCGGCCCTTTGCGGCGACCACCAGCGCCATCTTCCGGGACGCCTCGTCGAGCATCTCGTCACCGAGCATGACGGCCCCGCGGCCCTGCACTCCGGTGGCGTGCTCGTAGGCGTCGAGGATGCGCTCGGCGCGGTCGTAGGACTCCTGGTCGGGCGCGTACACGCCGTTGGCGGCCTCGACCTGGGACGGGTGCAGCACCCACTTGCCGTCGTAGCCGAGCGCCGCGGTGTGCCGCGCCGAGGCCAGGAACCCGTCGACGTCGCGGACCTGCGGGAAGGGGCCGTCGATGGCCTGCAGCCCGTTGGCGCGCGCCGCGGTGAGGATGCGCATGAGGACGTAGTGGTAGGCGTCGGCCGCATAGCCGGGCGGCTGCGCGCCGACGGTGAGCGTGCGGATGTTCATCGACGCTATGTAGTCCGCGGGCCCGTACACCAGCGTCTCCAGCCGCGGCGAGGCGGCGGCGATCGCGTCCACCGCAGCGAGCCCGCGGGCCTCCTCGATCTGCGCTTCGATGCCGATCCGGCCCGGCTCCAGCCCGCAGGCCCGCTCGATCTGGGTGAGCAGCAGGTCGAGCCAGCGCACGTGGTCGGGGCCGGTCACCTTGGGCAGCACCAGGCAGTCGAGGTCCGCACCGGCGCCCTCCACCACGGTGACGACGTCCCGGTAGGTCCACGGCGTGTTCAGGTCGTTGACCCGGACGGTGCGTACCCGGCCGTCCCAGCCGCCCTCGGTGAGCGCCGCGACGGCCGCGCCACGGGCCCGCTCCTTCGCCGAGGGCGCTACGGCGTCCTCGAGGTCCAGGAAGAACGCGTCGGCCTGCAGGCCGCGCGCCTTCTCGATGAACCGCGGGGTCGATGCCGGAACCGCGAGCACCGACCGCCGGGGCCGCAGGGGAGCCGCTGCCATGTGTCCACTCCTGTGAGGTCGCGTCCTGCAGTCCCGCCCTGCAGGGCGGGACCGGGTTGCCGTCGCCGAGGCTGCAGTGCCGTACTGCTGCGCTGATGAGCCGGGGGCGGTGCCGGCGCCGCCCTATGCTCGCAAACCCGGTTGTGCATATGCCCGAAGGGCCCATGCCCGGCGCGTGCTCCGCCGACTACAAAGGAAGAGTAGAAAGGTGCATAGGGGTGCAATCTTCGCGCGGTACCGCAGCGGGTGCCGCGCGGGCGCCGCGCACCATCGCGAGCAGGGGGGACGCAGGACCGATGGACCAGAAGCAGGGCGAAGGGCTCGGATCCGGCACGCAGGAGGGCGGCCCGGTGGCCGTGCCGACCAGCACGCACTGGGGGGCGTTCGACGTCCTGGTGGACGGCGGCCGGGTCGTCGGAGTGCGCCCCGACCCCCGCGACCCGGCCCCCGCACCGCTGATGCACAACGCCCCCGGGGCCCAGCACCACAGCACCCGGGTCGCCCGGCCGTCGGTCCGCCGCCGCTGGCTGGAGCGCGGCGCCGGGCCGGACCCGCAGCGCGGCGAGCCCGGTGACGTCTACGTCGAGGTGGACTGGAACACCGCCCTGGGCCTGCTCGCCACGGAGCTCCACCGCGTGTACACCGAGCACGGGCCGCAGGCCGTCTTCGGCGGCTCCTACGGCTGGGCCAGCGCCGGGCGCTTCCACCACTCGCAGAGCCAGCTGCACCGCTTCCTCAACACGCTCGGCGGGTACACGCGCAGCCGCAACACCTACAGCCACGCCGTAGTGGAGGTGCTCTTCCCGCACCTGATCGGCGCCCCCGCGGCGCACGAGCTGATGGAGCGCGCTCCCAGCTGGTCCGCGATCGCCGAGCACACCGACCTGCTGGTCACCTTCGGCGGGCTGCGCGTCTCCAACACCTGGACGATCTCGGGCGGCCGCGCCGAGTCGACGGCCGAGCCGGGCATGCGGGAGGCGGCAGCGGCGGGGCTGCGCACCGTCTCGGTGAGCCCGCTGCGCGACGACACGCTGGCGGAGATGGGCGCCGAGTGGCTGCCCGCGGCGCCGGGCACCGACACCGCGGTCCTGCTCGCACTGGTGTACGTGCTCTTCGACGAGGGCCTCGCCGACCGCGCGTTCCTCGACCGGTACACGGTGGGCGCGGACGTCGTCCGCCGCTCGGTGACCGGCGAGATCGACGGCGTGGCGAAGACGCCCGAATGGGCGGCCGAAGTCTCCGGGCTCCCCGCACCGGAGCTGCGCGCCCTGGCCCGGTCGATGGCGGCCGGCCGCACACTGATCAACGTGGGCTGGTCGGTGCAGCGCGCCCGCTACGGCGAGCAGCCCATGTGGGCCGGGCTCGCGCTGGCGGCTTGCCTGGGCCAGATCGGCCTGCCCGGCGCCGGCTTCGCCACCGGCTACGGATCCACCGGCCGCTACGGCGGCGGCGCCACACCGGGAGGGCTGCCGCGCTTCCCCCAGGGCGCCAATCCGATCGACTCCTTCATCCCGGTCAACGACACCGCGGAGATGCTGCTCTCCCCCGGCGCGCCGTTCACCTACAACGGCGAGGAGGGCAGCTATCCCGACATCAGGCTGGTGGCCTGGTCGGGCGGCAACCCGTTCCACCACCACCAGGACCTCGGCCGGCTCACCGAGGCGTTCACCCGGCCCGACACGGTGCTCGTCGTGGAGACGCACTGGACCGCCACCGCCCGGCACGCCGACATCGTCCTGCCCTCGACCACGGCGCTGGAGCGCGAGGACATGGCGGCGAGCCAGGGCGACCAGCGGCTGCGGTCGATGCCGGCGGCCGTCCCCCCGCACGGCGACGCCTGGAACGAGTACGACATCTACTGCCGCACCGCCGAGCGCCTGGGGGCCGGGGAGGCGTTCTCCGAGGGGCGCTCCGCCGAGGAGTGGCAGCGGCACATGTACGAGGAGTGGCGCCTGCGGCAGCACACCGCCTACGGCGCGGAGCTGCCGGACTTCGACGGCTTCCGCGCCGCCGGCTCGGTGGACCTGCCCGGCCGGGTGCACGACGACGCGCTCTTCGCGCACTTCCGGGAGGACCCGGTGGGCCGCGCGCTGGCCACGCCGAGCGGCCGGATCGAGCTGTACTCGGCGACGATCGCCGGGTTCGGGCAGGCGGACTGCCCGGGCTACCCGGTGTGGCTGCCCGGCGAGGAGCGGCTGGGGTCGCGCCGGTCCCGGCGCTGGCCGCTGCTGCTGGTCACCAACCAGCCCAAGGCGCGGCTGCACAGCCAGCAGGACATGGGCGCGCACAGCAGGGCGGAGAAGATCGGCGGGCGGGCCCCGATCCGGCTGCACCCCGACGACGCGGCCGAGCGCGGCATCTCCGACGGCGACCTGGTCCGGGTGTCCAACGACCGCGGCAGCATCATCGCCGGCGCGGTCGTCTCCGACGCCCTGCTCCCGCACATCGCGCAGCTGTCAACCGGCGCCTGGTTCGATCCGTCGGCGCCGGGGTTCACCTGCGTGCACGGGAACCCGAATGCGCTGACCTCGACCGCCGGCACGTCGTCGCTCGCCCAGGGCTGCACCGGCCAGCACGTCCTGGTCGAGGTGGCCCGGCTCGCCGGCGACGCCCCGCCGGTGCGCGCCTTCGATCCGCCGCTGCTGATCACCCTGGAGCAGCAGGACTCCGAAGGCTGGGCCTGAACCGGGCCGGATCAGGCGTGCACCGCGCACGGCGTTCGCCGCCGGCCCCGGCGGGCGGCGGTCTGTCCGGAGGTGAACCTGTTCACCCTGAACATCCGCTTCCGCGCCGGACGAAGGTAGGTTAGCCTCTACTAAGTTCACTGCCGGTGCACTGCTGCGCCGGCTGCGCCCGCTGTGCGGGCTCCCCTGATCCGGAAGGAACGAGCCGTGTCGGTGCGATCGCGTTGGCGGGGCCGAGGGTGAGCACGGGAACGCGCGAAGCGGACCTGCTCGGCGCCGGAGCCGCTCCGGTGGGCCGCGACGAGGCCGCGGCCGAGCTCGACCGCCGCACCAGCAGCCAGGCGCGCACCCGCATCCTGCGCTGGACCGGGCTGGCCGCGCTCCTCGGCGTGCTGGTGCTGTGCATCGGCCTCAGCATCGCCGTCGGCGCCAAGCCCATCCCGCTGGGCACCGTGTGGGACGCGCTGTGGAACAACAACGGCTCCTACGACCACTCGGTCATCCACGAACTGCGGCTGCCGCGCGCCGTGCTCGGCGTCTTCGTCGGTGCGGCGCTGGGCCTGGCCGGAGCGCTCATGCAGGGCCTCACCCGGAACCCGCTGGCCGAGCCCGGCATCCTCGGCGTCAACTCCGGCGCCGCAGCGGCCGTGGTCGTCGCGATCTTCGTCTTCGGGATCTCCAGCCCGACCTCCTACGTGTGGTTCGCCTTCATCGGCGCCGGGCTGGCATCGGTCGCGGTCTACGCGCTCGGCTCGCGCGGCCGCAGCCAGGCGACCCCGGTGCGACTGGCACTCGCCGGAACCGCCATCGCCGCGGTGCTGCAGGGCCTGGTCTACATGGTCATCGTGATCGACGACTTCGTCTTCGACCGCATCCGGTTCTGGCAGGTCGGCTCGCTGGCAGGGCGCGACCTGGAGCTGTTCGCGCGGATCTGGCCGTTCCTCGTCGCGGGCATCGTCATCGCGCTGCTGCTGGCGCCGTCGCTGAACGCGGTGGCGCTCGGCGACGATCTGGCCGCCGCGCTCGGGGCGCGCCTCAACCGCACCCGCGCCCTGGCCGCGGTCGCCATCGTGCTGCTGTGCGGCGCGGCCACCGCCACCGCCGGGCCGATCTGGTTCGTCGGCCTCATCGTGCCGCACGTCGCCCGGGCGCTGACCGGGCCGGACCAGCGGTGGCTGCTGCCCTATGCGGCGGTGCTGGCCGCGGTCCTGCTCACCGCCGCCGACACGGCCGGCCGCGTCGTGCTGCCGCACGGTGAACTGGAAGTCGGCATCATCACCGCGCTGATCGGCGCTCCCGTGTTCATCGCCCTGGTGCGGCGGAAGAGGATGGCCCAGCTGTGACCGCGACCGAGACCCCGGCGCCCGCCTCCGCGGACGCATCCGAGGACCGCCGCCGCACCGGCCGGTCCGCGCCCCGGACCCGGGTGGTGCGGCTGGCCGGCGGCCGGGTGTCGATGCGGATGCGCCCGTGGTCGGCGATGGCCATCGGCGCCGTCATCGCCGCCGCCACCGCGGTCTTCTTCGCGCAACTGGCCATGGGCGACTACGCCATTGCGCTGCCGGACGTACTCGCCGCCCTCGCCGGCACGGGTGAGCGCCTCGACCTGTTCTTCGTGCGCGACGTGCGGCTGCCGCGCGCCTGGGCGGCGGTGCTGGTCGGCGCGGCGCTGGGGATCGCCGGCGCGGTCTTCCAGAGCCTGTCCCGCAACCCGCTGGGCAGCCCGGACATCATCGGCTTCACCGGCGGCGCGGCGACCGGTGCGGTGCTGACCATCCTGGTGTTCGGCGGCACCACGCTGCAGGTGTCGCTGGGCGCCGTCGCGGGCGGCGTCGCCACCGCGGCGCTCGTCTACCTGCTCGCGCTGAAGAACGGCGTGCAGGGGTACCGCCTGATCCTGGTCGGTATCGGCATCAACGCGATGCTGCTGTCGGCGCGCGACTACCTGATGACCCGCGCCGAGCTGGAGGAGGCGAAGACGGCGCAGGTGTGGATGATCGGCAGCCTCAACGCCCGCACCTGGGGCGAAGTGATCGCGCTGATCGCCTGCATGGCCGTGCTGGTACCGGTGATCCTGGCACTCGCGCCGCGGCTCCGGCTGATGGAGATGGGTGACGCGACGGCGGGCTCGCTCGGCGTTCCGGTGCAGGCCACGCAGGCGTGGGCGCTGATCGCCGCGAGCGCGCTGACCGGCGCCGCGATCGCCGTGGCCGGGCCGATCTCGTTCGTCGCGCTGGCGGCGCCGCAGCTGGCCCGGCGCCTGCTGCGCACCCAGGGCACCACGCTGCTCGGTGCGGCCGCCATGGGGGCGCTGCTGCTCATCGCGGCGGACTTCGCCGCCCAGCGGATGCTGGCGCCGGTGCAGCTCCCGGTCGGCGCGCTGACCGCGGTGATCGGCGGCGGCTACCTGGTCTGGCTGCTCTACCGTGAATGGCGGACCGGACGTGCCTGACGCTCCGCAGTCCCATCCCGACCCCGCCCTAGGGCATGCTTGGTGGACAACTGTCCTGCTGCGCGTCGCCCTGGCACGCCCCTCGCTGCGTTCTCCTCTTCTCGACAGGAAAACCCGCCCTGACTCCTTCGTCGGCCTTGCGATGAACGCACCAGGACACCGCTCGCGACGAACGCCACCCACCAAACACGCCCTAGACGGCGGCGCCCACCCTGGAGAGGCAGCGATGCACGAGCAGTCCCGGCTGTGGGGAGAGAACCTGACGCTGGCCTATGACCAGAGCGTCATCTCCCGGAACCTCGGGATCAGCATCCCGGACAACTCGTTCACGGTGATCGTCGGCCCGAACGCCTGCGGCAAGTCGACGCTGCTGCGCGCGCTGTCCCGGATGCTCAAGCCGTCCGAGGGGTCAGTGCACCTCGACGGGCGGATGATCTCCTCCTACCCGGCCAAGGAGGTCGCCCGCCGGCTCGGCCTGCTGCCGCAGTCGTCGGTGGCTCCGGACGGCATCACGGTGGCCGACCTGGTCGCCCGCGGCCGCTACCCGCACCAGAAGCTGCTCCGGCAGTGGTCGCGCGCCGACGAGGCGGTCCTGGCCGAGGCGATGGAGGCCACCGGGGTGACCGACCTCGCCGAGCGCATGGTGGACGAGCTCTCCGGCGGCCAGCGGCAGCGCGTCTGGCTGGCGATGGTGCTGGCCCAGCAGACGCCGCTGCTGCTCCTCGACGAGCCCACCACCTATCTCGACATCGCCCACCAGATCGACGTGCTGGACCTCTGCGCCGAGCTGCATTCCGAGCGCGACTACACGCTGGTGGCGGTCCTGCACGACCTCAACCACGCCTGCCGGTACGCCACCCACCTCATCGTGATGAAGGACGGCGGCGTCGTCGCCGAGGGCCGCCCGGCCGACGTCGTCACCGAACCGCTGATCGAAGACGTCTTCGGCCTCCCCGTCCGCGTCGTGCCGGACCCGGAGACGCAGACCCCGATGATCGTCCCCGTCGACCGCCGCTCCGCCCGCCGCACCGCCCTCCCCGAGGACGAGGCCCGCTCGGCCTGACCGGGGCTCCACGCCGCACCCGCGCACCCGCCCCGCATCGGTGGCCGGCAGATCCGCGCCTCCCCGGCACTGCCCCGCCGGCGCGACCGCAGCCCTGAGTGCGCCGCCGAGAACCTGCGCGCCCGGGCGTCCGTCCGGTCCGCGTCGACAGCGCCGCCGGCGCCCGGCCCGCGACGCGGAGTCAGCCGTCTCCCGGCAGGGCACCAGGGGCGATAGGCGGGGTAGGGCGCGCAGCGGGAATCCGCGCGCCCGGTGCGCCGATCCGGGGCACCGTGCGCTACTGGCCGGGTGCCGCTGCACCGTGCTCCTGCAGCGGGCCCGGAAGCGGGGCCTGGTGGACGACATGCAGGCGGGAGACGGCGCGGGTGAGCACCACGTAGAGGCGGTGCAGGCCGCGGGGCTCGGCAGCGGCGATGGCGGCCGGTTCGGCCACCACGACCGTGTCGAACTCCAGGCCCTTGGCCAGTGACGCCGGGACGCACACGAGGCGGTGGGATTCCAGGGCCGCGGGATCGTCGGCGAGCAGGCCCGGCTCGGCCGCGCCGGCGTCCCGCGCGGCCGCAGCCGCGGCGGGGAGCAGCGCGGGAAGGTCGCCGTCGGCCGCGATGAGGGCCACCGACCCCTCGCCCGACAGCGCCTCCCTGCAGGCTGCGGCGACGGCGCCGGCCAGCGCGCTATCGGCTTCTCCTGCTGCGGCGGGGGCTGCGCGGTCGATGCGGAGCGCGCCCGGGGCGCGGCGCACGGCGACCGGGGCGGCCAGGCCGGGGGCGATGCCGGGGAGCAGGCGGGCCGCGAAGTCGATGATCTGGGCCGGCACCCGGTAGCCCCGGTCGAGCACGCTGAGGCGGGCGTCCTCCTTGCCCAGGTGGTGCAGGAGGGTCGGCCAGTCGGCGGCCGCCGCCGGCGCGGTGCCCTGCGCGATGTCGCCGAGGATCGTCAGCGAGCCGCTGCGCACCCGCCGGCCCAGGGCGCGCAGCTGCATCGGCGCGAGGTCCTGCGCCTCGTCCAGCACCACGTGGCCCAGGCCGGACGGCCGCGCGATCAGGCAGGCGGCCTCGTCGATCAGCGCCAGATCGGCCGGCGTCCAGCGGGCGCTGCGCGGACCGCGGGGGCGCCCGGGCATCCGGACCGCCGCCTGCTCTGCCGGGTCGAGCAGGCCGCCGGCGGCGCGCGCCAACCGGTCCGGGTCGGTGAGCAGTCCGAGCACCAGCCGCACCGGGTCGGCCTTCGGCCACATCGCGGTGACGGCGGAGCGGACCTCCCTGGTGCGCCGCACCTGGTCGTGCGTGCGGTCGTCGCACGCCTCCCCCGCGGCTTCCATCCGGCTCAGCACCACGTGCGCGATCCGGTGCTCCAGTAGAGAGCGGCCCGACCCGTAGGCGATGCCGCGCTCGCGCAGCTCCGCCGCGAGCTCGGCCAGCTCCTCGGGGTGGACGCGCCAGCGGCGGGAGCCGCGCTGCACCACGACGGCCTCCTCGGGGGCGCGCGGCAGCGACCACAGGTCGCGCCGGATCACCTCGGCCATCCGGGCGTCGCCCTTGATGCGCTCCGCCTCCGGGCTGGCCGCCGGGCCCGTGTCGACCAGGCCGATCAGGTCCGGCAGCGTGGTCTGGCCGACGTCGACCTCGCCGAGCGCGGGCAGCACATTGCTGATGTAGGAGAGAAAGGACCGGTTCGGCCCGACGATCGCGACGCCCGAGCGGGCGAGGCGCTTGCGCTCGGTATAGAGCAGGTAGGCGACGCGGTGCAGGCCGACCGCGGTCTTACCGGTGCCGGGCGCACCCTGCACGCAGAGCGTCGACTCCAGCGGGGCGCGCACCAGCGAGTCCTGCTCGGGCTGGATGGTGGCGACGATGTCGCGCATCGGGCCGGTCCGCGGCCGCTCGATCTCGGCGGCGAGCAGCCCGCCCGCGCCGGCGTCCGGTCCGGCCCCGGCTGCGAGGCCGGCAGCACCGCCGACGAGGTCCTCGTCCTCGAACGCGGTGAGGACCCCGCCCGCGCCGAAGCCGTAGCGGCGGCGCGCCGCCACCGCCATCGGGTCCTCGGGGGTGGCCCGGTAGAAGGCCGCGGACAGCGGCGCACGCCAGTCCAGCACCAGCGCGCGGCCGTCCTGGTCGTGCACGTGGCGGCGGCCGATGTGCACGCGGTCGGCGCGCGGCTCGGCGCCGGATACGGGAGCGCCGCCGCCCGCGCCGGGGCCGGGGTCCGCGTCGCCGTAGACGGTGCCGGGGGCGAAATCGAGGCGGCCGAAGAACAGCGGGGCGTCCGGCAGGTCGGCGAGGGCCTCGGCGCGCATCTCCCGCGCCTGGCGCAGCACCTGCGTCGAGACCCAGTCGCCGAACACTTCGGGCGTCTCGGTGGCGAGGACGTCCTCGCGCATCGCGCGCAGCGCCTCCCGCGCCGCGGCGAGGCGGGCGCGCTCCGCCCGCAGTTCCGGGGATGCGGTGCTGTCCGGCGGAGCAGCGGGCACGGCAGGAGAGGATTCGGTCACGGGACACCTCTGGATCGGTCCGGGCGGCGGAGCGTGGGTCCCGCCCCGGGACTGCCCCGGTTCGTTCCGATCCTCAGCGCGTCGGTGGAGATCCGCCGCAGCAAAAGAAAGACTTTACGCCGGAACGTGCTGCGCGACAAGAGCGGAATGCGCACCGCGGGGCAGGATGCAGGGACCGGATTCGGTCAGCGAACCGCCGCGGCATCCCCGGTTTCCAGGGCGCAGAGTGACCTGGATAACAATGGAAGAACGACGCCCTCCGCATCCAGGTTTCCGCGCCGCGGAGGGGTATCGGTCGGATATTTCCGGCTTTCGAACGGAGGCGACGGTGACACCCACGACCATCTTCGCGGGCGAGTTTTTCGGAACAGCGCTGCTGGTCCTCTTCGGCGGCGGCGTCTGCGCCGCGCTCAATCTCAACAAGTCCAAGGCCAAGGGGGCCGGCTGGGTCGCCATTGCCTTCGGCTGGGGCTTCGGCGTCATGGTGGGCGCGTATTTCGCCCTGCCGCTGTCCGGCGGACACCTCAACCCGGCCGTGACGGTCGGCCTGGCGGCGTCCACCGGCGACTGGGCCACGGCCCCGATCTACATCGTCGCCCAGATGCTGGGGGCGATGACCGGCGCGGTCGTCGTCTGGCTCACCTACATACTGCAGTTCCGCGAGTCGGACGGGCCCTTCCTCAGCATCTTCTCCACGGAGCCGGAGGTCCGGAACCCGGTCTACAACACGGTGACGGAGTTCGTCGGCACGTTCGCGCTGCTGTTCCTGGTGGTCGCCACCGGGCAGAACGACCAGCTCGCGCTCTCCGGCGTGGGCGTCCTGATCGTCGCGTTCACCGTGGTCGGCATCGGCCTCAGCCTCGGCGGGCCCACCGGGTACGCCATCAACCCGGCCCGCGACCTCGGCCCGCGCATCATCCACCAGCTGCTCCCGATCCGCGGCAAGGGCACGTCGGACTGGAGCTACGCCTGGGTGCCGGTCGTCGGCCCGCTGCTCGGCGGACTCGCCGGCGGCTCCCTCGGAGCAGCAGTGCACGGCATGGTCTGACCGCGGTGCGGTCGGCGACCGCAGCCCTGCGCCCCGGCCCCGCACGCGCTGCGTGCGGGGCCGGGGCGCGTCTGGGCCGAGGTGCGTGCGGGGCATCCTCCGCGCCGTACTACAGTCTGTAGTGCACGGATGTGTCCGGATCCGCCGCGGCTGCGCGGCCGGCCGGGCGGACAGCGATGAACGGGGAGCGGGACTTGGTCGCCTGGTTGACCACCGTGATCGAGGCGGCGTCGCTGGCGATGGCCGTCTGGTGCCTGATCCAGGCGTTCCGCGGCCGCGCCATGATGGTGCCGCACCTCATCGGCATGGGCGTGCTGTGGCTGCTCACCCTCGCCCAGGGGGCCGTCTCCATCACCCAGCTCATCGGCGGCGCGCGCCCCGAGGAGCTCCCCACCTTCATCGGCTACCTCGCCACCGTGGTGCTGCTGCCGCCGGCCTGCGCCACCTGGGGCTTCATGGAGCGCAGCAGGTGGGGGCCGGCGGTGATGGCCTTCGCGTGCTTCATCCTCCCCGTACTCATGGTGCGGCTCGAGCAGGTCTGGAGCGGACCGCATGTCTGACCGCACCGCCGGCGGCTCCGCATCCGGCGGCGCCGGGCGCGGGTCGGCGCTGGACCGGCTGGCCGGCCGCAGCGCGGGCGCCCCGGGCGGCGCCGGCCACTCGAGCCGGAGCGGGCCCGGCCGCGTCCTGGTGGCGGTCTACGCCGTGTTCGCCCTCGCCGCGACAGCGCGGGCCACCGTCCAGATCGTCGGCCGGTTCGACGAGGCGCCGCTGGCCTACCTGCTCTCCCTGGCTGCCGGAATCGTCTACATCGTCGCCACCGTGGGCATCGCGCGCTCCGACCGCACCTCGCACCGGGTCGCCTTCGCCTCCTGCGCGGTGGAGCTGGCCGGCGTGCTCATCGTGGGCACGCTCAGCGTGGCCGACCCCGCGGCGTTCCCGGACGACACGGTCTGGTCGTTCTACGGCAGCGGCTACCTCTTCATCCCGCTGGTGCTGCCCGTGCTGGGGCTGCTCTGGCTGCGCCGGGTCCGGCAGCTCGACGGGGAGCGCGCCGCCGAAGCAGCAGGCGGTTCGGCCGACCTCTGACGCGCCCGCCCCCGCGGGGTTCTAGGGTTTTCGGCATGACCGAGCAGACCGACCTCGCCCTCCCGCCCGTCGCCGCAGTCGGCGACCTGGAGCGGAGGCTGGCCGAACATCCCCTGGACACCGCAGTCGTCGACGTGCGCTGGTACCTCGACGGCCGGTCCGGCCGCGACGCCTACCGGGCCGGGCACATCCCCGGAGCCGTCTGGGCCGACATCGACACCGACCTGGCCGCGCCCGCAACCGCGGACGGCGGGCGGCACCCGCTGCCCGACCCCGAGGCATTCGCGGCTGCGCTGGGCCGGCTGGGCATCGGCGACGACACCGCCGTGATCGCCTACGACGACGCAGGCGGCTCCACTGCGGCCCGCCTGGTGTGGCTGCTGCGCGTCCTCGGCTCACCGGCGGCCGTCCTCGACGGCGGGCTGGCCGCCTGGACCGGCGCGCTGGAGACCGGGGACGCGGCCGCGCCGCTGCGGGCCCGCACCCCGCAGCCCTGGCCCGCGGAGCGGTTCACCGACACCGCCCGGCTGCGCGCCGAATCGGACGCGCGCAGCGCGGGCGGTGCGGGTGCACCGCTGCTGCTGGACGCGCGCGCCGATGGCCGCTTCACCGGCGCGGAGCCCGCCCCGGTCGACCCGCGGCCCGGCCATGTTCCGGGCGCCTCCGGCGCGCCCTGGCAGGGCAACCTGGACGCCGACGGGCGCTTCCTGGCACCCGCCGCACTGCGCGAGCGGTTCGCGGCCCTGGGCGCCGACACCGCCGGCACGGTCGCGGCCTACTGCGGCTCCGGGGTGACGGCCTGCCACGACCTGCTCGCCCTGGAACGCGCGGGCTACACCGGCGCCCGGCTCTACCCCGGCTCGTGGAGCGCGTGGGGCGCCGACCCGGAGCTGCCCGCCGAAACGGGCGACGGGCGGGGCCGGGCCGTCTGACGGGGCGGCTGCGTCCGCCGCGGGCCCGCTCGTCCAGCCGGGCGGATGTGCTGCAGGTCTGCACCGCGTGGCCTCGGGACCGTGGGTCGGTGAGCGGCCACGCGGTGGTCTATGCGGCAGGGTGCCGCGTTCACCATTGTTCGTCACCTTCGTTCCGCAATGAGCGCGGCGCGCCGAAGGCCCCTCGAAACCACGCCTATCCGGCGTCTCACCGGAATCTAACCCTGTCGTCGCATAATCGATGGAGGAAGGTACAGAGACCGGAGGGACACGATGAGCGCGACGGACGGTAGCGACCGCAGCGGGCGCGCCGGGGAGCACCCCGAGCCGACCGCGCCCGAGGGGGCGCCGCACGCCGAAGGGGCGGTCCCGGCGGAGTCCGCTGGGGCGGCGCCCGGCGGCGCCGGCCTCTCCGGGCCAGACGTTTCCGAGGCCGAGTCCGGGCCGCCGCAGCCGGCCGGGGCAGCGGCGTCCGCCGATGACGGGCACGCCGGGGAGCAGGCGGCCGGCCCGGCGCCTGAAGCAGAGGCGTCCGGGGACAGCGCGCCTGCCCCCAGCGGCCCCGAGGGAACCGGCCCCGCACCCTCCGCCGCGGAGCCCGCCCCGGAGACGGGCGCGGCAGCGGCGGGCCCGGCCCATCCGGGCACCGGTGCGGGTTTCCCGGCCGAGGAGCAGCAGCCTGGCGCGGGTGCCGCGGGGGCGCACCCGCAGGGCGGGCCCGGTGGTCCGGGCGCTCCCCCGCCGTGGGGAGCCACTGTTCCGGGCGGCGGCTCGGGGGCGCCGCAGCCGGGCGCCGCAGCCAGCACGGGAGTCTTCGCCGCCCCGGGCCCGCCCGGTACGGGCACTCCCCAGCACGAGCAGGCGTGGAGCGGTCCGCCGTCCGGAGCGCACGCGCACCCCGGCCACACTCCGCCTCCAGGCCACCCGGGCGGCGGCTACAGCCCCGGCCCCTTCGGCCCCGGACCCGCGCAGTTCGAGCAGGGCGGGTTCGGCCCGGCCGGCCCGCCGCCGCCCTGGGGCCCGCCCGGCGCAGCACCGCCGGGAGACGGCGGGGGCCCGAAGCGCTCCCGCTCCGGCACGATCGCGATCGCGGCCGTCACCGCCCTGGTGACCAGCCTCATCGTCGGCCCGGCCGCGGCGGTCGCGACCAGCGCCCTGGCCGGCGGGTCGTCCCCGATCAGCTCCCTCGCCGACGGCGGGCAGGCGGAGTCGGTCTCCACCGGCAGCGTCAGCAAGGTCGCCGAGAAGGTGCTGCCGAGCGTGGTGTCCATCGACTCCGGCGGAGCCGGCGGCAGCGGGGTGGTGATCAGCTCGAACGGGCAGATCCTCACCAACGCCCACGTCGTCGCGGGGGCCGAGGGCGACACGGTCGCCGTCCAGTTCAACGACGGGACCGAGGCCGAGGCGAAGATCCTCGGCACGGATCCGGTGTCCGACCTGGCGGTGATCGAGGCCAGCGGGGTCAGCGACCTGACGCCGGCCACCCTCGGCAACTCCGACAAGGTCGAGGTGGGCGCGGACGTCGTCGCCATCGGCTCGCCGCTGGGCCTGTCCGGCACCGTCACCTCGGGCGTGGTCAGCGCAGTCGACCGTCCGGTCAACACCGGCAACGCCGAGGGCGAGCAGCAGCCGCAGGACCCGTTCGGCGGTCAGGGCGGCGGCGGTGGCGGTGGCGGCGGCGGTCAGCAGGGCGAGCCGCAGACCCAGACGTCGACGGTGATCAGCGCGATCCAGACCGACGCCCCGATCAACCCGGGCAACTCGGGCGGCCCGCTGATCAACATGAACGGCGAGGTCATCGGCGTGAACACCGCGATCGCGGGCACCAGCTCCGGCCAGGGCGAGGCGGGCTCCATCGGGCTCGGCTTCGCCATCCCGGCCAACCAGGCCAAGCCGATCGCGGAGCAGCTCATCGAGTCGGGCACGTCGTCGTATGCGGCGATCGACGCGACGGTGTCCGGCGTTGAGGGCAGCACCGGGGTGCGCATCGTCGAAGCCGGCAAGGACGGCGCCGCGGCCGAGGCCGGGCTGAAGGACGACGACGTCATCACCACCCTCGAGGGCGCCAAGGTCGAAGGCCCGGACGACCTCATCGCAAAGATCCGCTCGCACCGCCCCGGCGACACGGTCGCCATCGGCTACGAGCGCGACGGCAAGGAGCAGGAAAGCGAGGTCACCCTCTCCGAGCAGTCCCTCGACAGCATCGGCGACTAGGGCGTATCGGGTGGGCACCCGTCCTGCTGCGCGCCACCCGCCCACCGCGGCCCCGACCAGTCGGCCCGCGGGCACCACCCGGAGGCCGGGCCCGTACGGGTCCGGCCTCCGCTGTGCGCTGTTCGCGGGCCGGGGCGGCTGGGGCCGGGCCCGGCCCGTGCTCTCCCCTCTCCTGGCGCGGATCGACCGGCAGTCGACCATGCGCGGGACCGGTCCAGCAGGGCGCGCCTGCCCCGCTCATCCGGCATCGTGCGGTGGATCGCGGGCCACAGGCCCTCTCGGTCCAGGCCGGAGACCAGCGGTGCGCGGTGGCACGGGTGGTTCCGGACAGGCCATCGGCCTTCCGCGGGGCACCCTGATGCCCGGACGGGCAGCACCGCAGCCGGCACGGCTCCGCAAAACGTCCGGTGTTCCACCGCGCCCTAGCGCGCTGCGAGGGCCGCTCCGTCGCGGCGGGCCTGCTCTCGGAACTGCCGCGGGGAGGAGCCGACGACTCGGCGGAACGCGGTACTGAAGGCGCTTTCGGACTCATACCCGGTCGCCGCGGCAAGCTCGGATATGGACGACGAGCCGCGGAGCAGGGCGTCGCGGGCCAGGCTCATCCGCCACTCGATCAAGTACTCCAGCGGCGGCCGGCCCACCCGCTGCTTGAAGGAGGCGGCGAATGCGGAACGGGACATGTTGGCCAGCCGGGCAAGTTCGGCGAGCGACCAACGCCGTGACACATCGGCGTGCATGGCGCGCATCGCCACGCCGATGCGGTCGTCGGTGAGCGCTCCCAGCCAGCCGACGGGACGCTCCGTCCGGTTCGCGTGCGCGCGCAGCATGTGCACGAACAGAATCTGAGCCAGATGGTCGAGGACCAGCGAGCTGCCGGGGCGGTTGGCCGCGAACTCGCTCACGAGCAGTTGGCTCAGATATCCGAGCAGTTCGCCCTGCGGGTCGGTCGCGCGGACGTGGACCAGGCGGGGAAGGGCGTCGACCACAACGGACGCGTCGGCATCGTCGAAGGCGAAGTGGGCCCGGCACACGTACGTCTCGGCTCCGCCGTCGTCCGCCACGGTCACCACCTGTGCTCCGGCCAGGTCGAGCGAGGCCGCGGCTCGCGGTTCGGCCCCCAGCCCGCTGGCCAGCGCGTAGGACGGGGGGTCGCCCAGCAGGTAGAAGTCTCCCTGGCGCAGCAGCACCGGCTCGCGGCCCTCGATGGCCAGCCAGCACTGGCCGATCGCGACCACGCCGATCTGGACGTGCGGGAACGGCTCGAAGCGCACCGCCCACGGACCCGTGCCCCTGAGGCCGCCATGGTGGAAGCTGCGCGGACGCAGGAGGCCGGCCGCATCCGCAATCGGGTCACCGGCGGCGGCACCGACCCGCCTGGACGGTCCGTAAAGATTCACGGACTAAACATTATGGAAGATACTTTCGGCGTCAAGCATGCTTGACTGCATGAACACCACCGCGAAGCGAACGGCCCTGGTCACGGGCGCCAACAAGGGCATCGGCCTGGAGACAGCCCGGCAGCTGGCAGAGGCCGGGTATTCCGTCTGGATCGGTTCGCGCGACCGCAACCGGGGACGCGCCGCAGCCGAGGAACTCTCTGCCCACGGCGCGGTGCGCGTCGTCGCACTCGACGTCACCGACGAGAACTCCGTCCGCTCCGCCGCGGCCGAGATCGGGGCGGCGCACGACTCCCTCGACGTACTGGTCAACAACGCCGCCACCGCTCAGGTCGAAGGCGAGGGGCCACCCAGCTCCGTTGCCCTCGAGACGGTCCGCGATGACCTCGAAGTCAACTTGTTCGGCCCGCTGCGGGTCACCCAGGCCTTCCTGCCCCTGGTCGAGAAGTCGCCCGAGGGCCGCATCGTCAACGTCAGCACCAAGATGGCCTCCCTGAGTCCGCTGACCGATCCCGAGAGCATCCAGAGGACCACCCAGAAGGCCTTCCCCATCTTCGCCTATCCGGTCTCCAAGACCGCCCTGAACAGCCTCACCGGTTGGCTCGCCGCCGAACTCGCAGACACACCGGTCAAGGTCAACTCGGTCTGCCCGGGCGTCAACCGGACCGACATGAACTCCGACCCCTCCGGCCAGCATCCCTCCGAGGGAGCCAGGGTCGCCGTGCGCGCCGCCATGCTTCCCGCCGACGGGCCCACCGGCAGCTTCTTCGACATCGACGGTCCCGCACCCTGGTGAACAGGGCCTCTGCCAGGTCCGGCGCTGTCAGTTCATTCCGAGTTCTTCATCGCGGGTGCAACCGCCCGGAGGCCTCGGGACACCTCAAGGGCTGGGCGAGCGCGCCAACGGCTGCCCGGGGGCCTCGTTTCTCCCGGGCGCGGCCTCAGCGGCCCCGCCGGCTTCAACGGCCGGCTCGGTTCGCGGCAGCCCCTGCGGAACCGGCCCTGCAGAGCCGCAAACTGCGCGGGAAAAGGCGCATCGGCCCGCGGGGAATCTCCCTCGGCGAGTACGGGGGTGATTCTGCGGATAATCCGCAGTGCGCATTTCCGGCAACCGCCCGGAAGCATCCCCCGGTTCCGCGGTCCCCGGACGCAGAAATCATGCGGTCACCCCGCACCCGGGGCGGGTGAGGCGGCGCGGCACCGGAATGCCCCGCAATTCTCCGGCGCAGCAGAAGCGTGCGAAGCCGCTGCGGGGCGGGAACTCCGCTGCACCCTCCGCCGTTCACCCCCTGACGGGCGCATGCTCCCGCCACGGCGCGGCCGCCCCGCCGGCGGGGCGCCCGGGGCGGCGGCGTGCGGATTCCTTCCTCGTCCGCATCCGCCGCCCGCACCGTCTCACATTCCCCACCCGGATACATCCGCATTCAGCCGCCTCCGTTCCGGGGGGCGCAATTCTCCGCAGGATTCCGACCGAATGCGGATAGCACCGGCCGGGCGCTTCCGGTTGGCCGCACCCGGCCGGAAGGCGGCGCCGCGGACCCGCCCTTTCCGCGGTGCGGCAGCCCCTCGGGCCGGCCGCACCGCTGGTCCTGGCGCCGCCGCGGTCCGGACGAGGGCGCTGCCGGGGCGGATCCGGCCGGTGAACGGTCAGTGTCACCTCGCGCAAGGCCCGGCGCAGCACCCGCCGGCCGCAGTACTGTGCCGGGGCCACGGCACCGTGGCAGCGCTCTGCCGCCCGAAGCGCACCCGCCGTCCGCGTCCCGCCCCCGGAGGCCATTTTGGACGCCCGCGACCCCCAGGACACCGCGCCCCGACTCCGCATCCTCATCGGCAGCGACACCTACCCGCCGGACGTGAACGGTGCGTCCTACTTCACCGCCCGGCTCGCCGACGGCCTCGCCGCGCGCGGCTACGACGTCCACGTCGCCGCCCCCTCGCCCACCGGCGCGCCGGCCGTCGTGCGCACGCCGGCCGGCGTCGTCGAGCACCGGCTGCGCTCCCTGACGTCGATCGCGCACCCCACGGTGCGCCTGGCGCTGCCGCCCGGAGCACCGGGCCACCTCGACCGGCTGCTGCGCCGGCTGCGGCCGCACGCGGTCCACGTGCAGAACCACTTCCTCATCGGCCGGCTGCTGCTGGGCGCGGCCCGCCGCAGCGGCACGGCCGTCATCGCCACCAACCACTTCATGCCGGAAAACCTGTTCGACTACGTGGGGGTGCCGCGCCCGCTGCGCGCTCCGGTGGCGCAGGCCGCCTGGGCCGACCTCGGGCGCACGCTGGCCGGCGCCGACCACGTCACCGCGCCCACTCCGATCGCCGCCGGGCTGATGGCCGCCCAGGGGTTCGGCCGGCCGGTGGAGGCGGTGTCCTGCGGCATCGACCTGGGCCGCTTCCGCCCGCCCAGGGACGGGGAGCGGGCCGCGGCACGCGCCCGGCTGCAGCTGCCGGACCGGCCCACCGCCGCCTTCGTGGGCCGGCTCGACGAGGAGAAGCGGGTCGAGGAGCTGGTCGCGGCACTCGCCCAGCACGGCTTGGAGCACGCGGTGCTGGTGCTGGCCGGGACCGGTGCGCACCGCGCCCGGATCGAGCGGCGCGCCCGCGAGCTGGGCGCGGCCGGACGGGTGCGGTTCCTCGGGTTCGTGCCCGACGCGGATCTGCCGCTGGTGTATCGCGCGGCCGACGTGTTCGCGATCGCCGGCACCGCCGAGCTGCAGTCGATCGCCACGCTGGAGGCGATGGCGAGCGGTCTTCCGGTGGTCGCCGCCGACGCCATGGCACTGCCGCACCTGGTTCGGCCGGGCAGCACCGGCTACCTCTACCCGCCCGGCCGCCCCGACCTGCTGGCCCGCCGCCTCGGCGCGCTGCTCGGCGACTCGGCGCAGCGGGCGGCCCTGGGGGCCGCGGGGCGCGCCGCTGCGTCCGAGCACGACCACGAGCGGTCGCTGAGCAGGTTCGAGGAGATCTACCGGCGGGCCTACCGGGACGGCGCCGGTGCCGCGGAGCCCTGACGGACCGCCCCGTCCGAGCGGGACGAGCGGGCCAGCGTGATCACGCCGGCCGCGCCGAGCAGGGCGGCCCCGACGGCCACCACCGCCGCGATGGGCTCAGTCGGCAGCGCCTCGCCGAAAAAGGCGACGCCGATGACGGTCGCGGCGATCGGATCGCTGATCAGCAGCGTCGCGTAGGCGAGCGCGAAGTGCCCGGCCCGGTAGGCGTTCTGCATGATCAGCCCGCCGGCGAGCCCGATGGCGAGCGCGATCGCGGTGAGCGGCTGCAGCAGCGCCCACGGGTCGCCGGCCGCTCCGAACATGGTGCTGCCGACGACGCGGCCGAACGCCGACGCCGCCGCATAGGCGACGCCGCTGGCCAGAGCCAGTGAGCAGGCGCGGGCGGCGCCGGACACGGCACGGCCCAGCGCGGTGCAGACCAGCATCGAGCAGCCCGCGAGCAGACCGATTCCGGTCAGCTCGCCGGAGTCGGGGCGCGGCCCGCCGGACCCGGGGATCGTGGACAGCAGGCCGGCCAGCGCGACGGTGACCGCGAGCGATCCGGTGACCTGGGCGGTGGTCAGGCGCCTGCGGCGGAAGAACGCCGACAGCATCACCGCGAACAGAAGTCCGCTGATCCCGATCGGCTGGATGACGACGAGCGGCGCGTGGCTGAGCGCCCACATGTGCGCCAGGATGCCCGCCACCGTCATCGACGTGCCCAGCACCCACATCGGGCGCCGCGCCACGGCCTTGAGCAGTTGCAGCTGGCCGACGCCGTTGAGCGGCGCGGCGGTGACCGCCCGCTCCTGGAAGGCGGCGCCTGCGGCGACCGCCAGGGCACCGGCGATGGCCGCGGCCACGGCCCACACGAGCATTGAACGACCGCCCTTCTTGACACCCGGGGGCGGGGCGTCGCAGTGCGCTGTCGGAATATCCGTATATCCGTCGGGACGCACCGCTCCGGCGCGTCGGCACCCTCGGGTGCACATCCGCCGCAGCGGCGGAGTGCAGACCGGCGCGCGGACGGCGCCGGAGGCGGGGGACGCGGTCGGGGGGAGGGCTCCACGAGGGTACTCCAGGTGGCGCGCGTTCGAGACATCCCGCCGCGCTCGGCCGGTGCCGAAGTGTCAGCGCACAGGCCTGCGCGCTGTTCGCCGCCGTGCCCGGCGGGAGCGGCGTCGGCAGCGGCGGCACGGGCGGGACGGCCGCGGGGCGGCGCCGGCTGCGACCGGGGCGGTGGAGCCGGCAGGGCCGGGCGGGCCGCTCAGCCCGGCGGCCGGTCGTCACTGCGCGGGGCCGGCGCCGGGGGCGGACGGGCCGCCGGGGCCGCCGGGGTCGGAGAAGGCGCGGCCGTAGCGGGCCCGGACGCGGGCGAGGACGTCGGGGTCGCCGCGGGGGACGGGCTCCAGGAAGATCTCGTCGAGCGCGGGGAACTCGGCGCGCAGGGTGGCGCCGAGAGTGACGCAGGTGCGCTCGAGTTCGGCGGCGCCGAGCCGGTCGTCGAAGTCGATGCGCACGCACAGCAGGACCCGGTCGACACCGACGACCATGGTCAGCAGGTCGACGACGCCGGTGACCTCGGTCCGGCCCTCCAGCAGCTCGCGGATGCCGCGGACCAGGGTGCTGTGCGCCTGCTGGCCGACGAGGAGCTCCTTGTTGGTGCGCGCCAGCTGGTAGGCGACCGCGACCAGGAGTATGCCGATGAGGACGGAGGCGAGGCCGTCCCACACGCCGGAGCCGGTGGCGTGGTGCAGGCTGACACCGGCAGCGGCCAGTGCGAGGCCGGTCAGTGCGGCGCTGTCCTCCAGCACGACGGTGGTGATGGCGGGGCTCTCCGGCCGCCGCAGGTAGTCGAGAGCGCCGCGGCCCTGCGCGCGCGCCTCGCTGCGCAGGGTGCGCACGGACTGCACCCACGACGTGCCCTCCAGGCAGGCGGCCAGTGCCAGCACGGTGTAGGCGAGCCAGGGCGCGGTCTGCTCGGCGCTCTGCCCTTCGGCGATGGTCCGCGCGCCCTCGTACAGCGAGAACATGGCACCGGAGGCGAAGATGCCGATCGCGGCGAAGAGCGCCCAGAAGTAGCCCTCCTTGCCGTAGCCGAAGGGGTGGCGCCGATCGGCGGGGCGGCCGGCGCGGGCATGCGCGGTGAGCAGCAGGATCTCGGTGACGGTGTCGCCGACGGAGTGCGCCGCCTCGGAGAGCATGGCCGCGGAGCCGGTGACGAGGCCGGCGATCAGCTTGAGCACACCCACACCGAGGTTGGCGGCGAGCGCGAAAACGATGGTGACGAGGGTGTGTCCACTGGACCGCGTCCGTCGCGGGCGGCGCCCCGGCGCGTTCATCGCGAGGCCGGCGAGGGGGTCGGGCGGGTTCCGCTCCCGGCCTGAGGATCACGCCGCGCGGGGCGTGCCGCGGCGCGCAGTGGGACGGTTCGCCACTGGACACGCCCCGGAGCGGATCCGTCCCGCGCGCGCCGTGGCGCCGGAACCCCGTCCATCCGCACCTCCCCTGCCCGGCTCCGACCATGGTGCCCGGATTCATCCGGTGCGCCCGGTACTGAACGGGGCGTGTCGCGGAGCGCTTGTGCAGGTCAGGGGAGACCTAGGGCGTGTCGAGTGGTCACCTGCCTTGCTGCGCGGCGCCCTGGGCGCGCACCGGCGGCTGTCCTGGCGCGGCGCGCGGGGGCCGGGCAGGGCGCCCGCCCCCGGGCGGCGCAGGGAGCGGCCGGCTCAGAGTTCGCGGTCCCAGGTCTCGGCGACGAGGTCGTGGCCGAAGCTGCGGTGCGGCTCTTCTGCGGTGCGGGTGAAGCCGGCGCGGGTATAGAGGGCGCGGGCGGCGGTGAGCGTGGACTGGGTCCACAGGGTGATGCGCCGGTAGCCGGCGCCGCGGGCGAACTCCAGGCAGGCGTCGACGAGGCGGCCGCCGACGCCGCGGCCGCGCGCCCACGGCTCGACCAGGAGCAGCCGGAGCTGGGCGGTGTCCGCTGCGGCGCGGGTGCAGGCGATGCTGCCGGCCCGCTCGCCGTCCACCTCGGCGATCCAGCCGGCCTCGGTGCGGCCGCCGGCGCGCTCGGCGAAGTCGGCGGCGATACGTGCCACCAGCGCCTCGTACTCGGTGTTCCAGCCGTATTCGCGGGCGTAGAGCTCGCCGTGCCGCTGGACGATCCAGCCGATGTCGCCGCTGCCCGGCGGGCGCAGCACCACCGCGGGCGCCGCCGGCGGGTCGAGCACGCGCCCCGCGGTGTCCAGGGCGGTGCTGAGGCGGTCCCGGTCCGCGGCGGACAGCCGGGACAGCAGCTCCCCCACCTGGGAGTCGGCGCGGGCCTCCATGAGGGCGGCTGCGCGGGCGCCCGCCGGGGTGAGTTCGACGGTGCTGCGCCGCCGGTCGCCGGGCGCCGGGGCGCGGGCCACCAGGTGGTCGGCTTCCAGCTGGGCGAGGACGCGGCTGAGCTGGCCCGCGTCGATGTCCAGGGCGCGGCGCAGGTCGGCGGTCTGGGTGCGGCCGCGGTGCAGGAGTTCGTAGAAGGTGCGGACTTCACTCAGCGACCAGGGCGAATCCAGGTAGGTGGGCCGGACCGCTCCAGCCGCGCGGGTGAAGACCCGGCTGAACGACCGGAAGCGGGCCACCTCGCCGGGGTGCACGGGAGCGGCGCCGGCCGGTTCTGCGCCGCCCTCCGGCGCGGCTTCAGTGCCCGGTCGCGCGGCGCGGGGCGCGTCGGCATTCGCAGGGTTTTCCATGACGGCCTCAATGGATTCGTTGACAGAGTCAAGTTCTTTCAGCATCTCCCGGGAGGCCGCGGATGGCAAGAGGCGCGGTCCCCGAGCGCTGAGCCGCGGCCGGCAGGCGCGGCGCCGAGGGCCGTTCCCCGGACGGCGGCCGCGGTCTAGGCTGGCGCGGAGCCGTCGCGCGGCTCGGCGTCCGGGCGTGTGCGGCCCGGAGGCGCTCTTCCCCTCGTCGGCCCTTGGGGAGGACGCCGGCGCGGCCCCCGCCGGCGGGTGCGGGGTCGCGCCCCAGCGCCGGCCCCTCCGTCCGCGCGCCGCGCACCGAACCGCAGGTGCGGAGCGCTGCGCTGCGTCGCCGGCCAGCGGCGGAGCGCCACGGAACCGACCGCGCGGAGCCTTCACCGGGCCACCCGGTCCGATCCCGGTTTCGACCGCTCTGAGCTGCAGGGATATCCGCGCGCGGGGTGCCGCATCCGTCCCAGCTTGTGCGACTCGCCAGTAACGCTGAAACTGACGGGGCCGAACGGGCCTGAGGAGCGGGGGAATGCCGATGCGCGGGTCACGAGTGCTCGCTCTGGGCCACTACCAACCCAGCACTGTGCTGACCAACGACGACGTCGCCCGGCTCACCGACACCTCCGACGAATGGATCCGGACCCGCGTCGGCATCCGCACCCGCCACGTGGCCGCCGACGGGGAGACCGTCGACGAGATGGCGGCGCACGCCGCAGCGAAAGCCCTGGCCGGTTCGGGCCGCGAACCGACCGACGTGGACATGGTCGTCGTCGCCACGTCAACGGCCCGCGACCGCAGCCCCTCGATGGCGGCGCGCGTCGCCGCCCGGATCGGGGCGCCCTCCCCCGCGGTACTCGACGTCAACGTGGTCTGCTCCGGGTTCCCGCACGCGCTGGCCACGGCGGACCACGCGGTCCGGGCCGGTGCCGCCCGCACGGCGCTGGTGATCGGCTCGGACGCGATGACCGACGTCGTGGAGTGGGCCGAACGCTCCACGTCCGTCCTGGTGGGCGACGGCGCGGGGGCCGCCGTCATCGAGGCCGACCCGGCCGCCGACCCCGCCGCGCCCGGCATCGGCCCGGTGTTGTGGGGGTCGTTCCCCGAACTGGGCAGCGCGATCCGGATCGGCGGCACGCCCACCCGGTTCGTGCAGGAGGGCCAGGCGGTCTACCGGTGGACCACCACCCGGCTGCCGGCGCTGGCGCGCGAGGTGTGCGAGCGCTCGGGTGTGGCCCCGGAGGAGCTCGGCGCCGTGGTCCTGCACCAGGCCAACCTGCGCATCATCGACTCGATCGCCCGGTCGCTCGGTGCGGTGAACGCCGTCATCGCCCGCGACATCGTCGAGTCCGGCAACACCTCGGCGGCCAGCATCCCGCTCGCACTCTCGAAGCTGCTGGAGCGCGGCGAGGTGGAGAGCGGCACGCCGGCCCTGCTGTTCGGCTTCGGCGGCAATCTGTCGTACGCCGGGCAGATCATCCGCTGCCCGTAGGCGGCGGCCGGCGCGGCCCTGCCCGCCGGGAAAGGCCAGAGGGAAGGGGAAGCGGCACCGGGCCGGAGGCGACTCCGGCCCGGCTGCCGCACTGCGCGGGCACCCGCCGCACGGGCCGCGCCACCAGTACCGCGGCGCCCGCCCCCGCTCACCCGGACTGACCTGCCCGCCCGCCCCGCCGCCGTGTCCGCCGAGGGCGGGCGGAATCGGACCGCCGGATGATTTTCCGCCGCACCCGATTGCGCGATCGCTAAAGTAAGCCTTACCTTAGGACGTGGCCGCGGTGCCCGAAACCCCATCGGGTGCCCGTTTTCCGCACGCTTTGAGGAGTGAGGCGCATGCCCGCGCAGACGGCGACCGCACCGCCGAAGGGGGCACACACCCCCCGCGCGGGATGGAGCACTCCCCTCCCCGATCCCGCGGCGCTGCCCGCGGCCCCCGCCTTCGAGGCGGAGGTCGTCCGCACCCGCATGGTCGCGCCGCACATGGTGCGCGTCACCCTCACCCACCCGTCGTTCGGCGACCCGGCGCGGTTCGCCCACCACGCGCCCGACCACCTCGTGCGGCTCCTGCTGCCCGGCACCGACGGACGGCTGCGCCTGCCGGAGTCCGCGATCGGCTGGTGGAAGGAAGCGCTCAGCTGGGACGAGGCGGAGCGCCCGGTGGTCCGCAACTACACGGTCCGCTCGCTGGACCGGGTGCGCTGCCAGCTCGACATCGACTTCGTCCTGCACCTTTCGAGCGCGGGTCCGGCCTCGTCGTGGGCGGCGGCCGCCGCCCCGGGGTCGACCATCGGCGTGCTCAGCGACCGGTCCGGGTTCGCCCCGCCGCCCACCGCCGAACGGCTGCTGCTGGTCGGCGACGAGACGGCCCAGCCCGCCCTCGCCGCGATCGTGGAGTCCCTGCCCGCCGGGGTCGAGGCCCTGGCCATCCTGGAGTCGGCCCCCGGCAGCGCACCGGAGATCCCCGACCGCCCGGAGGTGGAGCGGGTGCACCTCGCCCCCGCCCCCGGGGCCCCGGCCGGCACGGCCGCGCTGGCCCACCTGGCCGACCGCACCACCGTGCCCTGCTACGCCTGGGTCTCCGGCGAGTCCGCGCTCGCCACGTCGCTCCGCCGCCACCTCGTCTCCCGCGGCGTCGCCAAGGACCGCATCTACTTCTGCGGCTACTGGCGCCGCGGCACCTCCCACTAGGGCGTGCCGGGTGGGCACCTGTCCTGCTGCGCGGCGCCCTGGCACGCCCCTCGCGGCGTTCTCCTCAATCGACAGGGAAAACCCGCCCTGACTCATTCGTCGGCCTTGCGATGGGTGCACCAGGACCCCGCTCGCGACGAACGCCATCCACCCGACACGCCCCGGGCGTACCGGGTGGACAACTACCCTGCTGCGCACCGCCCTGGCACGCCCCTCGCAGCGTTCTCCTCAATCGACAGGGAAAACCCGCCCTGACTCATTCGTCGGCCTTGCGACGGGTGCACCGCCGACACCGCTCGCGACGAACGCCACCCACCCAACACGCCCGAGGACTACGCGCCCCGCGGCCCGGTCTCCGCCACGGACCGGGCCGCGCTGCTGCGCACCGGCGCCGCTCAGGGGCCCGCTGCGGAAGGCTGTGCCGCGGGCGCCCCCTCCAGGCCAGGGGCCGGGCCCCGACCGATCCTGCCTCCGCCGTCGCGGATCCGCGGTGCGCGCGGATAGCGGCCGGCTGGTCGCCCTGCCGGCCGCGGAGCGAGCCGTGGCGGGGCGGGAGAACCCGACCGCAGCGCCTGTGGGGCGGGCGGCTCCGCACCGCTCTCCAGCCGCGGGAGAGGGCGCGCCGCAGCGGGGTGACCGTGGGGCAGGCGGGGCAGCCGGGGTTCGGCGGGGGCCGGGTTCCGCTGGGTGGGCAGGTGGCGGGATCGCTGCCCGGATTCGGGTGCGCACTGTCGGTGCGGGCGGGGATGATCGGACCATGAGCGATTCCGACCCGCCGACCGGGGCGGCCAGCCGCCACCATGCCATCGACTACGTCGAGATCACCGTGCACGACCTGGAGGAGGCGAAGGGCTTCTACGCCACCGCGTTCGGCTGGAACTTCACCGACTACGGACCGGACTACGCCGGCTTCAGCGCGCCGGACGGGCCTGAGGCGGGCGGGCTGGCACGCGGGCGCGCCGGGCGGAGCGGCGGGCCGCTGGTCCTGCTCTACTCGGCGGACCTGGACCGGACCGTCGACGCCGTGGTGGCCGCCGGCGGCCGCATCATCCACGACCCCTACGCGTTCCCCGGCGGCCGCCGCTTCCACTTCGCCGACCCCAGCGGCAACGAGCTCGGCGCCTGGTCCGAGACCTAGGGCGTGCCGGCCGGCGCTCCGCCCGCCGTCGGGACGGGCGGAGCGGGTGGGCCTGCGCCCCGGTCAACTCTCTTCCGGGTGGTCGCGGAGGTGGGCGGCGGCCGGCGCTCCGGTGAGGGTGGGCAGGACGACTGCCTGGTAGGCGTGGTAGAGGTCGGGCTTGCCCTCCCAGACGCGGGTGGAGGGGCGGTTCTCCGCGTCGAGCTCGTGGTGCCAGCTGCCGTGCGCGCGGTCGACCAGATACCGGCGGATGTAGTCCCACCAGGTCCGGTACCAGTGCTCATAGCGCGGCTCACCGGTGCGGCGGCCCAGCGCCGCAGCAGCAAGCACCGCCTCCGCCGCCACCCAGTGCATGCGCTCCGCGACCACTGGGCGGTCACTCCAGTCGAGCGTGTAGATGAACCCGTCGGCGCCGTCCACCGCCCAGCCGTGCTCCACGGAGAGGTCGAAGAGGCGCTGCGCCGCCGGGAGGAGCCAGTCGGGCGCGCCGGCGCCCAGTGCCTCGTCCAGTTCCAGGAGCAGCCGGGCCCATTCCAGCCAGTGGCCGACGGTGGTGCCGTAGGGCCGGAACCGGTCCCGCGGCCGATCGGCGTTGTACTCGGGGTCGACCCTCCAGTCCGGGGTGAAGTGCTCGGGCAGCCGCCACCCGTTGTCCGCGGTGGCCCGCTGCACGGTGAATTCGGCGATGGTCAGGGCCCGCTCGGCCAGGGAGGGGTCGCCGATGGCGCCGGAGGCCGCGAGGAACGCCTCGACGAGATGCATGTTGGCGTTGGCACCGCGGTACTCCTCGGCCTGCGTCCACGCGCGGTCCCAGCTCTCCCGGGCCAGCCCCGTCGCGGGCTCGATGAACCGCTCGGTGACGGTAGCGAGCGCCTCCGCCAGCAGGTCGCGGGCTCCCGGCCGCCCCGCCGCGGTTGCCGATGCCGAGCCGAGCAGCACGAACGCGGTCACGTAGGCGCTCTTCGCGCTGTCGGCCGGAACGCCGCCGCCAGGGGCGGACTCGGCGTACCAGCCGCCGTGCTCGCCGTCGTGCAGGACGCCGCGGAGGCCGTCCAGAGCATGGTCGGCGAGGACCCCCGCTCCGGGCACCCCGCGCAGGTGCGCCAGCGAATAGACGTGTGCCATGCGGCCGGTGATCCAGGTCTCCGCGGTAGCGCCGGCGGGCCGCCCGCGCGCGTCCAGGGCACAGAAGCCGCCGCCGTCCAGTGCCGCCGCCGTACCGAAGTCCAGCAGCCGGAACTCCTCCGCCCGCAGCCACGCCCGGTGCCCGGCCCGGTCCACCCATCGGTCCATCCGCTGTCCGCCTATCCAGTCCGCACGCTCGCCGCGGCGCTCCGCCGCGACCCGCACGAGCCTGCCCGCCCGCGCCGCGGGAGACAACCCGCGACATGGAAGCGGTCAGCGGCCGCCGTCGCCCGCGCTCCCGCCCTCCGCCGCCCCCGGCCCTTCAGCGGCCGCGTCCTCGGCCACGCGGTGCACGTCCCGGAGCGTGCGCACCGCGGCGGGCATCAGCGCCAGGAGCACCGCGAACACGGGGAGCGGGGCGTAGTGGATCCACCCCGGGTCGCCGGTCGCCAGCAGCACCCACAGGTTCGCGCCCAGAGCGAGCACGAACACACCGCTCCCCCACCAAGCGAACGCGGTCGGCGAGTGCGCGCGCCCGCCCCCGGAGGCTGTCCGGCGCGCGAGGTGCACGACGACCCGGTCCGTCTCCGGGTCATCGGAGCGCGCGCCGCGGGCGAGCAGCCGCCGCGCGGCGATCACCCGGTCGGGGCCGGTGCCGGGCGGCAGCGGCCCGGGCGCGGTCCGCCGGATCCGCCTCCGCGCCGCCGCCCAGGACACCGCGGCGAAGCAGACACCGCCGGCCAGCCCGCTCACCCAGGGCACCCACCACGGGCCGCCGGCCCGGTCCGGCCCGGCCGCAGCGACCAGGGCCATGGCCACAGCGAACAGCGCCCCGCCGAGGACGGCACCGGCAGCGCTGGCCCGCTGCGGCTGCTGCTGGCTCCGGAGCTGCATCCGCACCCACCGGCGGTGGAACTCAGAGGGGGATGGTGGTTTCATGGCGCGGCTCTACCCGCGGCGGCACCGGTGATGCGGCCGGGTGCGGTCAGCGCGCGATGTCGCCGGCGGCGATCCCGAAGTCCATGGGGAAGGGCACGGCAGCCGCCAAGCGGCCGTGGTGGATCCCCACCGCGACGTACTGCCCGGTGGCGGGCTCGCGTTCGAAGGTGTAGACGGCAGCGCCGCCGTCCGCGGAACGCTCCACCCGCCAGAAATGCGGGATTCCCGCCTCCGCGTAGATCCGCGGCTTCCAGCGGCGGTCCCGCAGCAGGGTTTCGGGTTCGGACACTTTGACGGCGAGCAGCACGTCTTCGGCGTAGTAGTAGCGGTCCGGTTCGAGCCGGTGATACGAGGCGACAGTAACCGTGACAACGTCGGGCACCGGCATCTGCCGCCGCCCGGGTGCGAGCGCCATCTGGTGCTGGGCCAGGTAGCGGGGCCGGCCGTGCTGCCGGAGCTGAGCGCTGAACAGGTCGACCGCCGTGGAGTGCCATGACGACTGCGCAGCTTGCACCACCAGTCACCCTCAGAGGCTAGACCTCAGGAACGGCTGGCGCAGGCGGATCGCGCCCGCCGCCGTCACGCGTCGTAGTCCACCGTCACGTGCGGGCTGGTGGGGCGGGACTGGCAGGTGAGGACGTAGCCGGCGGCGAGTTCGGCGGGCTCCAGGGCGAAGTTGCGGGGCATGTCGACGGTGCCCTCGCGCAGCAGGGCGCGGCAGGTGCCGCAGACGCCGCCGCGGCAGGCGTAGGGGGCGTCGGCGCGGGCGCGCAGGGCCGAGGTGAGGAGCGGGTCGTCCGGGTCGGCGGGGGCCTCGGTGGTGCGGCCGTCGAGGGTGAAGGTGAGGCCGGACGGCTCCGGCGGCGGGCCGCCGGCGCGGCGCGGCGGCGGGACGTCTTCGACGTGGAAGAGCTCGAAGTGCACCCGGTCGGCGGGCACGCCGCGGCCGGCGAGGTCGGTGCGGAACTCCTGCACCAGCTCGTAGGGGCCGCACAGGTACCAGTGCGCCGCGGCCGGGTCGGGCGCGGTGGCGCCCAGCAGCTCGGCGCGCTTCCCGCCGTCGATGCGGCCGCTGGTGAGGGGCGCGTCGCCGGTCTCCCGGCTGAGCACGTGCAGCAGTTGGAACCGGTCGGGGTAGGTGTCCTTCAGGTCGGCGAGCTCCTCGGCGAACATGACGTCGCGGGCCGAGCGGTTCGCGTACACCAGGGCGAAGGTGCTCTCCGGCTCGTCCCGCAGCACCGTGGCGACCAGCGACAGGACCGGCGTGATTCCGCTGCCCGCGGCGACCGCGACGTGCTGGCGGGCGGTGCCGCCGGCCGGCGGGGCGGTGAACCGGCCCAGCGGCGGCATCACGTCGAGCACGTCGCCGGCGCGCAGCTCCTCGGTGGCCCAGGTGGAGAAGGCCCCGCCGGGCAGCCGCTTCACCGCGATGCGCAGCGGCCCGTCGGGCGCCCGCGAGCAGACCGAGTAGTTGCGGCGCACCTCGCCGGCCGAGCCGGCGGCCTCGGGTGCCTCCCCTCCGCCGCCTCCCGCGCCGGCCGGCCGGCGCACCGTCACGTGCTGGCCGTGCACGAAGCGGAACTCCTCGGCGAGCTCCGCCGGGACCGCGAAGGTGATGGCGACGGCGTCGCCGGTGAGCGGCTCGACGGATGCCACCGCCAGCGGGTGGAACACGCCGCGGCGCCGCGGCCGGACGCGCTCGTCGGGGGTCGCGGTCATCTTCGCCTCTCTCCGGGGTGGTCTGGTCCGGGTACCCGCGGGCGGAGCTGCTCCGCGCGCTCCCGCCTCAGAACGGCTTCATGTGGTCGAACGGCTCCCGGCAGTCGCTGCAGACCCGCAGCGCCTTGCAGGCCGTGGACCCGAAGCGGCTGAGCTCGCGGGTGGCGAGCGACCCGCAGTTCGGGCAGCGCACGGAGAGCTGCACCGGTACGGCGCCGCCGCAGACCGGTGCCGCTCCGCTCGGCGGGGCGATGCCGCCGGCTTCGAGCTTGCGCCGCCCTTCGTCGGTGATCCACTCGGTCGACCAGGGCGGTGCCAGCACGGTGCGCACCTCGGCGCCGGGGTGGCCCTGTGCGGCGAGCCGGCCGCGGATGTCGGCGGCGATGGCCTCGACGGCCGGACAGCCCGAGTAGGTGGGCGTGATCTCGACGACGGTGCGGCCCTCCTCCTGCCGCACACCGCGCAGGATGCCGAGGTCCGCCACGGTGAGCATGGGCAGCTCCGGGTCGGGGACACCGGCGGCGATGCGCTCGGCCTCCCGCAGCGGGCCGCCCTGCTCGGCGGGTCCGCCCTGCGGGGCCGCCGCGGGCTGCTCGTCCGGGCCGCCGCTGCGGCCTGCGGGCGGGCGGGCCGCCGCGTGCCCTGGCGGGGTCACCACGATGCCTCCGGGTGGGAGCGCGGGATGTGCTGCATCTCGGCGAGGAGGCGGCCGAAGTGCTCGGTGTGCAGGCCCTGGCGGCCGCCGAGCCCGGCCGGCCCGGTGATCGGGGCCGCGTCGGGCCACGCCAGGCCGGCCTCGGTGAGGGTGGCGTCCAGGAACGCCGCCCACGCCGGGTGCAGGTCCGGCGGATCGGCACCGACACCGGCGGCGGCGACGGTGCGCGTGACGGCGTCGGAGGCGAACAGCTCGCCGCCGTAGGGCCAGACCGCCTCCAGCGCGGCCGCCATCCGGGCCGTGCTCTCTTCGGTTCCGTCGCCGAGCCGGATGGTCCAGCCGGCGGCGTGGTCCCGGTGGTAGGCGGCCTCCTTGACCCCCTTGCCGGCCACCCCGGCGAGGGTGGTGTCGGCCGATCCCGCCAGCGCCGAGAACAGCTCCACGGCGTAGGCGGAGAAGAGGAGCTGGCGCGCCACCGTGTGGGCGAAGTCGGTGTTGGGCAGCTCCACCAGGCGCACGTTGGTGAAGGCGCGCTCGTCCCGGTGGAACGCGAGGTCGTCCTCCGTGCGCAGCACACCGCTCAGCTGCTCCTCCAGCCGGCCCGCGTAGGTGAGCAGCGGCCGCGCCCAGCCGAGCTGGTCGAGTGCGATGTTGGCGAGTGCGACGTCCTCCTCCAGCTGCGGTCCGCGGGCGGTGAGCTCGGCCAGCCGCTGGGCGCTGATCAGGGCGTCGTCGCCGAGCCGGAGCGCGTAGGCCGCGGTGGCGGTGTCCAGCTCGGCCTCCGGCGAGGCGCGGTGGCCGCTCACAGGTGCTCCACCCCTTCGGGCACGGGGTAGAAGGTCGGGTGCCGGTAGACCTTGTCCTCGGCCGGGTCGAAGAACGGGCCCTTGTCGCCGGGCGCCGAGGCGCTGATGGCGGACGCCGGCACCACCCAGAGGCTGACGCCCTCCTGCCGCCGGGTGTAAAGGTCGCGCGCGTTGTGCAGCGCGTGCTCGGCGTCGGCGGCGCGCAGGCTGCCGACGTGCACGTGGGACAGGCCGCGGCGGGCCCGCACGAAGACCTCCCAGAGCGGCTGCCCGCCGGCCCGCTGCCCGTCCGCGGCGCTCGCGGCGCCACCGCCGTCGCCCATCGGTGTCCTCCTCGCTCGGTGCGGTGCCCGGTCGGGGTCAGCCGCGTGCGGCGCGCTTCGCGGCGTGCGCCCGGGCCGCTTCGCGCACCCACTCGCCCTCCGCGTGCGCGGTGCGGCGGTGCTCGATCCGCTCCCGGTTACAGGGACCATTCCCCTCCAGGACCTGCGTGAACTCGTCCCAGTCGGGTGCGCCGAAGTCGTAGTGGCCGCGTTGGGCGTTCCAGCGCAGACCGGGGTCGGGCAGGGTGAGCCCGAGCGCCTCCGCCTGGGGCACGACGATGTCGATGAAGCGCTGGCGGAGCTCGTCGTTGGAGAAGCGCTTGATCTTCCAGGCCATGGACTGCTCGGAGTGCTGCGACTCGGCGTCGGGCGGGCCGAACATCATCACCGAGGGCCAGTACCAGCGGTCGACGGCGTCCTGGGCCATGCTGCGCTGGGCCTCGGTGCCGCGGGCGAGGACGTGCAGGATGTCGAAGCCCTGCCGCTGGTGGAAGCTCTCCTCCTTGCAGATGCGCACCATGGCGCGCGCGTAGGGCCCGTAGGAGCAGCGGCACAGCGGCACCTGGTTGGTGATGGCGGCGCCGTCCACCAGCCAGCCGATGGCGCCGATGTCGGCCCAGGTCAGCGTGGGGTAGTTGAAGATCGAGGAGTAGCGCTGACGGCCGGCGTGCAGCAGGTCGAGGAGTTCGTCCCGGTCGGCTCCGAGGGTTTCGGCCGCGCTGTACAGGTACAGGCCGTGGCCGGCCTCGTCCTGCACCTTGGCGATGAGCACGGACTTGCGCTGCAGCGACGGTGCGCGGGTGATCCAGTTGCCCTCCGGCTGCATACCGATGATCTCGGAGTGGGCGTGCTGGGCGATCTGGCGGATCAGGGTCCTGCGGTACCGCTCGGGCATCCAGTCGCGCGGTTCGATGCGCTCGTCGGCCGCGATGAGCGCATCGAACCGGGCTTCGTCGGATTCGGCCGCCGAGGCCGGCGGCGGGGCGGGCGCTGCGGTCGTCATCGCGGGTCCCTCCGGGGCTGCGGGCACGGCGGCACCGAATACTGAACGTTCATTCAGAAACTACGCGCGGCCGGGCACCGGGTCAATGCCTGCGCCCCGCGCACCGGCCGCAGCGGCGCCGGGCAGCCCGCACCCCCCGGAGCCGCCCCTCTTGACAGCGCTGCCCCGGGTGGCCTTCCCTGCACCTGACCGATCGTTCGGCGATCAGCGGCCCGGCCCGGTCCGGCCACTGGAGAAGGGCGGCACCGTGCCCGACGCACCCCCACCCGCGACCACGGCCGGCGGTGTCCCGCGGCCCCGGCCGGAACGCACTGCGCGGCTCGGCCCGGCCCCCGACCCCGCGCTGCTCGACCCGGCGGAGCGGGCCACCCGGGCAGAGCTGGCCGGACTCCAGCTGGACCGGCTGCGCCGCACGGTCGGCGCCGCCTACCGCGGCCAGGAGTTCTACCGGCGCAAATGCGAGGCGGCCGGCGTGGGTCCGGAGGACCTGCGCAGCCTGGACGACCTGGCCCGCTTCCCCTTCACCACGAAGCAGGACCTGCGCGACGCCTCGCCCTACGGCGCCATCACCGTGCCGCACGGGCAGCTGCGGCGGCTGCACGCCTCGTCCGGCACCACCGGCCAGGCCACCGTCGCCGGCTACACGCAGGCCGACGTCGACGCGTGGTCGGACCTGGTGGCGCGGGCGATCCGCGCGGCCGGCGGGCGGGCCGGCGAGAAGGTGCACGTGGCCTACGGCTACGGCCTGTTCACCGGCGGGCTGGGCGCGCACTACGGCGCGGAGCGGCTGGGGTGCACCGCGATCCCGGTGTCGGGCGGGCAGACGGCCCGGCAGGTGCAGCTGATCCACGACCTGCAGCCGGACACGATCATGGTCACCCCGTCCTATCTGCTCACCATCGCCGACGCGTTCCGCGCCGCGGGCCTGGACCCGCGCCGCACGTCGCTGCGCACGGCGGTCTGCGGCGCGGAGCCGTGGACCGAGGACATGCGCGCCGAGATCGAGGACGTCTTCGACCTGCACGCCGTCGACATCTACGGCCTGTCCGAGGTGATGGGGCCGGGCGTGGCGAGCGAATGCGTGGAGGCGAAAGACGGGCCGCACATCTACGAGGACCACTTCCTGCCGGAGGCGGTCGACCCGGTCGACGGCGCGGCCGTACCGGACGGCGGCGAAGGCGAGCTCGTGCTCACCACGCTGGCCAAGGAAGCCATGCCGGTGGTGCGGTACCGCACCCGCGACCTGACCCGGCTGCTGCCCGGCACCGCGCGGCCCGCGTTCCGCCGGATGGCCCGGATCACCGGGCGCAGCGACGACATGATCGTGCTGCGCGGCGTGAACCTCTTCCCCACCCAGGTCGAGGAGCAGGTGCTGCGGATCGGCGCGCTCGCGCCGCACTTCCAGCTCGTGCTGCGCCGGCCGGAGCGGCTGGACGAGATGACGGTGCGCGTCGAATGCCGCCCGGGCGCCGGCGCCCGCGACCGCGCGGCGGCAGGGGCCGAGCTGGCCGCGGCCCTGCGCGAGCACATCGGCGTGGCGGCGGCGGTCGAGGTGCTCGATCCCGAGGCGCTGGAGCGCTCGGTCGGCAAGGTCCGGCGCACCATCGACGAACGCCCGAGGTGACCCGGCGCCGCCGGGGACGCCCCACCGCGACCGGACACCCGACCGCCCCGCGCGCTGTGGCATCGGCCACCTGTGCGGCGCGCCCGCCGCTCAGCGGGCTGCAGGCGTGCGGGCGCCGGTAGATTCGGCGACTATGCCACGTCCGACCGACCACTCCGAGCCGGCGCGGCGCCGCGCCGGCCGCCCCGGCCACGACGCCGGCTCCGTGCTGCGCACCGCCGTGCTCGTGTTCAACGAGCGCGGCTACGACGGCACCAGCATGGAGGACCTCGCCCGCGCCCTCGGGGTGACGAAGTCGGCGATCTACCACCACTTCTCCGGAAAGGCGGAGCTGCTCCGCTGCTCGCTGGACCGGGCGCTGGACGCGCTGTTCGCGGTGACCCGCGAGGAGGGCGCGCTGGCCGGACCTGCGGTCGACCGGCTGGAGTACGTGCTGCGCGGCAGCATCCGGGTCCTCGCCGAGGAGCTGCCGCACGTGACCCTGCTGCTGCGGGTGCGGGGCAATACCGAGATCGAGCGGCTGGCGCTGGAGCGGCGCCGCGCGTTCGACCGGTTCGTCGCCGACCTGGTCCGCCAGGGCGCGCGGGACGGCGCCATCCGCTCCGACGCCGACCCCGACGTGGCCGCGCGGCTCATCTTCGGCATGGTGAACTCCCTGGTCGAGTGGTACCGGCCGGACCGCGGCCTCTCCCCCGGCGACCTCGCCGACCAGCTCACCGCCGTCGCCTTCACCGGCCTGCGCACGCCCGCCTGACCAGGTCGGCGCCCGTCCCGGTGCCGCACCGGCGGTGCGCTGCGGCACCGTTCTCCCCGGCACCCGATGCAGGCGGTTGCGCCCCGCCGCGCGTCGGCCGCGCCACGGAGCGGCCGCATATCGCTACCGTGTGCAGCACCCCCCGTTGCAGGTCCCCAGTTCTGCGCAAGCGGTGGAGGTCGCGATGGCGGATCCGGCAGGCGGCGCTCGCCGCGCACGCCGGCTGCGCACGGCCGGGGTGCTGGGCATCCTGGCCGCCGTGCTGCTGGGCACCGCGCCCGGACCGGCCGCCGCGGACGCGCCGGGGCGAAGCGGCCAGGTCGTGCTGGTCGGTGTGCCCGGCCTGCTGTGGGAAGAGGTGTCGCAGCAGACGACGCCGCACCTGTGGGACCTCGCCGCGGACAGCGCCATCGGCAACATGTCGATCCGGACCGCGACCTCGCGGACCTGCCCGGTCGACGGGTGGCTGAGCGTCTCCGCGGGCGAGCGCGCGTTCAGCGAGCGCCAGCAGTACGCGATCTGCGAGCTGCCGGTCCCGCCCGAGCCCGCCGGCGGCGCGGGCGCCGTGGTCGCGGACACCGCGGACCACGTGGCGGTGAACGCGGCATCGCCCTATGCAGCACAGATCGGCCTGCTCGGCGACACCGTGCACGCGGCCGGCGGCAGCACACTGGCCGCCGGCCCGGGTGCCGCGCTGGCCGCTGCGGACTCCGCGGGGCGGGTCGACCGCTACGTCGCCGAACCGGAGCAGCTCGACCGCTCGGCGATGGCCGGCGCGGCGCTGACCGCCGCCGACCTGGACGCCCTCGCCGACCTCTACCTCGACCCTCCCACCGACCCGGAGGCATCCGGGAGCGACGACGAGCACGCCACCGCCAACGGCGCCGAGGAGCCCGAGCCCGACCCGGTCCAGCACTCCACCCGCCGGGAGGCGCTGGCCACCATCGACGCCCAAGTGCAGCACATCCGCAGCGAGCTGCCGGCCGGCGCGATGCTGGTGGTGGCGGGCGTTTCGGTGGAGGCGGGCCCCTCCCGGCTGAACGCCGCCCTGCTGCACGGCCCCTCCCCGGGCGGCCCCGGCGCATCCGCGGGGGCGGAGAGCGCAGCGGGCACCGGCCGGGTGGCGAGCGCGGCCGGCTACCTCACCTCCGAATCCACCCGCCGGGACGGGCTGGTCACGCTCACCGACACCACCACGACGCTGGTGCGGGAGATGGGGGCCGAACCGCCGCGCGCCATGGTCGGCAGGGCGTGGGCCACCGAGGAGCGGCCCCGCGACCTGCCCGGCGCGGTGGACGGCCTGTCCGAGGTGAACACGGCGGCCACCGTCGTCGACTCCCTCACTGCGGGCTTCTTCACCCTGCTGGTGGCACTGCAGATCCTCATCTACGCGGCCGCCGCCTACGCGGTGCACCGGTACGGCCGGCACGACCGCACCAAGCGCTCGCAGGTGCTCGGGGTGACCCGCGCCGTCGCGCTCGGCGCGGCCGCGGTGCCCGTCTCCAGCTACCTGGCGAACCTGGTGCCGTGGTGGTCGATGCCGATGCCGCAGGTGGCGCTGCCGCTGTGCGTGCTGCTGTTCGCGGCCGCGGTGGTGGCACTGGCGGTGGGCGGGCCCTGGCGGCGCACCGTACTGGGTCCGATGACGGTGGTCGCCGGAGTCACCACCGCGGTGCTGTTCGCCGACATGTGCACCGGCGCGCACCTGCAGCTCAACTCGCCGACCGGCTACACGCCGATCGTGGCGGGCCGCTTCTACGGGCTGGGCAACATCGCCTTCGCGGCCTTCGCCACCGGCATGCTCATGTTCGTCGCGGGCCTGGCGCACGCACTCATCAGCCGCGGGCGGCGGCGCAGCGCGGTGCTCTGGGCGGCCGGGATCGGGCTGGCGACGACGGTCGTCATCGGCACACCGGGGCTCGGCACCGACTTCGGCGGGCTCATCGCGATCGTGCCCGGCCTCACCGTAACCGTGCTGATGATCGCCGGGGCGCGGGTGACGCTGCTCCGCCTGGGCGGGGTGTGCCTCGCGGGCGCCGCCGTGCTGGCCCTGGTCTGCTACCTCGACTACCTGCGGCCGCAGGCGGAGCAGAGCCACTTCGGGCTCTTCGCCGAGCAGGTAGTGCGCGGCGAGGCGGGCGCCGTCGTCGCCCGCAAGCTCGGCGCGATGCTCGGCACGCTCGGCAACTGGCAGCTCACCCTGCTGGCGGCGTGCGCGCTGGTGTTCCTGTTCGCGGTGCTCAACAATCCGACCGACTGGCGGATGGGTGCGCTGCAGCGCACCTACGAGTACGCGCCGACGCTGCGGGCGGGCGTCACCGGGTCGCTGGTGACGGCGCTGGCGGGGTTCGCCGCCAACGACTCCGGCATCGCCATCCCGGCGATCGCGCTGACCGTGGCCGTGCCGCTCACCCTGTCGGCCGCCCTGTGGGTGCTGCAGCGGGACGGCGCGGAGCCGGCGTCCCGGTCCGGTCCCGGGCGCACGGTGCCCGGCGGGGGGCCGGGCACGGGCGGCACCGGAGCTGCGGGCTCCCCGGGCGGACCGGGCGGCGCGGGCGGCCCGGGCGCATGCGGCGGACCGGCGGACGGCCAGGCTCCCGGCGGCGCGGTGGACGGGGCGCGCCCCGCCACCTGAGCCCCGCCTCCGCGCCCCGCGGGGCGGAGCCCGGCGGGCCGTTCCGCGGCGCCGGCTTCCGAGTCCCCAACGCATTCCGTTCATGTCTCGATACGGCCACAGCCGTGTGGTATGGTCCATGCCGGACGCTTGTTTTAAGCTCCTTAACACTGCGGAACGCACTGCGCGGCAGGGGTTCTGCACCGAACCGGGGACCGCGAGCACCCGAACTCACGGCCACAGCAGTACCGCCCGCTGACCGCAGTGCAGCACTGCCGTGCAGCACCGGGCCGCATCGCCCGCGGCGCACGCGGGCAGCGGTCCGCCACGGCGGGCGCATCCGAGCCGGCGGTGCGTGACGCGCCCCGCCACGCACCGCCGACGTCCGCCCGCCCCGGCGTCGGGCCACTCCGTACGGCGACAAGCATGCACGTGCCGCGGCGCAGCGCGCCCGCACAGGGGGTAAGCCAGACCATGAGACAGCAGTCCCGCGACGACCGTGCGCCGGCGCGCCCGGCATCGGCGCGCCCTTCCGGCGGTCTCGGAGGCGAGATGCCCACCCTGAAGATCATCACCCGTGAGCACGACGACGGCTGCGTCCTCGCGCTCTCCGGTGAGATCGACATGGCCACCGAGCAGCGCTTCCACCGGGAGGTCCGGGAGGCCGTCGAGACGCGTCCGCACGGCCGCGTCGTCCTGGACTGCACCCAGCTGTCCTTCATCGACTCCAGTGGCCTGCGGGTGCTGATCCAGGCGCACAAGCTCGCCAAGGAGCATTACACCGCGGTGCTCATCGCGGCGCCGAACGACCGCGTCGCCCAGCTGCTCCGGGTCACCGCGATCGACACCCGCATCCCGGTGCTGCCGGGCGTGGCGGCGGCCCTCGCCGCCCCGGTCGACCCCCGGAGCTGACGCCCGCCGCGGCGCCGCCCGCGGGCCGCGCTTCCCGCCTCCCGCGCTACAGGCCCGCCGACGTCCACAGCAGCCACACGCCCAGTGCGAGCACGCCCAGGTTGATGGCGCCGAACACCATCACCCACACCGTGCCGGAGACGCCGGTGAGGCGGTGCAGCTGGTCGGCGTCGGAGTGCGAGGAGGGCTGGCGGCGGCGCTGCGACTGGAGCTCGAAGACCGGCCGCACGCTGGCGAACAGCATGAACCAGGTGAGGAAGTAGGCGAAGCCGGCCTGCACCTCTTCCGGGGTGAACCAGGACACGCCGAACATCAGCGCGCCGGTGGCCACCACCGAGATCACGCCGTAGACGTTGCGGATCAGCAGCAGCATCGCGGCGAGCAGCACGATCGAGATCCACAGCGACGCGGTGATGCGGCTGTTGAGCAGCAGGAAGACGCCGAAGAGCCCGACGAAGGCCGGCGCGATGTAGCCGGCGAAGACGGTGAGCACCATGCCGATGCCGTCCGGCCGCCCGCGGGACACGGTGACGCCGGAGGTGTCGGAGTGCAGCCGGATGCCGGTGAGCTGGCGCCCGCTCAGCAGCGCGACGACCGCGTGCCCTCCCTCGTGCGCGATGGTGACGATGTTGCGCGCGATCCGCCAGGCGCCGCCGGCCCCGACCACCGCGAGGGCCGCGACGGCGGTGGCGATGACCAGCCACAGCGGCGGCGCACTCTGGGTCGAGAAGACCTGGTCCACCACCTGCTCGAAGGAATTGCCCTCCATAGCCCGCTTCCCGTCGCTGCGATGCTCCGTGCCCCAGGAAGCGTAGGCCATCGCGCGCCCCGGCCGCACCGGCCGGCCGCACCGCTTCCGGCCCGCCGCCCCCTCCCGGTGGGCTTCCGGAAGGCCACCGGGAGGGGGCGCCCGCAGGGCCCTGCGCGCATTGGACCGACGGGCCGGCGCCGCCGGGCGGGGCCCTCCCGGCGGCCGCCGAGCCGGTCAGTCGTCGTCGGTGTCGGTGCCGGTGCTGCCGGAGCGGATCTCCACCGAGCCGCTGACGCTCTCGGCGGTGATCCGGGCGTCGGCACCGGGGGTGTCGGGGACGTCGGACTCGACCGAGCCGCTGGTGCTCCCCGCGCTGACCGTGTAGGCGCCGCCGGGGACACGCAGCTCCAGCGAACCGGAGGTGCTGTGTGCGGACAGCTGGCCGAACGGCCGTGCGGCCGCCACCTCGACCGCCCCCGAGGTGGACTCGACGACCGCCTGGTCGAAGCCGCCCTCGACGCTGACCTCGCCGGAGGTGCTGGTGGCCTCGATCTCGTCGAGGTCGAGGCCGGTGGCCTCGATCTCGCCGGAGACGGTGTTCAGTGCGAGCCGGCCGCCCGCGGCCCCCTCCACCTCGATCCCGCCGGAGACGGTGGACAGCTCGGCGGCACCGGTGAGGCCGCGCGCCTCCACCTCTCCGGAGGTGGAGTGGGCCCGCACCCCGGCGGCGCCTTCGACGGCCACCTCCCCGCTCCGCGCCTCGACGTCGACCTCGGTGCCGGCCGGCACCTGGACCGCGTAGTCCACCGCGCAGCCGTCCAGGATTCCGGTGCAGGCCGCCTCGGCGAGCAGCGCGCTGCCGCTCTGGGTCAGCGCGTCGTCCACATCGGCGGCGAGGGAGCGGCTCCGCTCCGCCACCACCGAGACCTCGTCGGCGCCCTCCGGGGCGGCTACCACCCGGATGTCGCCGCCGGTCTCGTTGCGCACCTCCACGCGCTCGACGCCGGCGAACGACTCCCGCCGGTCGTCCAGGTCGGCGCGGACCCCGTCGGCCACGCCGACCACGGCGATCAGCACCGCGACGGCCCCGACGAACGCGCCCAGCCACAGCCAGCGGATCCGCCGCCGCGGCGGCTCCTTGCTCGATCGGGCGTAGAGCCCCCGGGCGGTGAACGTCATGCTCCTGCCTCCTTCCGCGGCGCCGTGGCCGCTCGCCGGGGCGCTTGGGCCCGCTCCTGGTGCCGCACCCGCTGCTGCAGCGTCATGCCGGTGCCTCCGTTCCGCGCAGGTATTCCAGGACCGCGCGGACCCGGCGGTGGTCGTAGTCGTCGTGGCCGAGGTCGAGCTTGGTGAAGATCGACCGGATGTGCTTCTCCACTGCGCGCTCGGTGATCACCAGGCGCGCGGCGATGCCCGCGTTGTTGAGGCCCTCCGCCATCGCCGCGAGCACCTCGGACTCCCGCGGGCTGAGCCGGTCGACGGCGCTGCCGCCGCTGCGGCTGAGCAGCTGGGCGACGACCTCGGGGTCGATGGCCGCGCCGCCGCCGGCGACCCGGCGGAGCGCGACCAGGAACTCGTCGATGTCGGCGACCCGGTCCTTGAGCAGGTAGCCGACCCTGTCCGAGCCGCCGCCGAGGAGTTCGGCGGCGTAGCGGCTCACCACGTGCTGGGAGAGCAGCAGCACCGCGATACCGGGGTGGGCGCGGCGGATCCGGATAGCGGCGTCCATGCCCTCCTCGGAGTAGCCCGGCGGCATCCGGATGTCGACCAGGCACAGGTCGACGCCGGGGTCGCGCTCCACTTCCGCCAGCAGGGCCTCGGCGTCGCCCACCGCGGCGGCGATCTCGATGCCCTCCTCTTCCAGCAGCTTCACCATGCCGCTGCGCAGCAGCACCGAGTCCTCGGCGATGATGATCCGCATCGCTATGCCTCCCAGGGGATGTCAGCGGTGAGGACGGTCCCTTCGCCCTCAGGACTGTGCACGCGCAGGGTTCCGTCCACGGCCTCGACGCGGTCGGTGAGGCCGTGCAGCCCGGTGCCGCGGTCGGGGTCGGCGCCGCCGCCACCGTCGTCGGCCACTTCGAGCCGGAGCACGTCGCCGGCGCCGGTGCGCAGCCGGTGCGCCGAGATCCGGGCGCGGCCGGCCGCTGCGTGCTTGGCGATGTTGGTGAGCGCCTCGCTGGCGACGTAGTAGGCGACGCCCTCGGCCCGCGGCGAGGGGCGTTCGGGCAGGTCCGCGTCGACGCGGACCGGCAGCGGCGACCGGCCGGCCGCGACCGGCAGGGCGGCGGGCAGCCCGTGGTCGGTCAGCACCTTCGGGTGCAGGCCGCGGGCGACGTCGCGCAGCTCGTCCATCACCGACCGGGCTTCGCGCTGGGCCTGCTCGACGAGGGTGCGCGCCTGGTCCGGATCGCGGTCGAAGGTGGCGCGGGCCCGGGTGAGGGTCAGAGTGACGGCGAGCAGGCTCTGCTGTGCGCCGTCGTGCAGGTCGCGTTCGATGCGGCGGCGCTCGGCCTCGGCGGCGTCCACCATCCGGGACCGGCTGTCCTGCAGGTGCGCGAGGCGGCGCCGGGCCCGGACCTCGGGGGCGTCGAAGAGCAGGCGGCGGGCGACCGCGACCTCCAGGGTGACCAGCGACGGCGCGATCCACAGGCCCACTGCGCCGCCGACCGCCCCGAGCGCGAGCTGGAGGAGCTGCTGGCTGGGCGCCGCCGCAGTGGTCCCGGAGAGCCCGATGGCGCCGCCGAGGAGCATGAGCACCAGGCCGAGGGCGGCGCCGAGCGCGTTGACCAGGAGGAACAGCGCGAGCGCTCCGGCGATGAGAGCCTGCACGCCGGCGATGGTGGAGTAGAGCAGTGCTGACCAGGCGCCGGGCCCGATAACGAGGTCGACGGCGCGGCCGACCGGGGTGCGCGGCCGCAGCGGGTCGGGCGGCGTGGACTCGACCATGCCGAAGGTGTCGCTGAGCCGGGCGCGCTGGATCCGGCAGCAGAGCCGGGCCAGCAGCGTCGACCCGAGCAGCAGGCCCAGGGCGAGGGCGACCTGTCCGGGCAGCAGGCCCTTGGCGGTGTCCTGCAGGCCGATCCAGGGGCCGAACAGCGGCAGCACCAGCGCAATCACGGCGACCGCGATCATCACCGCGGGCATGCAGAACACGATGGCCAGGGCGACCGAGGTGAGCAGGTCGAGCAGCGCGGTGACGCGCGCGCCCCAGCCGATCCGCGCCGTCAGGGCCGCGCCGGCGGCGCGGAGGCCGACGGTGTCCGCCATGGTGGCCTCCCGCCTCCACTCGTTCCCATCCCACGGGTCGGCCGCGGCCCGCCCCGGCGCACCCGGGTCCCGCCGGTCCCCGCGCCGCGGCGTCCGGGCGCCGGCCCCTGGTCCTGCGACCGTTCTCCAACCTACGGCGGCGGCCCCCGCCGCACCATGGCGAAGACACGTGACCTGGGGGTAGTGCCAGCACGCACCGGCCCGGCGGCGTCCCGTGCGCCCCGCTCACCCCGCCCGGCGGCCCGCTGCGCGGGCGGCGGCTCGGCGGGTGGTGCGATCGCCCAGCAAAATCCCGGAAACGGGTCGCATCTGCATGCCATCAACCTATTCCCTCCTGGTATCTGCGGACGGTAGATTGCCCGCCATGCCGACGTTCCGGATCAGCGAAGTGGCGGCGCTCGCCGGGGTCAGCCCGGATACGGCGCGCCGGTGGGTGGACGCGGGCCGGCTGCCCGCCGAGCGCGACGAGCACGGGCACCGCCGGGTGGTAGGTGCCGACCTGGCCGCGTTCCTGCGCACCGACGCCGACGACCCCGCGCGCCGCACCGTCTCGGCGCGCAACCGGCTGCGCGGCCTAGTGACCGATGTCCGCCGCGGCGACGTCATGGCCCAAGTGGAGATGCAGGCCGGTCCGCACCGGCTGGTCTCGCTGATGAGCCGGGAGGCCGCCGACGAGCTCGGCCTGGACGTCGGTTCGGCCGTCACCGCGGTCGTGAAGTCGACCAATGTGATCGTGGAGAGCGACACGCAGAGAGGCATCCGCCATGACTGACCGACGGCGCCGCGCCGGCGGCTCCCCCGCCCGCCGCCCCCGGTCCGCTCCGCGCAGCGGGGCCCGGCCTGCCGCCGCGGCCGGGGCCGCCGCACTGCTGCTGGTATCCGCCTCCTGCTCGCCGGGCGGCGGAGCGGGCGGAGGCGGTGCGGGCCCGACGCTGACGGTGTTCGCGGCGGCGTCGCTGACCGGGGTGTTCGAAGGGCTCGCCGCGGACTTCGAGGAGGAGACCGGTGCGCGGGTCGAGTTCTCCTTCGCCGGCAGCTCCGACCTGGCGCGCCAGATCACCGACGGCGCCCCCGCCGACGTCTTCGCCTCGGCCGATACCGCCACCATGGACCAGGCGGTGGACTCCGGCTCGGTCGCGGGCGAACCGGAGACGTTCGCGCGCAACATCCTGCAGATCGCCGTTCCGCCGGACAACCCGGCCGGCATCGAGGACTTCGGCGACCTCGCCGAGGACGGCACGGCGGTCGCGGTCTGCGCCGAGGAGGTGCCGTGCGGCGCCGCGGCCCGGGAGCTGATGGGCGCCACCGGGGTGCAGGTGCAGGCCGCCACCGAGGAGGAGGACGTCAAGGCCGCGCTGACCAAGGCGTCGCTCGGCGAGGTCGATGCCGCCCTCGTCTACGCCACCGATGTGAACGCGGCCGGCGGCGACGTCGAGGGCATCGGCATCGACGGCGCCGAAGAGGCGGCCAACGACTATCCGATCGCGCCGCTCGCCTCCGCCGCCGACGCGGAGCTCGCCGAGCGGTGGGTGCAGCTGGTCCTCTCCGAGACCGGCCAGGACGCCCTGGCCGAGGCCGGGTTCCTCCCGGCCGGATCGGCATGACGGGAGCCCCTCCCGACCAGCGCGCCCCCGGCCCCGGCGGCGCCGGAGCCGTCCCGGCGGCCGGCCGGGCAGCCCGCGGCGTCCGGCGCGGCCGGACGCCGTGGGCGCTGCTCGTCCCGGCCCTGGCCGGGCTGGCATTCCTGGTGCTGCCGTTCGCGGGGCTGCTGGCGAGCACACCGTGGACCCGGCTCGTGCCGCTGCTCACCGCACCGGAGGTGCGCGGGGCGCTGCTGCTGTCGCTGACCACGGCGACCGCCGCGACGGCCGTGTCGGTCCTCTTCGGGGTGCCGCTGGCCTGGCTGATCGCGCGCACCGAGTTCCGCGGCCGGCGCCTGGTCCGGGCGCTGGTCACGGTGCCGCTGGTGATCCCGCCGGTGGTCGGCGGGGTTGCGCTGCTGCTGGTGCTGGGCCGCAGCGGCCTGCTGGGCCGGTACGTGTTCGAGTGGACCGGCTTCTCCCTGCCGTTCACCACTGCCGCGGTGGTGGTGGCGCAGGTGTTCGTGGCGATGCCGTTCCTGGTGATCAGTGTGGAGGGCGCACTGCGCGGCGCGGACCGGCGCTACGAGGAGGCCGCGGCGACGCTCGGCGCGACCCGGTGGACGGCGTTCCGGCGGGTCACGCTGCCGATGGTCGCCCCCGGCGTGGTGGCCGGCGCGGTGCTGGCGTGGGCGCGGGCACTCGGCGAGTTCGGTGCCACGATCACCTTCGCCGGCAACTTCCCGGGGACGACGCAGACGATGCCGCTCGCCGTCTACCTGGCCATGCAGAACAGCCCGGAGCAGGCGATCGTGCTCTCTCTGGTCCTGCTGCTGGTGTCGCTGGCGATCCTGGCAGGGCTGCGGGACCGCTGGGTGGGCACGCCGTGACCCCCGGCGCGGAGCGCGGGCCGGTGCCTCCGGACCCGCCCGGGGGCTCAGGCGCGGCGGCGGCCGGGGGACGGCGCGCTGGCATGGGGCCGGACGAGCGGAGCGGGGGAACGGCGGTGCAGGAGGTACAGCGCGCGGACGGCGGCGGCCCGGTCCTGGACGCCCGGCTGCGGATGGAGCGCGGCGGATTCCTCCTGGACGCGCACGTCACTGCCGGTCCGGGCGAAGTGGTGGCGCTGCTCGGCCCCAACGGTGCGGGCAAGTCCACTGCGCTGCGCGGGCTGGCAGGGCTGCACCCGCTGTCCGGCGGGGGCGTCGTGCTGGACGGCCGGGACATCTCCGGCGACCCGGTGGAGCGGCGGCCGATCGGCGTCGTCTTCCAGGACTACCTGCTGTTCGGGCACCTGAGCGCGGTGGAGAACGTCGCCTTCGGCCTGCGCTGCCGCGGGGTGCCGCGGCAGGAGGCGCGCGACCGGGCGGCCGAACTCCTGGCCGGGATGGGGCTGGGCGGGTTCCTGCAGTCCCGGCCGGGGCGGCTGTCCGGTGGGCAGGCGCAGCGGGTCGCGCTGGCCCGCGCGCTGGCGGTGCGGCCGCGGCTACTGCTGCTCGACGAGCCGCTCGCCGCACTGGACGCGCACACCCGGGTGGACGTGCGCGCCGCGCTCCGCCGCCGCCTGGAGGAGTTCGACGGCGCCGCGGTGCTGGTCACCCACGACCCGCTGGAGGCGATGGTGCTCGCCGACTCGGTCACCGTGCTCGAGGGCGGCCGGGTCGTCCAGCAGGGGGCACCGTCCGACGTGGCGCGGCGGCCGCGCACCGAGTACGTGGCCCGGCTGGTCGGGCTCAACCTCTACCGCGGTGAGCGCAGCGGCACCCGCGTCGACCTGGAGAGCGGGGCCGGCTTGGAGACGGCCGAGCGCGGCTCCGGTCCGGTGTTCGCGGCCTTCCCGCCGCGCGCGGTGGCGCTGTACCGCGCGGCGCCGGGCGGCACGCCGCGCAACGCCTGGGAGCTCACCGTGGCGGGGGTGGAGCGCTTCGGCGACCAGGTGCGGGTCCGGTTGGACGGCGCGGTGCCGCTCAGCGCCGACATCACCGCGGCCGCGCTCGCCGAGCTCGGCCCCCGGCCGGGCGACCGGCTGTGGGCGGCGGTGAAGGCGTCCGAGGTGGAGTGCTATCCGGCGTGAGGCGCGCCGCGGCGCGGCGGCCCGGGGGACGGCGCGGGGGCCCGCACGGCAGCGGGGCAGCCGTTGCGCTGAGGCCCGCACTATCCCCGGTGCTCCTCCTCCGCGAGGGAGCGGAAGCGCAGCAGCGAGTCCTCGATCGCTCGGGCGTTGCGCCCCGGGATGCCGAGCACGATGAACGCCCACGCCATCGGGAACGGCACGAGCGAGTAGTCGAAGGTCTCGGTGACGCGGGTGCGGCCGTCCTCCTCCGGTTCGAACGTCCACCCCCAGCGGTGCGGGCCGGCGGTGCGCCAGGCGATGTGCCGGCCCTCTTCGAACTCGACGACGCGGTTGCCCATCCGGTAGGGCACGCCGAGCCGCATGCTCATCCCGAACTCGGACCCCATCGCGAGGCGGCCGGAGCCGCTCTCGCTGCCGCGGACGGTCCCCGAGCCGTCGAAGTCGGCGTGGCGCGCAGGGTCGGCGACGAGCGCGAACAGCCGCTCCGCGGGCGCGTCGACCACGATGCTGCGGGAGACTCTCTTCTCTGCCATGGCCGCATTCTGCCACCAGCGCTGTCCCGGCTGTCCCGCGCCCGGCCCGGGGCCGGGAGGTCAGCCGGTGGCGGAGTGGCGCTCGATCGCGGCGAGCGTGCGGCCGGGGCCGAGGTGCAGCACCCAGAAGTCGCCCTTGCGCAGGCTGGGCTGCTGGGTGGCCGGGGCGCCGAGCAGGCCGAGCAGGTGCCGCAGCAGGGTGGGGATGAGCTCCCCGTGCGTGCACACCAGCACCGGCCGGCCCGCGTCGAGCAGGCGGCCGGCCTCGGAGGCCGCGCCGGCCGGGTCGACCGATGACGGGTCTCCCTGTAACCCGGCGGTCAGCGCGTTGGCCGTGCGGACCTCGGCGGCGTTCCCGACGGCGTAGGGCAGCACGGTCTCGGTGCAGCGGGCGGCGGCGGAGGTGACGACCCGCATCGGGGCGAACGCGGCGAGCACGCCGGCGAGCCGCTGGGCGTCCTCGCGGCCCTGGGCGTCGAGCGGCCGGAGCAGGTCGCTGCCGGTCCAGCCGCGCTTGTCGCCCGCCGACGTGTGCCGCAGCAGGACGAGCGGCACGGTGTCCAGCGGGCCGGAGACGAGGGTGTCGAGGACCGCCACGTCGTGGTCGTAGGTGAGCCGCTCGCGGGCCTCGGCCGGGCTCAGCCACGCCACCCCGTCGACCTCGTCGCCCGGGATGAACCCGGTCTCGGCACCGGCGCGCGCCGCCCACCAGTCGACGAGTTTGGGCCAGCCGTCGCGGAGGTAGCGCTGCGGCGGGAGCCGGCGGCCGAGGACCGGGCGCACCCCGGCCTCCTCCTCGGTCTCCCGGACCGCGGCGGTGACCAGGTGCTCACCGCCCTTCACCTTGCCCTTGGGCAGGCTCCAGTCGTCCCTGCTGGGCCGGTGGACGAGAGCGATGTGCACGCCGCCTCCGGGCGCGGGCCGCCACACGACGGCCCCGGCCGAGCGGATGGGCTCCATGTAGCCGGCCGGTGCGGTGTCCCGCGGCGGCCAGGCGCTGGCGACGGCCGCCCGGTGGAACGGGTAGTCGGGCACCTCGGGTGCGCCGTGCCCGGTGCGGGGCCGGGTATTGGGGGGTCGGTTCTCGTCCACCATCGCTCCCTCGGTTCGGTGCGCCTGGCCGGCGCGCCTGCTGCGCGGTCCGGTACCGCGCTCCTGCCCTCCCCTGTTCCTGCCCGGTACTCGGCCGCTGCCGCACGCCGCGGCGGTCCCTGTTGGCGGGTGCAGGTCCGGGCCCGGGACCGGTCAGGTGGGGCTGCGGTCCTTGCGCAGCACCCGCTGCAGGTCGGCCAGCGGCTCCCCGTCCTCGCCGCGCGTGTGCCGGGTCCAGGAGCCGTCGGAGCGCAGGTGCCAGGAGGAGGTGCCGTCGCCGGTGCCCCGGTCCAGCAGGTCGATGAGGCGGCGGCGCTGCGCGGCGTCGGTGATCCGGACCAGCGCCTCGACCCGGCGGTCGAGGTTGCGCGGCATGAGGTCGGCGCTGCCGATCCACACGTCGGGCTCGCCGCCGTTCTCGAAGGCGAACACCCGGGAGTGCTCCAGGAACCGCCCGAGGATGCTGCGCACGCGCACCGTCTCGGAGAGCCCCGGCAGGCCCGGGCGGAGCACGCAGCTGCCGCGGACCCACAGGTCGACGGGCACTCCGGCCTGGGAGGCCCGGTACAGGGCATCGATGATCTCCTCGTCGACCAGCGAGTTCACCTTGATCCGGATGTGCGCGGGCCGGCCCTCGGCGGCCGCGCGCGCCTCGGCCCCGATCCGCTCGGTGAGCCGGGGGCGCAGTCCGTCGGGCGCGACGAGCAGGCGCCGGTAGTCGACCTTGCGGGAGAACCCGGTGAGCCGGTTGAACAGGTCGGACAGGTCCTCGCCGACGTCGAGGTCGGCGCTGAAGAGGCCGAAGTCCTCGTAGACGCGGGCGGTGGAGGGGTTGTAGTTGCCGGTCCCGACGTGGCAGTAGCGGCGCAGCCCGCCGTCCTCTTCGCGGCGCACCACGAGGGCGATCTTGCAGTGCGTCTTGAGGCCGACGATGCCGTAGACGACGTGCGCGCCGGCCTCCTCCAGCTTGCGCGCCCAGGCGATGTTGTTCTGCTCGTCGAAGCGCGCCTTGATCTCGACGAGGACGACGACCTCCTTGCCGGCCCGGGCCGCCTCCATCAGCGCCTCGACGACCGGCGAGTCGCCGCTGGTGCGGTAGAGGGTCAGCTTGATGGCGAGTACCCGGGGGTCGGCGGCGGCGCGCGCGAGGAACCGCTCGGTGGTGGCGGTGAACGCTTCGTAGGGGTGGTGCACGAGGATGTCGCGATCGGCCACCGAGCGGAGCAGGTCGCCGCGCTCCAGGCCGGACGGCTCCACCGGCACCATCGGGGAGAAGCACAGCTCGGACCGGTCGAGGTCGGCGATGCGCGCCAGGCCGGCGAGGTTGAGCGGACCGGGCAGCCGGTAGACCTCCTCCGGCTCGGCGCCCAGCTCGCGGCGGAGGATGTCCAGCACTTCGGGGGTGATGCTGTCCTCGACCTCCAGGCGCACCAGCGGCCCGAACCGGCGGCGCAGCAGCTCCTTCTCCAGCAACTGCACGAGGTCGTCGGTCTCGTCCTCGTCGACTTCCAGGTCGGCGTTGCGGGTGACGCGGAACGCGTGGTGCTCCAGCACGTCCATGCCGGAGAACAGCTGCGGGAGGTGGGCGGCGATGACGTCCTCGACCGGAACGAACGCCGCTTCGGCGTCGCCGAGGCTGCCGTCGCCGAGGCGCACGAAGCGGGGCAGCGCGGAGGGCACCTTGATGCGGGCGAAGGCGGTGCGGCCGTTGCGCGGGTCCCGGACGGTGACGGCGAGGTTGAGCGAGCGGCCGGAGATGTAGGGGAAGGGGTGGGCCGGGTCGACCGCGAACGGGGTCAGCACCGGGTAGGCGCTGCCGCGGAAGAAGAGCTGCATGCGCTCGCGGTCCTCGGGGCCGAGGTCGTCCCAGCGGACGATGCGGATGCCGGCCTCGCCCAGAGCGGGTGCGATGCTGCCGTGGAAGGCCCCGGCGTGCCGCAGCATGAGCTCGTGGCTCACCTCGGAGATGCGCTCCAGCAGCTCGCGGGGCTGGTGGCCGCTGGCGGTGGCGACCGCGATGCCGGTGGCCAGGCGCCGCTTCAGGCCGGCCACCCGGACCATGAAGAACTCGTCCAGGTTGGAGGCGAAGATCGACAGGTAGCGGACGCGTTCGAGGAGCGGCACGGAGCGGTCTTCGGCGAGCTCGAGCACGCGCTCGTTGAACCGCAGCCAGCCCTCTTCGCGGTCGAGGAAGCGGCCCTCGGGGAGCTGCTCCGCCCGCTGCTGGGGACCTTCGGCCATTGTCGCGCCCTTCCCCGCCCCGCCGGCGCAGCACTGCCCGCAGCGCGCCATCGACATCGGACACGCAGGGCGACCGATGGATCACCCTCCGCCGGCCTTCCATTGTTGCCCACCGAAACAACGCCACAAAAGCGACACGGAGAACTAAAGCCATAACTCTGAATGAACGGCGGCACACCGGATTCCCGGGCTCTTCGGGCTGCCACGCACCACCGCGGCGCGGGGCCCGGCCGGGGCCGTCGGGGGCCGACAGGGGTCAGCCGGACAGCGAGGTCAGGTTCTCCGACACCACGGGCAGCGAGGCGACGGTGACGGTGATCCCCTGCTGGAGCAGGGTCACCCAGAGGTTGCGGTAGCGCGACCAGACGTAGGCGCCCAGGAGCGCCCCCGCCCCGAGGGCGGCCAGCGCCTCCGCCCCCCGGCCGATCGCCTCCTCCGGCGCAAAGGCGATCCCGACCAGGGAGAACAGCGGATAGATGGTGCCCATCGCCAGGACGGCGGGCCAGCGCCCGAAAAGCACCTCCAGCCGCGTCTGCAGCAGCACCGCGAAGAAGTACACCTCAATGAAGACGCCGAACAGGAACGCAGCGGCGAGCACCAGGAACACCGTCTGGTCGGCGGGCAGGCCGCCGGGCATCGCGATCGTCGGCGTCCACGGCACCGCGAACAGGACCGGGACCAGGAAGGCGACCGGCAGCCCGCCCCACCGCCAGCGCTCGCTGACGCGCAGGCCGAAGCCCGCGACGTCGGGGCCGTGCCAGTCGCGCATGATGCCGGTGCGGCCGACCAGCAGCGCGGGAAGGAGCAGCAGGAAGATGATCTTGGCGGCGTAGTAGGCGATCGGGGCGCCCCCGACCGTGGCCGCCCCGACCAGGTCGAGGAGGCGGTCGAACAGCACGTCGGAACCGGCGAAGGCGGCAAGGCACACCGCCAGGGCGACGACTTCCGCGGTCAGCGTGTGGCCGGCGAGCGCCCGCATGAGGCGGCGCCGCATGTCGGCCTCCGGCGTACGCGGCGGGCAGCAGCGCACCAGCAGGAAGCCGGCGCCGGTACAGGCCCACAGCACGGCCAGACCCGGAGCTTCGCGGCCGGAGTAGTGCACGGCGACGGCAGCACAGATCAGCAGCGCCGCCGCCGCGAAGACGGCGCGGCCGGCTCTCGGATAGGCGGTGTCCCCGGGCGCGGGGACCGGAGTCGACGGCATGTCACCCTCCGTCGGTCGGGGCGGCGCGGTGCGCCGCCGATGGGCGTCCGGCGCGAACCGGCGGCCCGCGGGTGGCCCCTGCCGGTCAGACCGGCAGGGATCCGGTGGACAGCACCGGCACCAGGCCCCCTCCGATCATCACCGCGTGCAGCAGCGTGTTGACCCAGGTGTTGCGGTAGCGGATCCAGATGTAGCCGAGCAGGAGGCCCTGGACTCCGTAGGTGAGAACCGCGGTCGCGGTGCCGTGCAGGAAGCCGTCGGCGCCGATGCCGGAGGAGGCGTCGATCGGGCCGACGAGCGCATGCGCGAAGGAGTACAGCAGTGCAGTGCAGACGACTGCGGGCGCCGGGCCGAGCAGCAGCTCGATCCGGGTCTGCACCATGCCGCGGAAGAAGACCTCCTCGATCGCAGCGGAGCCGAGCAGCAGCACCGCGACCGCCGCGATCAGCAGCGCGGGGGGCGGCCGCACGTCGGGGAGGTCGACGGCGGTGATGGCGGCGGAGGCCGCCACGGCCGCCAGCCCCCACCAGCGCCACGGCTCGCGCACCGCAAGCGCGACGAGCGGCATGCGGGTGGACTGGCCGCTGATGGTGAGCCCGCCGCGGTCGACCAGCAGCACCGGGATGACGAGCAGGAAGAGCAGCGCGGAGGCGGGCAGCGCGATCGCGGCCGTCGTCGCGCTGGTAACCACGCTGATGACCTGGTGGATGACGACAGCACCGAGGAGGTAGCCGACCACGCAGAGGAAGAGCAGGACGCAGAGCTCGCGGACGAGCGGGTGGCCGCGCAGTGCCTCGGCCACGTTCCGGTCGAGTTCGGCGGAGCCGACGCGGCTGCCGAGCAGGAACGTGAGCAGCCCGCCGACCGCCGCGGGGAGCCAGACCCCCCACAGGGCGCCGACGCCGTACCACCGGGTGTCGGCCACCGCTTCCGGCCGGAACACCAGGGCGCCGCCCACCGCGGCCACCGCCGCCCCAGCCAAAGCGAGCGCCCCGGCCCACAGGACCCACCTGTACGTCACCGTCACCCCTCGCCCCCCCCAATCACCACCCAGTGTGACCGCCCGCGCCCCGTTTGCCCGCGATCGACCCCGGTATGTCGCAAGGTGAAGATCGACCCGCAGTAAAGGACGCCGGCGGCCGGGCGAGGGGCGGACCGCCGGCGGAGGGCTCTGCCGGCCGCGGGAGGCGGCTCAGGCGCCCGAGGCCCGTCCCGGGTCCGCGCGCCCTCGCGCCTCCGCGCCCTGTGCCTCCGCGCCTCGGTACCTCCGTACCTCCGGCTCGGCGGCTACAGCTCGCCGGCCGCCGCGAGCGCCGCCACGGCGCCCAGTTCCCAGCAGGCGTCGCGGGTGTCCTTGGTGACGGGGCCGACGGATTCGACCGGGGGCCGGATCGGCGTCCAGGACATGCCCTTGGCGATGCGGGCGACGGCGGTGGACGCGCCGGCCGTGTCGTCGTTGCCGTGGACGTAGAGGGTGTAGGGCAGGCCCGCGGTGTCGTTGAGGCAGGGGTAGTAGACGTTGTCGAAGAACACCTTGAGCGCCCCCGACATGTAGCCGATGTTCGCCGGGGTACCGAGGATGACGGCGTCGGCGGCCAGTACGTCGGCCGGCGAGGCGTTCAGTGCCGCCCGCACCTCGACCGCGACGCCCTCGACACCGTCGGTCGCGGTCCCCGCGCGGACCGCCTCGAACAGCTCCTGCATGGCGGGCGAGGGCGTGTGGTGGACGATCAGCAGTCGGGCCATGCCGCCACCCTGCCACACCGGCACAGCGGCGCCCCGCTCCGATCCGCGTGCGGCCGGGGCGGGGCGCGCCGGGTCCTACTCGCTCTCGAGGACGGCCTTGAGGAAGGTCTTCGTGCGGTCCTCCTGCGGGTCGCCGAAGATCTGGTCCGGCGGTCCCTGCTCGGCGATGCGGCCCTGGTCGAACATAAACACGCGGTGCGACACGTCGCGGGCGAAGCCCATCTCGTGGGTCACGCAGAGCATCGTGATGTCGGTGCTGCGGGCGATGTCGCGGAGCACGTCCAGGACGCCGGCCACCAACTCCGGGTCGAGGGCCGAGGTGACCTCGTCCAGCAGCAGGATCTCCGGCTGCATGGCCAGCGCGCGGGCGATCGCCACGCGCTGCTGCTGGCCGCCGGAGAGCTGCGTGGGGTGCGCGTCGACCTTGTCGGCCAGCCCCACCATGTCCAGCAGCTCCACGGCACGCTCGTCCGCCTCGTCCTTCGACTTGCCGAGCGTGTGCACCGGGCCTTCGGTGATGTTCTTGCGCACGCTCATGTTCGGGAACAGGTTGAACTGCTGGAACACCATGCCGATGGACTTGCGGCGGGACCGCAGGTAGGACTCGCTGGCCGGGACCAGCTTGCCGCCCTTGTCCATGTGGCTGAACGGCTCCCCGCCGACGGTGATCAGCCCGCTGTTGATCCGCTCCAGAGTCATCAGCAGGCGCAGGATGGTGGTCTTGCCCGAACCGCTGGGGCCGATGAGCGTGACCCGCTCGCCGGCCTTGATGTCCATGTTGAGCCCGTCCAGCACGACGTTGTCGCCGAACTGCTTGACGACGTTGTCGAACTGGATGAGGGGCGCGCCCCCGGCGCCCTGCGACGCGTCGGCCCCTGCCATGTCGGGGGCTCCTTCCTTGTCAGACTGCTGCATATCGACGCTCCAGACGGCGGATCACCACGGCGGACGGCACGCTCACCAGCAGGAACGCGACACCCACCAGGGTGAACGCCTCCAGCGAGCGGAAGTACTGGCCGCCCAGCCCGTTGGCCACCGAGAGCATCTCCGGGACGCTGATCGCGAAGAGGAGCGGGGTGTCCTTGAACATGGCGATGAGGTAGTTCCCCAGCGCCGGGATGACCTTGCGGACGGCCTGGGGCAGGATGACCGCCCCCCAGGTCCGCGAGGCGGGCAGGCTCAGCGCCGTACACGCCTCCCACTGGCCCTTGGCCACGCCCTCGATACCGGACCGGTACACCTCGGCGGTGTAGGCCGAGTAGTGGATACCCAGCACGATCATGCCGATGATCAGCGCAGGAACGTTCGACAGCGCACTCAGCGAGAAGATGAAGACGAGCTGCACCAGCAGCGGCGTGGTCCGGATGAACTCCATGACCACGAACAGCACGCCGCCGATGAAGCGGACCCTGCGCAGAATCGCGATGGCCAGGCCCAGGACCAGGGCGAGCGCGTAGCCGACGACGGTCGCCTGCACCGTCACCCAGAGGCCCTTGAGCAGCGCCGGGACGAGGATCGCGGTGAATTCTGCATCCCACGTCATCGCGCACCCCCCGTCGTCGTTCCGATCGAGGGCGGCGTGAGCAGCGCCAGCAGCCCTCCGGGGCCGGTGATCCGGCCGAGCTTGCGGTTGGCGCGCCGCTCCAGGACCCGCATGAACAGGATGAGCACCTGCGCGATGACGAAGTAGAGGAGCATCGCGACGAGGAACACCGTGATGGTGTCCGCGGCCGCCGAGGCGCGGAGGTCCTGGGCCACCTTGGTGAGGTCGGTGACGCCCAGGATGGAGACGATGGCGGACGCCTTCATGAGCTCGATGACCTGGTTGCCGAAGGTGGGCAGCATCTGCGCCCACGCCTGCGGCAGGACGACCAGCCGCATCCGGCGGAACCACGTCATGTTCAGCGCGATCGTCGCCTCGACCTGGGCCTTGGGGACCGCGTTGATGGAGGCGCGGACCACCTCGGCGCCGTAGGCGCCCAGGTTGAGCCCGAGCGCGATGATCGCCGCGGCGGTCATCTCCAGTTCGTAGCCGGTCAGCTGCGGCAGGCCGTAGGCCATCCAGAAGAGGATGACCAGCGCCGCGATGCCGCGGAAGACCTCGGTGTAGACGGTGGCGACGGCCCGCGCGAACGGGTTGGCCAGCGTGCCGAGGATGCCGATGGCCATCGCGAGGACGAAGGCGAGCGCTGCACCGCCGACCGTCAGGACGACGGTGGTCTGCGCGCCTTCGAGATATTGGGGAAGCCGACTGACGAAGAAGTCGACCCGGTCAGTAATGAAGTCCACGAGGCCCTTCCGGTCAGCCGGCGCAGAGCTCTTCGGTGGTCAGGCCCTCCGGGTCGGAGGTCTCGTCGAAGCCGAACGGCTCGACGGTCTCCCGCAGGGTGCCGTCCTCCTTGAACTGCGCGAGCACGGTGTTGAACTCGTCGCGCAGCTCGGTGCTCTCCTTGGAGAAGGCGAACCCGCCCGCAGGCTTCTCGTCCTCGCCCTCCTCGTTCTTCGGGATGAAGCCCTCGGTGACGGCGTAGTCCTCCTCCATCCCGCGCTGCTCGAGCTGGTAGTTGAGGGAGAAGGTGCTCAGGCCGACCGCGTCGACGCGGCCGTTCTCCAGCAGGTCGATGAGCTCGGTGGCGCTGCCCGCGAGCTCCATCTGGTCTTCGGAGACGCCGGCGGCGCGCGCGTAGCCCTGCTCGACCGAGGCGTTCAGCACGGCGACCTTGGCCTCGCCGTCCTCGGCGACCGCGGCGAAGTCGGGCAGCTCCTCCTCCTGGCCCTTCTCCACCATCATCGCCTGCTGAACAGCGTAGTCGGGCTCCATGAACGACACCTCCTCGCAGCGCTCGGGGGTGATGTACATGCCGGAGGCGACCACGTCGAACTTGCCGGAGTTGAGGCCCGGGATCAGGGCGTCCCAGGCGACCGACTCCGCACGGACCTCGTCGACGCCGAGCTCGGCGGCCATCTCGCGGAGCAGCTCCGGCGCCGCGCCGGTCGTCTCGCCGTCCTCGTCGATGAAGCCGAACGGCGGCTCGTTGTTGATCGCCGCGTTGATGTAGCCCTGCTCCTGGAGGTCGGCCAGCGTCTTCGCGCCGTCGTCCGCCTTGGAGCAGGCGACCAGCGACGTGGCGCCGAGAACGGCGGCGGTGCCGATCGCTCCCATGCGGGCCAGCCGGCGGCCCATCGGCTTCGTGGTGCTCATCGGGTTCTCCTCATCGGGGGGCATCGGGGAATGGGGCGGCGCTTCCCGCGCGGACCGGGCCCCGGAAACGGGACCGGTCCGCGCGGGAAGCACCTGGCGGAGGGGGTGCCCGCCCGCCGCCCTGATCCACGGGCCGGCGGACCGCCGCATTCCTGAGCGCAGCGCCCCCGGCGGACCGGGGGCTTATCTGACCGCTCAGTCCCCACGATTCCTGGGGACCTAACGGCGGGGGAACGCGGCGTTATCCGTTTGTTTCACCATTCGGTGGCCACGTGCGGCCCCGTAACGATCGCGTCGCGGCACACATCACCCGAGGGGTACTCCCCGGTCACGGGGGGTGGTGCGGGGCGCCACCTCTCCTGCGGCCGGGCGCACAGCGCGCGGGGGCGGGAGAGCGGGCCGGCGGGCCCGGGGCGGGGTCCGCAGCGGCAGCGGCCGGCGTGCGGGCACGAACCGGACTCCGGCCCGCATGAATGCTGCGGGCCGGAGTCCGGGGTCTGCGGGGTCAGCGCGTCAGCGCACCGGCTCGGGGTCGCGCGCGCCGAGGAACTCCGGGCGGGGCTCGTCCGCGGAGAACGGCGAGGCGCACCCGTTCTCCACGCTGTTGAACACGACCAGCAGGCTCGAACGCGGCGTGGGGGCCATGTTGCCGCCCGCGCCGTGCATGCTGTTGGCGTCGAACAGGGTGGCGCCGCCGGCCGGCCCGGTCATCGCCTCGATGCCGTACTTGGCGGCGAGGATCGACAGGCTGGAGCGGTCCGGCAGGCCGGCCTCCTGGCGCTTCTCCGGGTCCAGGTAGTGGTCCTCGGGGGTTTCGCCGACGCAGGAGACGTAGGTCTTGTGCGAGCCCGGCATGACCATGAGGGCGCCGTTGTGCACGGTCTCGTCGGTCAGCGCGATGGAGAACGCGACGGCGCGCGGGGCCGGCATGCCGTCTTCGGCGTGCCAGGTCTCGAAGCAGGAGTGCCACGGCACCTCGCCGCCGCCGAAGGCCGGCACGAAGGTGGCGCGGGTCTGGTGCACGGAGACGTCGGAGCCCAGCATCTGCCGGGCGCGGCCGACGATGCGGGGGTCGCGGACGAGTTCGGCGAAGGCGTCGCTGATGCGGTGCACGTCGTAGACGGAGCGGACGTCGCCGTCGTCGTCGATCGCGGTCAGGCCCTGCTCGGCGAGGCGCTCCTCACCGCGGAGGCGGCGGAACTCGTCGGCGTAGCGGCGGGCCTCGTCCGGGCTCAGCAGTTCCGCGAGGCGGAGGTAGCCGCCGGCGGCGTAGGAGTCGACCTCTTCTGAGGTGCAGGGGCCGTCGTCGGCGGGGCCCCACACGGTCGGGTGGGTCCGGTAGAGCAGGGCGGGTGCTCGGTCCTTGCGGGTCGGGTACTCGTCCATGGTCGGCTGCTGAGCTTCCGTCAACGCAGTCATGGCGTCCCCCCGGTGCGGGGTTCTCTCCTTCGTGTTCGCGTTCTTCTGCTCGCTGGATGTCGTGGTGGTGCCGCGGGAGCGGACGGGTCCGCCCGGGCCGGGCGGGGCGCAGCGGCCCCGCCCGGCTACCGGGTCAGGCTCCGGCTTCGGTGAGCAGCGGGTACACGCCGTCCTCGTCGTGGACCTCGCGCCCGGTGACCGGCGGGTTGAACACGCACAGCACCCGGAAGTCCGTCTTCGGGCGGACCGTGTGCTTCTCGTGCCCGTTGAGCAGGTACAGGCTGCCGGGGACGATGGTGTGGACCTCGCCGGTCTCCTCGTTGGTGACCTCGGCCTCGCCCTCGATGCAGTGCACCAGCTCAATGTGGTTGGCGTACCACATGGTGGTCTCCGTGCCCGCGTACAGCACGGTCTCGTGGAACGAGAAGCCCACGCCGTCCTTGGCGAGGACGACCCGACGGCTCCGCCACGTCTCGGTCTTGATGTCCGCGTCGGTGTCGTCGACGTCCTTCAGGCTGCGCACGATCACAGTTGCCGCTCCCTCGTCATTCTCTGCTGCAATGGCCCGCGGATCCGGCCCTGCGGCCCCCGCAGTGCGCGGGCCGCAGGCCGTTCCGGATGATGCAACCCGGTCTTATCAGGGGCGGGCCGTCCCCGAAAGCGGTTCCCGCGCAGGGGTTCGGTTTCTCCCGCGCACGGTTTCTTCGCCGGTCAGGCGAGCTGCAGCGTTTTCACCGCGGCCCGCGCCGACTCGCCGATGATCTCCAGGCCGCGCTCCAGGTCCTCGGTGGGCGTGGTGAGCGGCGGCAGGAGCTTGGCGACCTCGTCCTCGGGACCGGAGGTCTCCAGGAGCAGGCCGCGCTCGAACGCCTCGCGCGCCACCGCCTGCGCCGCGCCCTCCTGCTCGAAGGCCAGGCCGCGCGCCATTCCCCGGCCGCGGACGTGCGCGCCGGCGCCGGCGTGCTCCTCGGCGATCGCGGAGAGCCGGGCCTCGATGATGCGGCCCTTCTCCAGCGTGGACTTCTCCAGCTCGCCGTCGCTCCAGAAGGTGCGCATGGCGGCCGCACCGGTGACGAACGCCGGGTTGGGTCCGCGGAAGGTGCCGTTGTGCTCGCCCGGGCCCCACACGTCCAGCTCGCGCTTGAACAGGGTGAGGGCGAGCGGCAGGCCGTAGCCGCTGATCGACTTGGACAGGGTGACGATGTCCGGGGTGATGCCGGCCTCTTCGAAGCTGAAGAAGCCGCCGGTGCGGCCGCAGCCCATCTGGATGTCGTCGGCGATGAGCAGGATGCCGTACTCGCGGCAGAGCGTCTCCAGCCCGCGCAGCCACTCCGCGCTGGCGGCGTTGATGCCGCCCTCGCCCTGGACGGTCTCGACGATGACCGCGGCCGGCTTGTCCAGGCCGCTGCCGCTGTCCTCGAGCAGGCTGCGCAGCCAGAGGAAGTCGGGCGTCTGGCCGTCCATGTAGTTGTCGTAGGGCATCGTCGCGGTGTGCCCGAGCGGCACGCCGGCGCCGCCGCGCTTCATCGAGTTGCCGGTGACCGCCAGTGCGCCCAGCGTCATCCCGTGGAAGCCGTTGGTGAAGCTGACGATGGTCTCGCGGCCGGTGTACTTGCGGGCCAGCTTGAGCGCCGCTTCGACCGCGTTGTTGCCGGCCGGGCCGGGGAACTGCACTTTGTAGTCGAGCCCGCGCGGCCCCAGGATGTGCGACCCGAAGGTCTCCAGGAAGTCGCGTTTGGCCGTGCTGTAGGTGTCGAGGCTGTGCACGACGCCGTCGGCCAGCAGGTAGTCGATGAGTTTGGCTTTCAGCTCCGGGTTGTTGTGCCCGTAGTTGAGCGAGCCGGCGCCGGCGAAGAAGTCGAGGTAGGGGCGGCCCGATTCGTCGTAGAGGTAGCTGCCGCGCGCCTCGTTGAAGACGACCGGCCAGCTCCGGCAGTAGCTGCGGACTTCGGATTCGAGGCGGTCGAAGATCTCCATCGTGGGTTCCTTGGGTCCTTTCCCCAGTGTGGGTGACGGCCTGTTCGGGAGCACGGGTCGCAGGTCGGGTCTCGTCGTGGTCGGGTGCCGGTCAGGGCGCGGGGCTGTCGGAGCCGGGCGCCGGGCTGTGCGGTCCGGCCAGCGGGCCGATCCGGACGAGGTCTTCGGGTTCGTGCCCCTCGCCTTCGCTCGGGAAGTGCTCCATGGCGAAGAGGGGGCTCCACTGCGCTTCGGCGCCGTGCGCCGCGGCGAACGAGCCGAACAGGGCCCGCGAGGCGGCGTTGTCCGGGGTGACCGTGGCTTCGAGGCGGGTGACACCCTGGGCGGGGAAGCGCTCGGCGAGGTGGTCGAGCATGCGGCGGGCGAGGCGGCGGCCGCGCATCCGGCCGGCGACGCCGACCTGCCACAGGAAGTAGGTGCCGGGTGCGTCCGGCCGGCGGTAGCCGATCACGTACCCGCACGGCGCGCCGCCGGCGTCGTGCGCGATGACGCTGGTCTCGGCGAAGTCGCGGCACCACAGGGTGTACGCGTAGGCCGAGTTGAGGTCGAGTCCGCAGTCGCGGGCGAGCCGCCACAGGTCCGGGCCGTGCTCCAGAGCCGGCCGGGCCAGGGTGATGCCGTCGCCGGCGCTGCCGCTGCCGCCGCTCCGCGACCCGGTCGCTGCATCCGCGGAGGATGCACCCGGGGTCACTCCCGGCTGGGAGGCGGTCGGTTTCGGTGCGTCGGTCGTGGGCTCGCTGCTGTGATGGGGCACGTCGATGGAACTTAGCGAACCTGGCTGAGCAGCGTTTTTCCGGGATTCGGCCGAAGTGTTTCGACGGAGTTTCGCCGGGTAGGACTTGCCCTTTTAGCGCTCGCCGTCACTTTGCGTCGCAGCTGGGCGGGGGCCCGGACGGCCCCCCGGAGGCGGACGGCACTCCAGGCCAGACAGCGGTTTGCGCCCTGCGGCGGACGCGCGGTTCGCGGGGTGCACGGCGGGGCGCAGAGCCGCCGATCAAGCGCGCACGGGGCAAACATACGCTACCGGCCGCACTTTTTACGAGTGGCTTACATCACAGCAATCCGGTTGAATCCTCGCGACATACCCCCAAGCCCGCACCAGGCCCCGTCCGGCGGCACCCGGGGACGGCGGGCAACAGGCCGGACACCCGGCCGTTCACGGGCGATTGCGCAGGCCGAGCGGGAGCCCGCGGCCCCCCGGCACCGCCGCGGGCTCCGCCGCGCAGCCTGACCGGGGTGCGCCCGCGATCACTCCCGCCCGGGGTTGCCTCCACCGGGGTTTTTTAGCAGACTCCCTGTAGTACGACTCGCTGTAGTACTACGGTGGGTCGATTCTCGGTGAAGCGCACCCCCGGCGTCGTCGCCCTTCACCCGAGGTCCCGGCCGGCGGCCCCTCCGCCGGCGCCCCGCCGTGCCCGGCGGGGCAGGCACAAGGGAACGGAGGCTTCCGGTGAACCGCCTTTACCACGACAGCGAGGACTGGGTCCGCAGCGGTGCGTGCCGCTCCTACGACCCCGAGCTCTTCTTCCCGGTCAGCAGCGCGGGCCCGGCCAGCGAATCCACCGACCTGGCCAAGGCCGTCTGCCGCAGCTGCCCGGTTGCGCAGGAGTGCCTGCAGTGGGCCCTGCGCGCCGGCGAGGCCGACGGCGTCTGGGGCGGCACCACGCCCGAGGAGCGCCGCTACCTCCGCCGGAACCTCGTCCCCGCCGGCTGACCCGCCGCCGGCGGCGGCGCGCAGGCGCTGCCGCCTTCCCGCCCCTCCGCGGAATCGGTAGTTTCGAGAACCGTGCACACCATGTCCAGGGGCCCGCTCCGGGCCGTGCGCGCCGCCGTCCTCGCGGCGGCGTGCGCCGCCGTCGCCTGGTCCGGCCATGCCTTCGCGGGGGCGGACGCGGTGCACCCCTGGGCACTGGCCGCGGCAGCGGCGGCGCTGTGGCCGGCGATGCTGGCCTTCACCCGGGCGCGGCGGGGCTTCACCGGCATCCTGGGGGCGCTCACCGCAGCGCAGATCCCGCTGCACCTGCTCTTCACCGCGGGCGGGACCGCCGCCACCGCCGGCCTCCCCGCACCGGCGCACGCAGCGCACACCACCCCCGCCGACCATTTGGCCGCGCTCTCCTACGACCCGGCCATGCTCTGTGCGCACCTGTGGGCCGCCCTGGTGGCAGCGGCGCTCATCGCGCGCGGCGAGGACGCGCTGGCGATCCTGGTCTGGCTGCTCACTGCCACGCTCCCCCGGCTGCTGCGCCCTGCGGCACTGCCGGCAGCCGCGGTTCCGGCCCGCCGCGCCCCGGCCGCCCCGCCCCGGCCGCCGCACCGGTCCGGACACCGGCCGGACCGGCCGCGCGGGCCCCCGGTCCGCTGACCGGCCCTCCCCTGGTCCACCTGCCGCTGCGCTGCCCAGCACGGGCTGCACCGGCGCTGGCGGACGGCGAGGGCCCGCGAGGACAGGCGGGCCGGGCCGATGCCCGCCCCGCAGGAGAACCGGCCGAAAGGGCTCACCCACATGACTGCTCCTCCCACCCGCCGGACGGCTGACCGCGGCTGCGCCGGCGCAGCTTCCGGCCGGCGGCTGCGCCGCGGCGCGGCGCTGCTGGCCTCCGCGGCTGCCGCCGCACTGCTGGGCACCGCCGCCGCCCCGGCGGCGCTCGCCCACGACCAGCTCATCTCGTCCGACCCCGAGGGCGGCGCCGAGCTCGACACGGCGCCGTCGGAGATCCTGCTGACCTTCAGCGCCGACATCGGCGACGGCGGCAACGCGGTCGTCGTCAACGGCCCGGACGGAACCGACCACGCCGAGGGCAGCCCGGAGGTCGACGGCCCGGACGCGACCGTGCCGGTCGGCCCGCTCACCGAGGCGGGCGAATACACGGTCGCCTACCGGATGGTGTCCTCCGACGGCCACGTGGTCGAGGACGACTTCGCCTTCACGCTGACCGACGCCGCCGTCGCCGGCGCCGAGGAGGCCGGCTCGGAGGCGAGCCCGGCCGCCGAGGAGGGCTCCGGCAGCGGCAGCGACGGGGCCGGGAGCGACGCGGCCGGCGAGCAGCCGCCGTCGTCGGACCCGGTGTCGCTGTTCGGCCCGGTCGGCGGCGTGATCGCCGGCATCGCCGGCGTGGCCGTGATCGCCGTGGTCGCGATCACCCTGTGGAGCCGCTCCCGCCAGAACAGGGGAGGCGACGGGGACAGCGGCCCCCGTTCCGGCTCCGAGGGCTGATTCCCCCGGTGCAGTGCACCGGAGGCAGACCGCCGGCGCCCCCCGCACGGCCGTCCGTGCGGGGGGGCGCCGGGCGCTCCTCGGGGCGATGCGGCCGAGGACAGCCCGGAAACGCGGCAGCGCCCGGCACGGGCCGGGCGCTGCGGGGGCGGCGGGCGGGTGCCGGAGCCGTCAGCTGCGGCGGGCCAGCAGGATGCTGATGTTGTCCCTGCCGGAGGCGTCCATGGCGGCGCGCCAGAGGGCGAACACGGCGCCTTCGTCATCCGGCGCCTCGGCGATGATGCGCTCCATGTCCTCCTGAGCGACCAGGTCGCTCAGGCCGTCGCTGCACATCAGCCAGGCACTCGGGTCGGCCTCGGGGTCGCGGCCCACGTGCGGCGCCATCGCCGTCGCGCCGCTGCCGCCGAGCGACTGCGTGATGAAGTTCGTGGTGACCGGCTTGCCGTCCTCGGAAGGCGGCAGCGGCGGCGAGTCGTCCTGGGAGAGCTGGCGGAGCCGGTTCCCCTCCAACCGGTAGGTGCGCGAATCGCCGACGTTGAACCAGAAGTTGCCGTCGGCGTTGAGCAGCATCCCGGCCACGGTCGTGCCCATGCCGGAGAACTCGGCGTGCTGCGTCGCGTGGTCCTTGATCTCCTCGTCGATGTTCTTCAGCAGGACATCGACGTCGTCCGGACCGGCGAGGCGCGGACTGGTCTCGGCCATCCGGTGCACCGCGTGCTCGGAGGCGATCTCCCCCGCCGCGTGCCCACCGAGTCCGTCGGCGACCGCCACGATCACCGGCTCGGTGAGGGACATGACGCAGCGGACCGGGACGCTCATGTTCGCGCTGGCGACGGTGAGGGCGCCCATGACGACGGCGTCCTCGTTGGCCGGGCGGACGGCGCCACGATGCGTGAGCGCCGTGACCACGAGTTCCCCACCAGCGACACCCATGCGCCCTACCTCCACTCTCCTCGGCGCGGACGGCCCGGTTGGCCGCCCCGTCGGCGGTCCACGACCGTACAACGCCCGCGCAGCGCCCCGCTCCGCGCGGGCGCGGAGGCGCGATGATCAAGCAACCGTATCGGGATAGCGCACCCTCTGGCCAAAGTAGATCCCGCAGCGGTTCCCGGGGTTGCCGAAATCAGCGGAATCTCTTGCGGCGCCGGGCCGGAGGGAGCCGGACGCCGCCGGGCGACAGCCCTCTCCCGCTTCTACGCGCGGGGGGCCGGACGCGTTCCCGCCACCGCCGCTCGCGCTGCGGGGACGGCGCCCGCAGCGCCGGGCGCCGGGGCTCCGCCGGCGGCTGCCGCGGCGGCGCGGCCGAGGGCGGACGGCTCCGGGCCGCACCGGACCACCGCGAGCCCCTGCCGGAAGACCCATTCGGCCAGCAGATCGGCGGTGCCGCGTGCGGCGGGAGCGGTGCCCACCAGCAGCACGGCTGCGCCGGCGTCGAGGAAGCCCGCTGCGGCGCCGACGAGCCGGCGGACTGCGGCGGGCCGGACCGAGCGCCCCCGCGGCGCGCAGACGGCGAGCAGGTCGACGCCGCCGAACTCCAGCGCCGTGTGCGCGACCGCCGTGCGGTAGGCGGCGCCGCTGGCCGGGTCGCAGTGCAGCGCCAGCGCGGCCACGCCGTGCCCGGCGGCGCGGCGCGCTGCGGCACCCACCGGGTCCGGCGCATCGAGCGGTAGCGCGGCAGCGGCGGCC
>NZ_BAAGXT010000013.1:0-133788 GCF_054779695.1 Nocardiopsis coralliicola | reverse complement strand
GGCACCGCGTCGGCCCCGGTCGGCCTCGGCCGCCCGCCCGAGCCCCGCACCGAGGCGACCCGCTCGGTCGAGCCGCTGCGCGACCAGCGCCGGCCCGGTCCGGCGGCCGCCGGCGGAGCAGCGGGCAGCGCAGGCGGCGCATCGGGCGGCGCCGCGGGCAGGGCCCTGAACGGCAGCACCGGCACGCCCAACGGGAACGGAATCGCCGACGGCGCGAAGGGATCCAAGATGACCTCCGCCGGCCTGCCGCGGCGCAGCGCCCACCGGGACCCGCTGAAGGCCGCCCTGCTCGAGCAGATCAGCCAGGACCTCGCGGCCGGCGACCAGCCGGCCCGGCACGCCGCCCCCGACCCGGCCGAACCGGTGGAGGACCGCGCAGCGGTGATCCGGGACGAGCTCGGGGACTTCCTGGAGGGCGAGGCGGAGGCCCAGCAGCGGAACCGGTCGGCCGGCGGGGAGGACGAATGACCCGGTCGGCGGGCGCAGGCCCGTCCGGCGCCGGCCGCGGCGGGCACGCCGCACCGGACCACCCCCACACCACAGCGAGCAAGAGGTTGGTACACCAATGAACGAGCAGCTCAACGTTTCGGCCGACGACTTCTCCTGGCTGGTGTCCAACTTCGTGCGGGACACCCACGGCGCCGAGCACGCGATCGTCGTGTCCTCCGACGGCCTGCTCCTCACCGCGTCCCGCGACTTCCCCGAAGAGCACGCCGAGCAGCTCGCCGCGATCGCCAGCGGGCTGCAGAGCCTCGCCATCGGCGGCGCCAAGCTCTTCGACAAGGGGGAGTGCCAGTCGCTCATCGTGCGCATGCGCCAGGGCCACCTGATCGTGATGCAGATCAGCGACGGCTCCTCGCTGGCCGTGCTGAGCGACCGGCGCGCCGACATGAAGGTCGTCGCCTACGAGATGACGCGGATGGTCGAGCGGGTCGCGCACGCTCTCACCCCGCAGCTCCGCTCGGAGCTGCGCGAGGTGATCGGCAAGTGAGCGGCGGGCGCTGCCCCGCCGCGAGGAAGCAGCTGTGAGGAAGCCGTCATGAGCAACCGCAGGAGCAGCGCCCTGCGCTTCGCCCACGCGTCCGCCCCGCAGCCCGGTTGCGGAAAGGACGCCACCGTGAGGAAGCCACTGTCATGAGCTACCGCAGGAGCAGGAGCAAGACGAGCACCCGGATCCGCTCCTTCACCTACACCGGCGGGCGGACCCGGTCGCGGCACCCGCTCATGGTGCAGACTCTCGTCTCCACCGGCGACCCGGGCCACGACCCGCCCGAGAACCTGATGCCCGAGTCGCAGGAGATCTACCTGCTGTGCCGCGAGACGCGCTCCGTCGCCGAGGTCTCTGCCGAGCTGAAGATCCCCCTGGGCGTGACCCAGGTGCTCCTCAGCGACCTCGCCGAGCTCGGCCTCGTCTACATCCACCCGACCATCACGGGCAACAGCCCGTCGGAAAATCAGGTTCTGGAGAGGGCTCTTCGTGGCCTCGAACGACTTTTCCAGTGACGCCAACACCAAGGTGTCGACGAAGATCGTCGTCGCCGGCGGCTTCGGCGCCGGCAAGACAACCCTGGTCGGAGCCGTCAGTGAGATCCCGCCGGTGACCACGGAGGCGGTGATGACGGAGGCCAGCGTGCCGCACGACGACACGACGGCCACCCCCACCAAGGTGACCACCACCGTCGCCATGGACTTCGGCCGGATCACCGTCGACCAGCAACTGGTCATGTACATGTTCGGTACGCCGGGCCAGTCGCGGTTCTGGTTCATGTGGGACGACCTGATCCGCGGCGCCGTCGGCGCGGTCGTCGTCGTGGACTGCCGGCGGCTCGCCGACAGCTTCGACGCCGTCGACTATTTCGAGACGAACCGCCGCATCCCCTACATTGTTGCGCTGAACAAGTTCGACGGGCAGCTCGACTACACCGCGGAGGAGGTCCGGGAGGCCCTCGAGGTCGGCGCCACGGTGCCGATCATCGACTTCGACGCCCGCGACCGCACCTCCGGCGGCACGGTCCTGAAGACGCTGCTCCGCTACTCGCTGCAGTCCAACGCCGAGGCGGAGCCGGTCGGGTCCTGACCCCGCCGCCCGCGACCACCCCCTGACCGAGCCGCGGTCTCCGCCCCGTACACGGCGCCGTGCCCGAGCCGTCAAAGAGGAGATCCGTCCCGAGGAGGAGACGAACGATGCGCAAGATCCTGATCGTCGGAGCCGGGCACTCGGGCCTCCAGCTCGCCCACGGCCTGCTCAACAACGGCTACGACGTCACCGTCATCACGGGGCAGACCTCGATCGAGATCCGCACCGGCAGGCCCGCGCTCACCCAGCTCACCATGCCGTACGCGCTGGAGCTGGAACGCAGGCTGCACCTTGACTTCTGGAGTGCCCAGGCGCCCCAAGTGGAGAAGATGAAGGTCAGCCTGCGCGCCCCCGGCGCGCCGCCGATCACCGTGCCGTCCCGGTTCGGCAACGGCGAGGCGTACTCGATCGCCGTCGACCGCCGCATCAAGACGGCCGACTGGCTGGAGTATTTCGAGGACTGCGGCGGCAAGGTCGTCATCCACGGGATCACCGTCAGCGACCTCGACTACTTCTCCCGCATGTTCGACCTCATCGTCGTCGCGGTCGGCCACGGCGAGCTCGGTGCGCTCTTCGACCACGATGCCTCCCGGTTCACCGGAGCGCGCCCGCGGTCGGTCGCCCAGGTCAACCTGTACGACGTCGCCCCCGACCCCGGGGAGAAGGAGAGCGTGGGGTGGGCGGCCACCGCCCCGGACCTCGGCAACATCTTCCTGCTCCCGTTCCTCACCCAGGACGGGCCCTGCCACGCCTTCCTGATCAGCGACAAGACCGACGGCAACATGAAGGACTGGCCCGCGCGCCCCCGGCCGCAGGAGCAGTTCGAACTGATGCGCGACGCTGTCAAGCAGACGGCGCCCGACTACCTCGACCGGCTCACCGACGCCGAGCTCGTGGACGGGCGCAGTGCCATGCGGGACACCGTCCAGCCCCAGGTGCGCAACCCGGTCGGGGTGCTGCCCTCCGGCGGGCTCGTCCTCGGAATCTCCGACGTGGTCATTTCCATGGACCCCTACGTCCTGCAGGGGTGGAACCATTCCGCGCGCTGCGCCGACAGCTATCTCGGGAGTATTCTCGCCCACGGCGACAAGCCGTTCGACCGCGCGTTCCTGGAGAAGGCGTTCGAGGACTTCTGGACCTACGGGCTTCCCGTCCAGCACTGGGCCGAATTGAACTCGACCTTCTGGGAGGGCGAGGCGCCGCCGTTCATGGGGGAGCTGTTCGGCATGATGCAGCACCACCAGTCGGCCGCGGACCGGCTCATGACCTCGTGGAACGATCCCACCGATTTCGACGGATGGCTTTTCGACGAGGCGAAGGCGCGCGCGTTCATGGCGCAGCATTCCGGGTGAGTGCCGCCGGGCGGCCGGATCTCGGCCGCGCCGGCGCTGAGCGCGCGCCCGAGTAGGGGCACCGAGAACGGGTGCGCGCCGCGCCGATCAGCGGCGCGCACCGGGTCACCCCCGCATGTCGGGGACAGGGCGGGGTGTGCTGGCTCCACCGCCGGCGGCGCGCGCCGCCGGCGGTGCCGTGCCCTCCGGGCGGCGCGGTGCCGCGTGCCCGGTCGGCGCGCCCGGGCCTCCTCCGGGGAGCAGGGGTAATACAGAGTGGACGCGATTCCGCGCCCGCGAGGACGAAAGTCCCGAACGTCGCTGCGGCGGCATTCGGGACTTTTTTCGCGCCCTCCGTGTTTTCCAGTCCGCCGGTGCCAGAGTTTTCCCTGTGTTTCCTGGGGCGGGTCTCCGCCCGCGTGCCAGCGGTGAACTCGGAGGATGCAAGAGTCCAACGGCGGACATTGAGGGCACATCAGTCATCGCGGGATGTCCGAAAAGAAATCGCATATTGCCGTGCATGTGCATGAGGGCTACGATCCTCGTACTGCCGTCCGGCAAAGGGGGAACCATGGCCCGTTGTGAAGATTGCCTGATCTGAGGCTTCTTCGTCCGATGCCGTCCCTTTCCCCGGGCGTTCCGGTGCGCCGCACTGCGCGCGGCCGTGCCGCGGTGGGGGCGGCCCACCCACCAGCAGGGGGATCGCCGCGTGACCTCGCCCAGCCGCCGCACCGCCACTGACCCCCGGCACGCGATCGCGGTCGTCGGGCTCGCCTGCCGCCTCCCCGGAGCGCCCGACCCGCAGCGCTACCTGGCCCTGCTCCGGTCCGGCGGCAGCAGCATCGGCCCGGTGCCGGAGCAGCGCTGGGACCCGGACGCGGCCGGCCACGGACCCGCGGCCCGGTTCGGCGCGTTCCTGGACGCGGTCGACCGGTTCGACGCCGGCTTCTTCCACATGTCGCCGCGCGAGGCCGCGGAGACCGACCCCCGGCAGCGGCTCGCGCTGGAACTGGCCTGGGAGGCGGTCGAAGACGCGCGCACGCCCGCGGAGCGCCTCCGGCACACCGCCACCGGCGTCTTCGTCGGCGCGTTCGGCGACGACTACGCGCTGCTGAGGCACCGGTACGGCGGCCCGCCCGGGCACCACACCATGGCCGGGCTGCACCGCGGCATGATCGCCGACCGCGCCGCGCACGCCCTGGGCCTGCGCGGACCGGGCGGCGTCGTCGACACGGGGCAGTCGTCTGCCCTGGCTGCCGTGGACCAGGCGGTTCGGGCGCTGCGCGACGGCTCCTGCCGCGCCGCACTCGCCGGCGGGGTGCACCTGAACCTGGCGCCGTGGAGCGCGGCGGTGGAAGAGCAGTTCGGCGGGCTGGCCGCCGATGGCCGGGCGCGGCCGTTCGACGCGGGCGCGGGCGGCTACGTGCGCGGAGAAGGCGGCGCGCTGTTCCTGCTGAAGACCCTGGAAGCCGCCCGCGCCGACGGCGACCGGGTCCGCGCGCTGCTGCTCGGCTCGGCGGTGGCGCGGGACGGCGCCGGCGGGCTGACCGCCCCGCACGCGGCCGGTCAGGAGGCCGCGCTGCGCGGCGCGCTGCGCGACGCCCGGATCGCCGCCGGCGACGTCGGCTACGTCGAGCTGCACGGCGCCGGCACGCGCGCCGGCGATCCGGTCGAGGCGGCGGCGCTCGGCGCGGTGCTGGGCCGGGACCGCCCGGCGGGCGAACCGCTCCGGGTGGGTTCGGTCAAGGGCGCCGTCGGCCATCTGGAGGCGGCGGCCGGCGCGGCGGGCCTCGCCAAGGCCGTGCTGGCGGTCGAACAGGGGGAGCTGGTGCCGAGCCCCGGTTTCACGGCCGCAGGCCCGGACCTGCCGCTGGACCGGCTCGGCCTGGCGGTGCAGACGCGCCGGGAGCCGTGGTCCGGCCCGCGGGTCGCGGGAGTGACCTCGCTCGGCATGGGCGGGGCCGACTGCCACGTGATCGTCGCCGAACCCGGCGCCGACGCGGCTCCCGGCGTCTCCGCCGCTCCGAGGGGCGCGGACGAGGCGCCCGCCGGAGGTGCGGCGCACGCAGCGGCCGATGCCGGCGGTCCGCTCTGCTGGGTCCTCTCGGCGGCCTCGCCGGAAGCGCTGCGGGCCCAGGCCGGACGGCTGCGGGACTGGCTGCGCGACCGGGCCTACGACCCGGTCGACATCGGCTGGTCGCTGGCCCGGACGCGCTCGGCACTGGAGTACCGGGCGGCGGTGCACGGCCGACCGGGAGAGCTGGAGCGGGGTCTGGACGCCCTGTCCGGCGGCGCTGAGAGCCCGCACGTCCGGCAGGGCCGTGCGGCGCCGGACAGCGGAGCCCGGCCCGTCCCCGGACCGGCCGGTGCCGCCGGCGCCGACGCCGACGCCGCTGCGCGAGCGTTCTGTGCGGGAGCGTCCGTCGACTGGCGCGCGCTCTTCCCGGGCACCGCGCGCACGGTCGACCTTCCCACCTACGCCTTCCAGCGCCGCCGGCACTGGTTCGCCCCGGTGCGCGCGCCGGAACCGGAACCGCTGCCGGGCACCGCCGGCGGTGGTGCTCCGCCGGAGCGCGAAGGCGTCCCGGAAGCACCCGGCGCCGAGGGCGCCGGACCGGGCGCGGCGGACGCGGCCGCAGGCGGTTCCGCCGACCGGGCCGGGGTCCGCCCGCCCGGGGCGGCCGCCGCCCAGGCCGGCAGCGGGCCAGAGCAGAGCGGTATCGCCGCCGGGGTGGCCGCGGAGACCGCTGCGGTGCTCGGTGCCGGGGCGGCCGACCTCGACCCGGACCGGTCGTTCGCGCGCCTCGGCTTCGACTCTGTCCTCGGTGAGGAGCTGCGGACGCGGCTGCAGCGGCGGTTCGACCGCCGGCTCCCGTCCGGGCTCGTCTACGACCACCCCACGCCCGCCGCCGTCGCTCGGTACCTCTCCGGCGCAGTGCCGCTCGCCGCCGGCGCCGGACCGCGCCGGCCGGCCGAGGACGGCGATCCGATCGCCGTGGTCTCGGCCGCCTGCCGCTTCCCCGGCGGGGCCGACACCCCCGACGCCTTCTGGCGGGTGCTGGCCGCCCCCGGCGACGCACTCTCGGGCTTCCCCGCCGACCGCGGCTGGGGCCGGGTGCCCGTCGCCGGCGGCTCCGCCGCCGCGCGCGGCGGCTTCCTGCACGGCGCAGCCGAGTTCGACGCCGCCTTCTTCGGCATCGGCCCGCGCGAGGCCGCCACCATGGACCCCCAGCAGCGCCTCGTCCTCGAACTGGCCTGGGAGGCTCTGGAGCGGGCCGGAACCGACCCCACCCGCGGCGGCGACACCGGAGTCTTCATCGGCGCGTCGGCCTCCGGGTACGGCGCCGGCCGCGACTCCGCCGAGGCGGACTACCTGATGACCGGCACCGCGGGCGGCGTGGTCTCCGGGCGCGTCTCCTACGTGCTCGGGCTCACCGGGCCCGCCGTCACCGTCGACACGGCGTGCTCCTCCTCGCTGGTCGCGGTCCACCAGGCGGTGCGGGCCCTGCGCGCCGGCGAGTGCGGCACCGCTCTGGCCGGCGGCGTGTGCGTGATGGCCGCGCCGCACATGTTCACCGACTTCGCCGGCCGGCACGCGCTCTCCTCCGACGGCCGGTGCCGCCCCTTCGCAGACGGCGCTGACGGCAGCGTCTGGGGCGAGGGCGCAGGGATGGTGCTGTTGGAGCGGTTGTCGGATGCGCGGGCGCAGGGGCATCCCGTGCTGGCGGTGGTGCGGGGTTCGGCGGTGAACAATGACGGTGCGTCGAACGGGTTGACTGCCCCGAGCGGTTTGGCGCAGCAGACGGTGGTGCGGGCTGCGCTGGGTGATGCGGGCCTGGTGCCGGGCGATATCGATGCCGTGGAGGCGCATGGCACGGGGACCAGGCTCGGCGACCCGATCGAGGCCGACGCGCTGGCCGCCGTGTTCGGTCCGGAGCGGGAGCACCCGCTGCAGCTGAGCGCGGTGAAGTCGGCGATCGGGCACGCCCAGGCCGCCGCCGGCATGGCCGGGCTGATCGCGACCGTGCTCTCCCTCGGCCGCGCCGCGCCCCCGGACACCCTGCGCGGAGCCGCCCCCACCGGCCGCGTCGACTGGCGCGCCATCACCCCGGCCGACGGCCGCACCCCCTGGCCCAGCGCTGACCGCCCCCGCCGCGCCGGCGTCTCCGCGTTCGGCATCAGCGGCACCAACGCCCACGTCATCGTCGAATCCCCCGTCGGAGGCGAGACCTGCGCAGCTGGCGCCTCCCAGCGGCAGGGGGCGGCCGGCGCGGCCTCCAGCGAGCCGGCCGACGGGCCGAGCACCGCGGCCGGGCCCGCCCTGCGCGCACCCCTCGGCGCAGCAGCGGCACCTGCCCCCGCCGGCGGAGACGCCGCGGATCCGGCGGGCGGGCAGGAAGAGCACGCTCCGGCGGAGCACCTGGGCCGGGACGTGCCGGGAGCAGCAGAGGCTTCGGGCGCCGGCGGGAACGCCGTGCTCCCGTTCCCGATATCGGCGGGAGACGGCACGGCGCTGCGGGAGCAGGCGGCGCGGCTGCGCGGATTCGTCGAGGAGTGGGACGGCGCCTCAGGCGGCGGCCTGCCGGGGCTGGCCCGCACGCTCGCGGTCGGGCGGGCGGCGCTGGATGAGCGCGCGGTCGTGCTCGCCGGCGACCGCCGGGAGCTGGCCGAAGGACTCGGCGCCGTCGCCGCCGGCACCGTGCGGATCGCCGGGGCTGCGCCGGCCCCGGCCCCCGCCGCCCTCGGCGCGGCGCCCGACCCCGGCGGTCCCGTCTTCGTCTTCCCCGGCCAGGGCACCCAGTGGCCCGGCATGGCCACCGCCCTCTACGCCGAATCGCCGGTGTTCCGCGCCGCGCTGCACGACTGCGCCGACGCGCTCCAGCCGCACCTGGACACCGACGCCCTCGCACTGCTCACCCGCGGCCCCGGCGACCCGCCGCTGGCCGGCGTCCGGCTCATCCAGCCCGCGCTGTGGGCGGTCATGATCGCCCTCGCCCAGACCTGGCGCGCCGCCGGCGTCCACCCCTCCGCGGTCATCGGCCACTCCCAGGGCGAGATCGCCGCCGCCTGCGTCGCCGGCGCGCTGAGCCTCGACGACGGAGCCGCCGTCGTCGCCCGGCGCAGCGTCCTCGCCGACCGCCTCGCCGGATCCGGCACCATGGCGGCCGTCGCCCTCGGCGAGCAGGAGACCGCCGACGCCATCGCCGCCGTCCGGGCGGAGGGCGCCGAAGGGGCGGAGGAGCTCTTCATCGGGGCGCTCAACAGCCCCCGGTCCACGGTGGTGGCCGGCAGCCCCGCCGGCATCGCAGCCCTGCTGGAGCGGTGCGCCGCAGCCGGCGCCGATACGCGCCACCTGCACCTCGACTACGCCTCCCACTGCCCCCTGGTCGAGCCGATCCGCGAACCGCTCCTGGACGCCCTGGCCGGGATCGCGCCGCGCCCGCCCGCCGTGCCGTTCCACTCCACCCTGCTCGGCGGCCCGCTCGACCGCCCGCTGGACGCCGAGTACTGGTACCGCAACCTGCGCGGCACCGTCCGGTTCGCGCCCGCCGTGGCCGGCCTCGCCGCGCAGGGCCACCGGCTCTTCGCCGAGTGCGCGCCGCACCCGGCGCTGAGCGCGGCGGTCGCCGCCACCCTCGAGGCCTCCGGTGCCCAAGGCGCCTGCGTGCCCTCGCTGCGCCGCGGCGAGGGCGGCGCCGGCCGCCTCGCCGAAGCGGTCGACCAGGTCGCCGAAGCCGGCGGCGCGAGCAGCGACCCGGCCGGAGCGGCCCGGGCCTTCACCGCGGGCGCCCGGGTCGACTGGACGCGCTTCACCGGCTCCGGTCCGGCTGCGGCCGCCCCCGCCCTGCCCACCACGCCGTTCACCCGCCGACGGTTCTGGCTGGACCCGCCGGCGCCGACCGGTGCCGCGGCCCCCGGCGACGCCCTCCGCTACCGCGAGGAATGGGTGCGCACCGACCTGCCGCGGCCCGGCCGGGCCGGCCGCTGGATCGCCGTCGCCCCCGCGGCGGCCGCACCCGGCGACACCGCCGACGCCGTTGCGGCGGCCTTCCGGTCCTGCGGGGCCGAAGCCGGCACCGCCGTGCTTCCCGAACCGCTGGACCGCTCCTCGGCCGCCGCGGCCCTGCGCGAGGCCGGGATCGGAACGGCCGACGGCGTCGTCCTCGCCCCGGTCCCCGGCGACGGCGGACACGCCGCTGCGGCGGCCGCCGTGCTCCTGCAGGCGCTCGGCGACACCGGCGCGCGCGCACGGCTGTGGTGCCTGACCCGCGGCGCCGTCGCTGCGGCACCGGGGGACAGCCCCGCCGACCCGTGGGCTGCCGCCGCCTGGGGCCTGGGCCGCGTCGCCCGCCAGGAACACCCCGCGGTGTGGGGCGGCCTGGTCGACACCGAGCCCGGCGCCAGCCTCGCGGCTGCTGCTGCGGCGGCGCGTGCGGCACCGCCTGAGGAGGACCAGCTGGCGGTGCGCCCGCCGGGCCTCCTCGCGCGCCGGCTGGTGCGCGCGGCCGTCGGCGCGGCCGGCGCTCCGCTGCCCGGCTGGCGGCCGCGCGGCACGGTCCTCGTCACCGGAGGCACCAGCGGCATCGGTGCGGCAGTGGCGCGCCGCCTCGCCGCCGAGCCGGACCCGCCGCACCTGCTCCTGGCCAGCCGCCGCGGTCCGGACGCGCCCGGCGCCGCCGACCTGCACGCCGAGCTGACCGCCGGCGGAGCCGGCGCCACCCTCGCCGCGTGCGATGTCAGCGACCGCGCGGCGCTGCGGGACCTGCTCGCCGCCATCCCGGCCGACCGGCCGCTCAGCGCGGTGCTGCACGCCGCGGTGTCCCTGGACGATGCGCCGGTCGCCGCACTCACTGCAGAGCGGATCCGCGCGGCCGCCGCCGCCAAGGCCGCCGGAGCCCTGCACCTGCACGAGCTCGCCGGCGACGGCCTCGACGCGTTCGTGCTGTTCTCCTCGGTCACCGCCCTGGCCGGGGTGGCCGGGCAGGGCAACTACGCGCCCGCCAACGCGGTACTGGACGCGCTGGCCGCACACCGGAGCGCGGCGGGGCTGCCCGCCCTGTCCATCGCCTGGGGTGTGTGGGCCGACGCGGGGATGGCGGTCGGCGGCGGGCCCGGCGACGCCGAGAAGCTCGCCCGGCACGGGCTTCCCGGTATGGCGGCCGGTCCGGCGCTGGACGCGCTGCGCACCGCCGTCGACGCCGCCTGCGGCCCGGCCGCCGAGCCGGCGGTGGCGATCGCCGACGTCGACTGGGCGCGCTTCGCCCTGGCGTTCACCGCGGTGCGCCCTAGCCGCCTCCTCGACCGCATCCCCGAGGCTGCGGCACAGCTCGGCGGGGACGGTGCGGCCGCCGGCGGGAGCGCAGCGGCCGAAGGCCCCGCGGGCGAGGGCGGCCCCACCCGGGACGGCCTGCTGGCGGCCGTGCGCGAGCACACCGCCGCGGTGCTGGGCCACTCGGGCGCCGGCGCGGTGCGCGACGGCCGCAGCTTCAAGGACCAGGGGCTGGACTCGGTGACGGCGCTCGAGCTGCGCAACCGGCTGTCCGCCGCGTCCGGCACCGAGCTGCCCGCCTCCATCGCGTTCGACTACCCGACGCCGTCCGCCCTCGCCGGCCACCTGGCCGACCTGCTCGGCGCCCCCGGCGGGGAGCAGGCGGGGGCCGGCGCCGCCGGACCGCCCGGAGGCGGACCCGACGGAGCGCGCGCCGCGCTGGAGCGCGCACTCGACCAGGCGGAGGCGGCCGTCGCCGCGCTCGGCGCCGGCGCCGCACCGGCCGCCGCCGGCGAACGGGTCCAGGCCCTGGCCGACCGGCTGCACGGCGATGCCGATATCGCCGGAGCCGAGGCCGACCGCCTCTTCGCCCTCATCGACGCCGAACTGGGCCCCGAAGGGGGCGCCCACCCGTGACCCGCACACCCCCCGCCGGTGCTCGCCGGGCTCTGCCTTCCCGCGGTGCCCGGATCGCGCCGGCAGAACCGCCGAGTCCCGAGCGGGGCGCTGCTGCAGGAGAGCGGAGGCACCCTTCCCGGTCCGGCGCCGACGGCGTCCGCGGCGCCGGCCCCCTAGCGCCGGTCGACTGGGGCGGCAGCGCCCGCAGGCGCCCTAGGCCGGCACGTGGCCGGCCCCGCGCCCTGCGCACGCAGCGCGGAAGCGGAGCCGGCACGGGCGGTGCCGTCCGGGAACCGGGGCCGGGGTGCGCCGTGGCCTGCGGCGCACCGCCGCGCGGTCCGGCGCGGCGCGGGAGGGCTCCGCACTCTGCGGGTGGCAGCCGAGCGTGCCGGCGGCCCGTCCGTGCCAGGCCGGCGCCGGCCGCGGGAGATCCGGCCGGGCCGGGGCCCGGCCCGGGTGCGGGAGTGACGGACGAGCTGGGGCCCCGCGGTGCGGGGCAGGAGGAGGGAAGGCCGTAATGGCGGACGACACGAAGATGCTCGGGTACCTCAAGCGCGTCACCGCCGACCTGCGGCGGGCGCGGGCACGGCTGGAGGCCGCGCGGGAGCCGGTCGCGGTGGTGGGCATGGCCTGCCGGTTCCCCGGCGCCGACACCCCCGAGGAGCTGGCCGGGCTGCTCGCCGGCGGCACCGACGCCACCTCCGGCTGGCCCACCGACCGCGGGTGGGACATCGACGGGCTCTACCACCCCGAGCGCGGCCGCCCCGGGCGCACCTACGTCCGCCGGGGCGGGTTCGTGGCCGGCGCCGCAGAGTTCGACCCGGCGTTCTTCGGTGTCAGCCCGCGCGAAGCCGCCATGATGGACCCGCAGCAGCGGCTCTTCCTGCAGATCTGCTGGGAGGCCGCGGAGCGCGCCGGCCTCGACCCCGAGGGGCTGCGCGGCAGCCCCGTCGGCGTCTTCGCCGGCGTCAGCAACCGCGACTACGCCACCGACATGATCGACCGCACCGAAGACGGCGGCGGCTACCTGCTCACCGGTACCTCCTCCAGCGTCGTCTCCGGCCGCATCTCCTACCTCCTCGGCCTGGAAGGCCCCTCCCTCACCGTCGACACGGCCTGCTCCTCCTCCCTGGTGGCGCTGCACCTCGCGATGAACGCCCTGCGCAGGGGCGAATGCGGGCTCGCGCTGGCCGGAGGCTCCACCGTGATGGCCACCCCGCACCTGTTCGTGGAGTACTCCCGGCAGCAGGCCGTCGCCCCCGACGGCCGCTCCAAGGCGTTCGACGCCTCGGCCGACGGCGCCGGGTTCGCCGAAGGCGCGGGCGCCGTGCTGTTGGAGCGGTTGTCGGATGCGCGGGCCAACGGCCATCCGGTGCTGGCGGTGCTGCGGGGCTCGGCGGTGAACAACGACGGCGCGTCGAACGGGTTGACGGCTCCGAGCGGCCCGGCGCAGCAGGCGGTGGTGCGGGCCGCACTGGCCGATGCGGGGCTGGAGCCGGCCGACATCGACGCCGTCGAGGCGCACGGCACCGGCACCAAGCTCGGCGACCCGATCGAGGCGGGCGCGCTGAACGCCGTGCACGCCGGCCGCGACCGCCCGCTCTGGCTGGGCTCGATCAAGTCGAACATCGGCCACACCCAGTCCGCCGCCGGCGTCGCCGGCCTGATGAAGATGGTGCTCGCCCTGCGCGGCGGCACCCTGCCCGCCAGCCTGCACATCAGCCGCCCCAGCCCGCACATCGACTGGGACAGCGGAGTCCTGGGCCTCCTCGACACCGCCCGGCCCTGGCCCGCCGACCCCGAGCGGCCCCGCCGCGCCGGCATCTCCTCCTTCGGGTTCAGCGGCACCAACGCCCACCTCATCGTCGAGGAGGCACCCGCCGGGGGCACCCCCGCCGCTGGAGCTCCCGCGGAACCCGCCGAACCCGCCGAAGCCGGCGGATCCGGAGACTCCACCGCCCCCGCCCTGCTGCGCCCCTTCACCGCACCGGTACCGGTGCCCTGGATCGTCGCCGGACGCACCCGCAGCGACGTCGCCGCCCAGGCCGCCGCCCTGCGCGCGCGCCTCGGCCGGCACGCCGCCAGCCCCGCGGCCGCAGCGGCCACCGCCATCGGGCTCGCCGCTCCGCGCGGCCGGCTGCCCTACCGCGGCGCCGTCACCGCCCCCGACCGCGCCGGACTCGACGCCGGACTCGCCGCGCTCGCCGCGGGGCGCGAGGCGGAACCGCCGGTACGCACCGCGCCCGCGCGCGACGGCGCACCCGCCGGCACCGTATTCGTCTTCCCCGGCCAGGGCGCGCAATGGCCGGGGATGGGCGCCGCCCTGCTGGAGCGGTCCCCCGTCTTCGCCGCCCGCGCCGAAGAGGTCGCCGCGGCGCTGGACCCGCACACCGGCTGGTCGCTCATCGACGTCCTGCGCGGCGCCCCCGGAGCCCCGGAGCTCGACAGCGCCGCCGTCGTCCAGCCCGCGCTGTTCGGCATGGCCCTCGCACTCGAGGAGCTGTGGCGGGCGTGCGGGGTGCAGCCGGACGCGGTCGTCGGCCACTCCCAGGGCGAGATCGCCGCCGCCTGCGCCGCCGGCGCGCTGAGCCTCGACGACGCCGCGCGCCTCATCGCCGTCCGCTCCCAGGTGGTCGAACCCCTCGTCGGCCGCGGCGGTGCCGCCGCAGTCGCCGCGGGCCCCGAGCAGCTGCAGCAGATCTTCGCAGCCGAGGGGCTCGGACTCTCGATCGCCGCCCACAACAGCGCCGACTCCTGCATCGTGGTCGGCGACGACGCCGGCCTGGAGCGGCTGGCCGAGCGGTGCGCCGCCGACGGCCGGCCCGTCCGCCGCCTCGCCGCCTCCTACCCCGGCCACGGCCCGGCCATCGAGGAGGTGCGCACGGCGTTCCTGGAGCGTGCCGCCGGAGTCGCGCCGCGCACCGCCGACATCCCGCTGTACTCCACCGTCACCGCCGAGCGCGCCGACGGCGCCGAGCTCGACACCGGCTACTGGTACCGCAACCTGCGCGAGCCGGTGCGGTTCGCGCCGGTGCTGCGTACCCTGGCCGCCCGCAGGAGCGTCTTCTGCGAGGTCAGCCCGCACCCGGTGGCCACCGGCCCGATCACCGCGGTCGCCGCCGAGGCCGCCGCGGAGTCTGCGCCGTCAGCGGCGCACGACGGCGCCGAGTCTGCGGCCGTCGCCACCCTGCGGCGCGGCGACGGCGGGCCGGAGCGGTTCACCGCCGCCGTCGCCGAGGCCGCCGCCTCCGGCGCGGCGTTCGACGCCGCCGCGCTCGTGGGCGCCCCCGGGCCGCTGCCCGACGGGTACGCGCCGCCCACCTACGCCTTCCAGACCCAGCGGTACTGGGCCGACCGCGGCCCGGTGCGTACCCCCCGCAGCGGCGGGCACGCCCTGGTGCAGACCGAGCTCGGCCGCCCCGACGGCCAGGGCCCGCTGCTGTCCGGGCAGTTCTCGCTGCGCAGCGCGCCGTGGCTCGCCGACCACCGCGCGGCCGGCGAGATCCTGGTGCCCGGCACGGCGCTCCTCGACCTCGCCCTGCACGCCGGCGCGCGGGCCGGCTGCCCGGAACTGGCCGACCTGCAGCTGCTCGCGCCGCTCGCGGTGCCCGGCGGCGACGGTTCCGGCGGCGCCGGCGAGGACGGCGGTGCGACGGAGATCCAGGCCGACGTCGGCGCCGCGGCCGCGGACGGCACCCGGCCGGTCCGCATCCACGCCCGCACCGGCGGCGGTGCATGGACCCTGCACGCCGAGGGCGCCCTCCGCCCGCGCTCGGCAGAACCCGACCACCCGCCGCTGCCCGCGCAGTGGCCGCCGCAGCAGGCCGAACCGGTCCCGCTGGAGGGCGCCTACGAGCGCCTCGCCGACCGCGGCCACGACTACGGCCCCGCGTTCCAGGGCCTGCGCGCGCTGTGGCGGGACGGCGAGGACACCTACGCCGAGGTGGCCCTGCCCGCCGGCGCCGCGGTCAACCCGGGCGCGGCCGCGCACCCCGCGCTGCTCGACGCCGCCCTGCACACACTCCTCATCGGCGAGGGCCGGGAGTCCGACACCCTGCTCATGCCGTTCTCCTGGGAGGGGGTCCGGCTGCACTCCGCCGCCGGCGACCGGGTCCGGGTGCGGGTGACCGGGCTCGGCGGCGGTATCCACCGCATCACGCTGGCCGGCGCGGACGGGGCGCCCCTCCTGGACGTCGACGCGTTCACCGTGCGCGAGGCGCGCCCCGGCGCCGCGGGCGCAGCGCGCTCGCTCTACGCGCTCACCTGGGTGCCGCCGGAGCCCGCCGGCGCGGCCGGCGGCGGCGCTCCGCCCGTACCGCAGGCACCCGCACCGCAGTCGACCGGCTGGGCGGTCCTCGACGGCGCACCGCCCACCGCCGGCACCCGCCACCGCGACCTGACCGCGCCGTTCGCCGCGTTCGCCGCCGGCGCACCAGCGCCGGACCTCGCCGTCGCGCCCGCGCCCGGCTCCGGCGCGGGCCCCGACCCGGCCGCAGCCCGCGCCGCGACCGCCGCAACCCTGGAGCTGGTCCAGCAGTGGCTGGCCGAGGAGCCCACCGGCGAGGCGCGGCTCGCCGTCGTCACCCGCGGCGCTGCCGCCACCCGCCCCGGTGAAGGCGTCGAGGACCTCTCCGGCGCCGCCGCGTGGGGCATGCTCCGGTCGGTCCAGACCGAGAACCCCGGCCGGTTCGTCCTCCTCGACCTCGAACCCGGCGACGCCGCACCCGAGCGCCCCGCGGAGGAGGCCGCTGCGGTGCAGGCCGCGCTGCGGCACGCGGTCGCCGCCGACGAGCCGCAGCTGGCCCTGCGCGACGGAGCGCTGCTCGTCCCGCGCCTCGGCACCGCCGCGCCCGGCGCCGCCGGTCCGGCCGCCGACCGCGGCTGGCGCCTGGAAGCCGACGGCAGCGGGCGCATCGACGGCCTCGCCTGCCGCCCGCACCCCGATGCCGAGCGGCCGCTCGGCGCCGGTGAAGTCCGGATCGACGTCCACTCGGCCGGCCTCAACTTCCGCGACGTCCTGCTCACGCTGGGCGCCTACCCCGAGCCCGGAACCATCGGCTACGAGGCCGCCGGCACCGTCGCCGCAACCGGCCCCGGCGTGTCCGGGCTGGCCCCGGGCGACCGGGTCATGGGGCTGGTCGCCGGCGCGCTCGGCCCGGTCGGCGTGGCCGACCAGCGGATGCTCGCGCGCGTCCCGGACGGCTGGACCCTCGCCGAGGCGTCCGCCGCCACCGGCGTCTACCTCACCGCCTACTACGCGCTGGTGGACACCGCCCGGCTGCAGGGCGGCGAGCGGCTGCTGGTGCACGCGGCGGCCGGCGGCGTCGGCCTCGCAGCCGTGCACCTGGGCCGGCACCTCGGCGCCGAGGTGTACGCCACCGCGAGCGCGCCCAAGCGGGCGCTGCTGCGGCGCCTCGGCATCCCCGCCGAGCGCATCGGCGACTCCCGCTCGGCGGAGTTCGAAGAGCGGCTGGGCCGCACCACTGCGGCCGAAACCGGCGCTGCCGGGAGCGGCGGCGTGGACGTCGTCCTCAACTCGCTCACCGGACCGCTCGCCGACGCCGGCCTGCGGCTGCTCCGCGGCGGCGGCCGGTTCGTCGAGATCGGCCGCAACGACCTGCGCGACCCGGCCGCCGTCGAGGCGGAGCACCCGGGCACGGCGTACCTGCCGCTGGCGCTCCCCAACGCCGGACCGGAGCGGATCGCCGAGATGCTCGCCGACCTGGGCGCGCTCTTCGACAAGAGCGTGCTGCCCCGGCTCCCGCTGTCCTGCCTGCCGATCGGCAGCACCTCCGCCGGCATGCGCCGCATGCAGCTGGGCCGCAGCACCGGAAAGACCGCCCTCACCGTCCAGCGCCCGCTCGACCCCGGCGGAACGGTCCTCATCACCGGCGGAACCGGTGCGCTCGGCAAGGTCGTCGTGCGCCACCTGGCCGACCGCTACGGCATCCGCAGCTTCGTGCTGCTCAGCCGGCGCGGAGCCGAGGGGGAGGGCGTGGCGCAGCTGCGCGCCGACATGGCCGGGGCCGGGGCCGCGGTCGCGGTCGTCACCGGCGACGCCGCAGCCCCCGCCGACCTGGACCGGGCGCTCGCCGCCGTACCCGCCGACCGGCCGCTCACCGCGGTCATCCACTCCGCCGTGGTGGTCGACGACGGCGTCGCCACCGGGCAGACCGCCGAGCGCGCCGACGCCGTGCTGCGCGCCAAGGCCGACTCGGCGTGGCTGCTGCACGAGAAGACCCGCGGCACCGGCCTCGCCGCGTTCGTGCTGTTCTCCTCGGCCGCCGGGGTCCTCGGCACCGCCGGCCAGTCCACCTACGCCGCCGCCAACGCCTACCTCGACGCGCTCGCCCAGTACCGGGCGGCGCGCGGGCTGCCCGCGACCTCGCTGTCCTGGGGGGTGTGGGCCGAGCGCGGCGACTCCGCGCCCGAGATCGCAGGAACCGACCTGCACCGGTTCGCCCGGATCGGCCTGCGCGAGATGCCGACCGGGCTGGGGATGGCGCTGCTCGACGCGGCGCTCGACGACGACCGGCCGCACTTCGTGCCGATGCGCCTCGACTCCGCGGCGCTGCGCTCCACCTCCGCCGTCGTCCCGCCGGTGCTGCGCTCGCTCCTGCCGCCGGCCGCCCCGGCCGGCGCCGCCGGGGGAGCAGCGGAGGGGGCCGCCGCCGAACCCGCGGCGCCTCCCGGCTCCGGCGACGCCCTCGGCCTGGTCCGGGTGCGCGCGGCGGAGGTCCTCGGCCACACCGGCCCGGAGTCGATCGCGCCGGACGCGTCCTTCCTGGAGCTCGGCTTCGACTCGCTGACCGCGGTCGAGCTCCGCAACCGGCTCGGCGCCGACCTCGGCCGCCGGCTGCCCGCCGGCCTCGTCTTCGCCCACCCCACCCCGGAGCTCCTCGCCGCGCACCTCGCGGAGGAGGAGGGCGCCGGCGGCGCCGAGCCCGCCGCCGCCGCGGAACGGGAAGGCAGTCCGGACGGCGCGGCGGACCAGCCGGCCGCTGACGACGACGGCGCGATCGTGCCGCTCTTCCTGCGCGCCTGCCGCGAAGGCCGCGCCGAGGAGGGCACAGTGCTGCTGCGCGCCGCAGCGGCCCTGCGGCCCTCCTTCACCGACGCCGCCGCCGAACCGGCGCCCCGGCCGGTCGTGCTCGCCAGCCACCCGGCCGGCGCCGCGCCCGGCACCGCCCGCCTGTTCTGCTTCCCCTCGCTGGTCGTCATCTCCGGGGCCCACGAATACGCCCGCTTCGCCTCCGCACTCCGCGGCGAGCGGGGCTCCACCGCCCTTCCCAACCCCGGATTCGCGGCCGGCGAGCGGCTCCCCGCCGACGTCGGCGCCCTGGCCGACCTGCACGCCCGAACGGTCCTGCGGGAGGCCGGCGGAGCACCGTTCGCCCTCCTCGGCCGCTCGTCCGGCGGCTGGGTCGCGCACGCCGTCGCGCTCCGCCTGCAGCAGCTCGGCACGCCGCCCACCGCGCTCGTCCTCCTGGACACCCCCGGCACCGCCGAGACCGCCGGGTTCCGGCTGATGGAGGCCGGCCTGGAGGCCCGCGCCGGCGACCTGGGCCTCGCTGACGCAGCGCGCGCCACCGCGGCCGGCGGCTACATGGACCTGTTCTGGGGGCGCGAGGTCGAACCGGTCGCGGCGCCGATCCTGCAGCTGCGCCCCCGCTCGGCCTTCCTCGACCGGACCGGCGTGCCCGTCGCCGGCGGGGACGCGCCGCTGCACTGGCCGCTGCCGCACGACACCGCCGACGTCTCCGGCGACCACCTCAGCATGCTCGAAGACCATGCCGACGAGGCGGCCGCAGCAGTGCACGGACACCTCGCCCGCCGGGAGCACCGCACCTCCGGCGCCACCAGCCCCGCCGGGGCTTCCCCTGCCCACGGACGCACCGAAGAACGGGAGCGCGCATGATCACCACCGACGCCTGGGTCATCGACGCCGGCGGCGCCGCCGGCAGTGCAGGGGGAGGAGGCCCGCTGCTGCGCCCGGGGGAGGCGCTGCAGCGGCGCACCGTCTCCATCCCCGACCCGGAGGAGCACGAGGCCCTGGTCGAACCGGTCTACGGGGCCTGGGAAGCCAACATCGGCCATGCGCTCTCCCGCAGCCCCATCGACGTGTGCGCGCAGCGCGGCGAAGAGTCCGCCATCCTCGGCAACCTCGGCATCGTGCGGGTGCTGCGTCCGGGCCCGGCCGCGGCGGGGCGGCTCACTGAGGGCGACCTGTGCTTCGTGCTGCCGTTCGCCCGCCGCGACCGGGCCGGCTACGCCACCCTCGTCTACGCCTACGACGCGCCCGGCACCTACGGTCTGATGGCCAAGCGCACCAAGATCGACTCCGCGCTGCTGCTGCCGGTCCCCGATACCCGCTTCGACCTGCGCCGCTGGGTGCCCTACGCCCGCTACTTCACCGCGTGGGACAACTGGCGCGTCGCCTACCGGTGCTGGCGCACCCAGATGGAGGACGCCGATCCGGCCGAGCACCTCGTCTTCGGCTGGGGCGGCGGCGTCGCCTTCGCCGAGATGGAGCTCGCGCGCGAGGAGGGGTTCCGTACCGCGATGACGGCCGGCAGCGACGAGCGGCTCGCCGTACTCGGCAAGCACGGCATCACGCCGGTCGACCGGCGCTCCTTCCCGCACCTGTCCGCACCGCCGCCCCCGCCCGGAGAGCCCGGCTCCGACGACGCCGGCGTGCGCGCCCGCTACCGCGCCTCGGAGAAGCAGTTCCTCGAGGTCGTGCACGGCCTCAGCGGCGGTGAGGGGGTCGCCGTGTTCGTCGACAACATCGGCGCGCCGCTGTACAAGGCGACGGTGAAGTCGCTCGCGCGGCAGGGCGTGCTCGCCACCGTCGGCTGGAAGCACGGCATGCGCACCACCAGCCTGCGCGCCAGCGAGTGCATCAACCGCCATCTCCACGTGCACACCCACGTCTGGCGGTTCCAGGACTCCGCCGCCATCCGCGACCGCATGGAGGCCACCGGCTGGATCCCCGAACCCGGCCCCGAATGGTCCTTCGACGAGCTCCCCCGCCTCGCCGACGACTTCGAGGACGGGAAGGTCGACTCGTATTTCCCCGTCTACCGCATCAACGACCTGTGAGCGCGCTCTGACGGGTGTCCCCGTCTGCGCCGGCGGCCTGTGACTGCGCCCTGACGGGCTCCGGTCCTCCTGCAGCAGCGCGGTACAGGCGCGGCCCCGGTCGGGCAGGGGCCCTTCCCCGCCCCTGCCCGGACGTTCGGCCGCTGCCGCGCGCGGCAGCGGCCGAACGCGTCAGCGGAGCGGTGCCCGGACCCGGCGGCGCGGCGCGCAGGGGCGGCCGCCGCCCCGGGTATCCAGCGGGCCGGCACGGTGCGCGGGTCAGTCAGCGGCTGCGCCGTAGCGCTCGGCCAGAGCGGCGAGGACGGGGGAGCAGCCGGCGTCGACGGTCAGCGCCGCCAGCGCGTCGCCGCGGGTCGCACCGCGGTTGAGGATGGCGACCGGGATGCCCGCGTCGGCGGCGCGCTTCACGAACCGGCGGCCGGAGAGCACCGAGAGGGACGACCCGGCCACCAGGACCGCGGCGGCCGCGTCCACCATCCGGTACCCCTCGGCGACCCGCTCCTTCGGCACGTTCTCGCCGAAGTAGACGATGTCCGGCTTGAGCATGCCGCCGCAGTAGGAGCAGTCGGCGACCTGGAAGCCCTCGGTCGAGGAGAGCACCGCGTCGGCGTCCGGCGCGATCTCGATGTCGCCGACGTCGTCGAGGCCGAAGCCGGGGTTGAGCGCGTCCAGCCGGTCGGCCAGCTCCGCACGGCTGACCGTGCGCCGGCAGGACAGGCAGACCACGCGGTCGTACCGGCCGTGCAGGTCGATGACGTTGCTGCTGCCGGCGGCCTCGTGCAGCGTGTCCACGTTCTGGGTGATGACGCCGGAGACGGTGCCGCGCGCCTCCAGCGCGGCGAGGGCGCGGTGGCCGCCGTTGGGGCGGGTGGCGTCCATGTGGTGCCAGCCGACGTGGTTGCGCGCCCAGTAGTGGCGGCGGAACGCGGGGTCGCCGGTGAACTGCTGGTAGGTCATCGGGGTGCGCGGCGGTGAGTCCGGGCCGCGGTAGTCGGGGATGCCCGATTCGGTCGACAGCCCGGCGCCGGTGATCACCGCGACCGGTCCGTCCCCGAGCACCGCGGCGAGCTCCGCCGCAGCATCGGCGGGGTGCCGGGCGGGCTGAACTGCGGCCTGCCCGCGCGGGGCGCCGTCTGCCGTGCCGTAGGTCGTCTCGGTCTCGGTCACGCCCCGAGCCTATGCGCCCTGCCCCGCCGCGGGCACGTCAGTCCGGTCACCCCGGCCCGCGGACAGGTCACATCCGCCGGCTGCGCCGCCGGCCGGGCCGGGCGCGGCGGGGCGGGGGCGGTCTGGTCACGGGCGGGCGAGGGCGGCCCTTCCGGCCGGAGCCAGGGCGTGCAGGGCGGCCGGGAGCGAGAGCAGCGGCCCGCGGGGGCCGCTCCTGGACCAGCCGGGGCCGGCGGTGTGCACCGCGGTCGTCTGGCGCAGCCGGGCGGCGCAGGCCCGGACCGATCCCAGCGCGGCCGTGTCGGCGGTGGCGGCGGTCTGGCTCCACAGCACGACCGCGGCGGGCGCGGTGCGCTGGACCGCGGCCGCCACCGCATCCGCCGGGGCCGAGGCGCCGAGCATCCGGAACGGCCGGCCCTGCTCGGCGAGGGCGGCCGCCAGCGCCTCCAGCGGCAGCGTGTGCTGCTCGTTGGGCGAGCAGGCGAGGAGCGTACCCCGCAGCGGACGGCCTGCTGCGCGCCCCACCCGGCGCAGCGCGCTCGACACCGACCAGGAGAGCAGGTGCTCCACCTCGACGTGGCTGCGCGCGGCGCTCCACTTCGCGCCCATGCCGTACAGCAGCGGACGCATGATCTCCTCCCACGCCGCCACCACCCCCCGCTCCCGCAGGGCGCGCTCCAGCAGCGCGTCCATCTGCTCGGCGTCCAGCCGCATGGCCGCCCGGGCGAGCCCCTGCAGCGCAGGGTCGGCATCGCGGCCCGACGGCAGCACTGCGCCGCCCGGCCCCGCCGGGCGCGGCACGTCCGGCGGGGCCGGGGCGCTCGCCGGCTCCGCGCCGGCGAGCCGTGCCGCGTCGGCCGGGGCGGTCCCCTCGCCGACAAGACGGCACATCAGCACCAGCCGCTGCATGTCGGCGGCCGTGTAGCGGCGGTGGCCGCCGCCGGAGCGCCCCTGCGGGCCGATGCCGTAGCGCCGGTCCCAGCTGCGCAGCGTCGCCGGGGCGACGCCCAGGGCCCGCGCCGCCGCCCCCGGGGTGAGCGGGGCGGCGGCGCGGGCCTGTCCACCGCTGCCTGCCGCGCCTCCGGCCGCATCCGGGCTGCGTCCCTCGGCCATGCCGCTCTCCCTCCGCCGGGTGCCCGCCGTACCGCTCCACCCAGTCTTCCGTGCGCCAGGCAAAGCGATGCACAAGCGATGCGAGTTGTCCTGCACGGGCGGTGCGGAGCACCGTTTGGGGCAGGAGAGAAGAACCGTTCGAATCGGGGGGGGCACCGTGAAGTTCGAACGCACACGCACCGCTGACCGCACGCTCGACAACGTCTACCGGGCCGGCGCGGGGATCGCCGGCACGGCGCTGATCGCGCTCGGAGTGCTCGGCATCGCCGGGCTGCTCGCCCCGTTCGCCACCCGGGGCCTGCTGCTGCCCGGCATCTCCACCGACGCCGCACTGGGCTTCACCGCCGTCGCGTTCGGCGCGCTCCTGCTCGGCGCCGCCGTGCTGGGCGGCCCGTTCGCCTCCACGGTCGAACTCGCGGTCGGCGCCGGCTTCGTGCTGGCCGGTCTCGGGCACCTCGTCCTGTTCACCACGGAGTTCAATCCGCTGGCGATGGCGATGCCCAACGTGTTCTTCGCGCTGGCCGCGGGGCTCGCACTGCTGTTCACCGGAGCCTACGGCCGGTTCGCCGGCGGGCTGCCGGAGGACAACCCGTTCCGCCGGCACCGGATCCGCCGCGCCGCGGCAGGGCGCTGACGTGCGCGTCCTGGTCACCGGCGGAACCGGCTACATCGGCGGGCGCCTCGTGCCCGGGCTTCTTGCCGCCGGCCACGAGGTGCGCTGCATGGCCCGTGCACCCGAGCGGCTCCGCGACCACCCGTGGCGAGAGCGGGTGGAAGCGGTGCGCGGCGATGCCGCCGACCCGGGCAGCCTCCGCCCCGCCCTGCAGGGCGTCGACACCGCCTACTACCTGGTGCACGCACTGGGCTCGGGCCCGGACTTCGCCGAGCGGGATGCGCGCGCCGCGCAGGGCTTCGCCGCCGCGGCCGCGGCGGAGGGCGTCGGCCGCATCGTCTACCTCGGCGGTATGGCGCCCAGCGGCGCCGCCCGCCTCTCCGGCCACCTCGCCTCGCGGCGCGAAGTCGGCAAGGCCTTCCTCGACGGGCCCGTCCCGGCGACGGTGCTGCAGGCTGCGGTCGTCCTCGGCTCGGGCTCGGCCTCCTTCGAGATGCTCCGCCACCTCACCGAGCGCCTGCCGGTCATGGTGGCGCCGCGCTGGGTGCGCACCCGGGTGCAGCCGATCGCGGTGCGCGACGTCCTCCGGCTGCTCACCGAGTGCGCGGACCCCGCGGCGGCCGCGCCCGATGCTCCGGCGGGCGCCTTCGACCGGGCGTTCGACGTCGGCGGTCCCGAGGTGCTCACCTACGCCGACCTGATCCACCGCTACGCCCGCGCCGCCGGCGTGCGGCGCCGCCTGATCGTGCCGGTGCCGCTGCTCACCCCGCGGCTGCCCGGGCTCTGGGTGGGCCTCGTCACCCCCGTCCCCGGCGCGCTGGCGCGGCCGCTGGTCGACTCCCTGCGCAACGAGGTGGTCTGCCGGGAGGACGACCTGTCCGCGCTGCTCGGCGACAGCGGGCGGACCGGTGTCGACGAGGCCCTGCGGCTGGCGCTGCGCCGCGTCGCCGAGGCCGACGTCGCCACCCGGTGGTCCTCCGCGTCCTGGCCCGCGGATCCGTCCGCCGCGCTGCCCAGCGACCCGGACTGGACCGGCGGCGCCCTGTGCCGGGACGAGCGCACCGCCGCCACGGCCGCCGGCCCGGCTGCGCTGTGGCGGGTGATCGAGGGGATCGGCGGCGAGAGCGGCTGGTACTCGTGGCCGCTCGCCTGGTTCCTGCGCGGGGCGGCCGACCGCGCGCTGGGCGGCGCCGGACTGCGCCGCGGCCGGCGCGACCCGGCCCGCCTGCGGATCGGCGACACCGTCGACTTCTGGCGGGTGGAGGAGATCCGCCCCGGGCGGCTGCTGCGGCTGCGCGCCGAAATGCGGCTGCCCGGCCGAGCCGTCCTCGAACTGTCCGCCGGCACCGACGAGCGCGGGCGCACCGTCCTGCACCAGCGCGCCCTCTTCCAGCCGCGCGGGCTGGCCGGGCGCCTCTACTGGTGGGGCCTCGCGCCCTTCCACGGCATCGTCTTCGGCGCCATGGCGCGCAACATCGCCGCCGCGGCCGAACGCGGACCAATCCCCGGGGCCGCGGGGCCCGAATCACCTACAGGAAGCGGCCCGGGCCACCGGCCCCCGAGCGGAGCAGGAGAACCAGGACAGCGATGACCCGATCCGAGCACGGCACCACCGCCGGCGCGCCCGTCGCGGTGGTCGGCTCCGGCGTGGCCGGCCTCACCGCCGCACACGTGCTGCAGGCCCGCGGCCGCCGGGTGACGCTCTTCGAAGCCGATTCGCGGCTCGGCGGCCACGCGCACACCCACCTGCTGCCCGCTGGCGGCAGTGACGGCAGCGGCGGCACCGTCAGTGTCGACAGCGGCTTCATCGTGCACAACCGGCGCACCTACCCGCACCTGCTCCGCCTCTTCGCCGAACTGGGCACCGCCACCCGCGCCTCGGAGATGAGCATGTCGGTGCACTGCGCGGGGTGCGGCCTGGAGTACGCCGGAGCCCGCGGAGCGGCCGGCCTGCTGCCGGGGCTGCGCGGACCGGCGCGGCGGCCCTTCGCCCGGATGCTCACCGAGATCCCGGCCTTCCACCGCGCCGCCCGCGCGCTGCTGGACTCCGCCCCGCCGCCCGGGGGCCCCGAGCCGACCCTGGGCGGCTTCGTCCGCGCGGCCGGGCTCTCCCCGTACTTCACCGCCCACTACGTCGTGCCCCTGGTGTCGGCAGTGTGGTCCTGCCCGCCCGGGACTGCGCTGCGCTACCCGGTGCGCTCGCTGCTCACCTTCCTGCGCCGGCACGGCATGCTCGCGCTGTTCGGCGCGCCCCGGTGGCGCACCGTGGAGGGCGGCTCGGCCTCCTACGTGGCGGCCGCCGCCGCGCGGCTCAGCGAGGTCCGGACCCAGGCCCCGGTCACCGGCGTGGCGCGCACCGGCGGCGGAGTCGCGATCCGCACCGCTTCCGGTACTGAGGAGTTCGCCGCGGCGGTCGTGGCCGCCCACTCGGACCAGGCGCTGGCGATACTGGACGCACCGACGCCCGAGCAGCAGGAGATCCTCGGCGCGATCCGCTACCAGCGCAACACCGCGACGGTGCACACCGACCCGGGAGTCATGCCCGCCGACACCCGGGCCTGGGCCTCCTGGAACCACCGGCTGCCGTCGTGCGCACCGGAGGACGGCGCGGTGCAGGTCAGCTACCACATGAACCGGCTCCAGCGGCTCGGCGGCGACCGGCAGCACTTCGTCACGCTCAACGCCGCTCCCGGACGGATCCCGGCCGAGCGGACCGAGGCGTCGGCGGTCTACGCCCATCCGGTCTACACCCGCGCCTCCCTCGCTGCGCAGCGCCGCCTCCGCGAGGCCGACGACGGCCCGCTGGTCTTCGCCGGCGCCTACCACGGCTGGGGCTTCCACGAGGACGGCTGCCGCTCCGGCGCGCAGGCCGCCGCGAAGCTGGGGGCGCAGTGGTGACGGGCAGCGCCGGCGCCTCCCGGACGGAACCGGAGCCCGCGGGGCCGCCCGCGCTGTACGCGGCCACGGTCCGCCACGCGCGCACCGCGCCGGTCCGCAACTCCTTCGCCCACCGCACGTACTACTGGCTGATCGACACCGACGCGCCGCCGCGGCTCCCGCGCGCCGTGCGGCCGCTGGCCCGGTTCCGGGCCGAGGACCACGGCGGCGCGCCGGGCGAGCCGCTCCGCGCCCCGGTGGACCGCTTCCTCGCCGGGCACGGCGTCGACCTCGGCGGCGGGCGGATCACCATGCTGGCCCACGCCCGGGTGCTCGGCTACGTCTTCAACCCCCTCACCGTCTACTGGTGCCGCTTCGCCGGCGGTGCCCCGGCGTGCGTGGTGGCCGAGGTCTGCAACACCTACGGCGACCGGCACCGCTACCTGCTCCGCCCGGACGGCCGCGGCCGCTGCACGACCGCCAAGGAGCTGTACGTGTCGCCGTTCAACGGCGTCGACGGCGACTACCGGATGTCGCTGCCCGAGCCGGGCCGCCGCCTCGCCCTCCAGGTGGCCCTGCACCGCACGGGGGAGCCGCCGTTCACCGCCGGCGTCCGCGGCGCCCGCCTGCCGGCCACCCCGCGGATGCTGCTGCGGCTGGCCGCCGCCCGGCCCGCCGCACCGCTCCTCGGCGCGGCCCGCATCCGCGAGCAGGGCATCCGGCTCTACCTCCGCGGCCTGCCACTGGTGCCGCGCCCCCGCGGCGGGCGGCGGAGTCCGACCGCGCCGCCGCAGCCCTGCCCCCGCCGAGAAGGTGACCGATGATCGACCTGTCCCGCCCCGGTGCCGCGCCCTCGCACGGCCCGGACATCGACCCCGACCGCTGGCCGGACGTCGCCCGCGTCCCGGCCGCGGTCCTCCGCCGCGCAGTCGCCCGTCACCTGGTGGCGCGGGCGCTGCACCGCCTGCCGATCCGGGTTTCCGCCCCGGACGGGCGGCTGCGCGGGTGCGGCGGCCCCGACACACCCCTGCTGCGGCTGAACGCCCCCGGTGCGTTCCTGGCACGCCTCGGCACGTCGGGACTGATCGGGTTCGGCGAGTCCTACATGGCGGGCGAATGGGACTCGCCGGACCCGGTCGCACTCCTTGCGGTCTTCGCCGAGCACTACGACGGCCTCATCCCCGCCCCCCTGCGGCCGCTGCGGCACGCCGCGCTCCCGCGGCTGTCCCGGGGCGCGGTCAGCGCCGCCGGGGCGCGGCGCAACATCGCCCACCACTACGACCTCTCCAACGAGCTGTTCGCCCTCTTCCTCGACCCCACGCTGACCTACTCCAGCGCGCTGTTCGAGGGCGGGCCCGCGGAGAGCGCGGATGACCTCGCCCGCGCCCAGGTGCGCAAGACCGACCGCATCCTCGACCAGGCCGGAGCCGGCCCCGGCACCCGGCTGCTGGAGATCGGCACCGGTTGGGGGGCGCTGGCCGTGCGGGCCGCTGAGCGCGGCGCCGACGTCACCACGGTCACCCTCTCCGCCGAGCAGCGCGACCTCGCCCGGCGCAGGGCCGCCGCGGCAGGCGTCTCCGGCTCCGTCGACGTGCAGCTCCGCGACTACCGGGAGGTGCGCGGGCGGTTCGACGCCGTGGTCAGCGTGGAGATGGTGGAGGCCGTCGGCGAGCGGTACTGGCCGGTCTTCTGCACCGTGCTGGACCGGGTGACCGTGCCCGGAGGGCGGGTGGCGCTGCAGACCATCACCATGGACGACGCCCTCATGCGGGCCTCGCGCACTGGCTACACCTGGATGCACAAGTACATCTTCCCGGGCGGACTCATCCCCTCGGTCGAGGCGCTGCAGCGCGAGATCAGCGCGCGCACCGCCTTCACGGTCGCCGACCGGACCGCGTTCGGCGGCGACTACGCGCGGACGCTGCACCTGTGGCGGCGCGCCTTCGAGGCGGCCGCGGACGAGGTCGCAGAGCTCGGCTTCGACGCGGTCTTCCGCCGGATGTGGAGCTTCTACCTGGCCTACTGCGAAGCCGGCTTCCGCGCCGGAATGATCGACGTCGAGCAGATCACGCTGCACAAGGAGGGCCGATGACCCCGCACCCCACCGCCCCGAGCCCGGCCGCCGGAGACGGCGGCAGGCCCGCCGCCGGCGGTGCGGCCGGGGTCCTCTCCGCGGCGCTCAGCGGACTGTCCGGCGGCGGCCTCCCGGTCCGCATCCGGGCCTGGGACGGCAGCGAGGCCGGACCGGCGGACGCGCCCGTCGCCGTCCTGCGCCACCCCGATGCGCTGCGCCGCATCCTCGCCCGCCCCGGCGAGCTGGGCGCCGCCCGCGCCTACGTGGCCGGGGACCTGGACGTCGAGGGCGACCTGCTGGACGGGCTGCGCCGCGTCTTCGCCGCCCCCTCCGGGCCGCGCCCCTCGCCGGCGGCGCTGCTCCGGGCCGCCTACGCGGCGGTGCTGCTCGGGGCGGTCGGCCCGGCACCGGAGCCGCCGCCGGGGGAGGCGCGGATGCGCGGACCCCGCAGCCGGGAGCGCGACCGGGCGGCCATCGCCCACCACTACGACGTGACCGCCGACTTCTACCGGCTGCTGCTGGACCCGAGCATGGCCTACTCCTGCGCCTACTGGGATCCGGACGACCCGGACCAGGAGCTTGCCGGAGCCCAGCGCGCCAAGCTCGACCTGGTCTGCACCAAGCTCGGCCTGGACACCGCCGCCGCGCCGCGCCTGCTCGACCTGGGCTGCGGGTGGGGGTCGCTGGCGGTGCACGCGGCCCGGGAGTACGGCGCGCAGGTGCGCGCCGTGACGCTCTCCGCCGAGCAGGCCGCCTACGTCCGCGCGCGGGCCGCCGAGTGCGGGCTGGCCGATCGGATCGAGGTGCGCCAGCAGCACTGGGCCGAGGCCGAGGCGGATGCCGGACCGTTCCCGGCCGTGGCGACCGTGGAGATGGGCGAGCACGTCGGACGCGGCCGCTACCGGGCCTTCGCCGCCCGGCTGGCCCAGCTCACCGCCCCCGGCGGGCGCGTCCTCGTCCAGCAGATGTCCCGCCGCGGCGCGCACCCGGGCGGCGGGCCCTTCATCGAGTCCTACATCGCCCCCGGCATGCACATGCAGCCGGTCGGCGCCACCGTCGGCGCGCTGGAGGACGCCGGGCTGGAGGTGCGCGGCGTGGAGTCGCTGCGCGAGCACTACGTCCGCACCGCCCGCGCCTGGGCGCGCACCCTGGAGGCCGAACGCGAGCAGGCCGAGGCGATGATCGGCGCCGAAGGCGTGCGCATCTGGCGGCTCTACCTCGCCGGCGGGTCGCTCGCCTTCGAACAGGGCCGGATGGGCGTGGACCAGATCGTGGCGGAGCGCTCCGGGGAGGCGTAGCGCCGCGGAGCAGGGGAACTGCAGGGAGCGGGCGCGCTGCGCCGGCGGGCACGGCACGGGAGAGGAGCACGGGTGAGCGGCGGGGAGTTCCCCCTCGGGGCGTTCGGGGCGGGGTTCGGTGCCGCGGCGCTGGCGGTGGCGTCGGTCATGCTGGCCGCGTTCGCCGCCGCGCGGCGGCTCGGCCGCCACTCGGTGGTGGACGTCGCCTGGGGCGCGTCCTTCGCCGCGGTGGCGGCGGTCACCGCGATCGCCTCCATCGGCGACGGCGACCCGCTGCGCACCGGTCTGGCCTGCGGGCTCGCTGCGGTCTGGGGGCTGCGGCTGGCGGTGCACATCGCGCGGCGCGACCACGGCCAGGGCGAGGACCCGCGCTACGAGGCCCTGCTCTCCCGCGCCCCCGGCAGCCGCGACGCCTACGCCCTGCGCACGGTCTACCTGCTGCAGGGCGCCATCGTGCTGGTGGTGGCGCTGCCCGTGCAGGTGGCCGCGTTCGCGCCGGGTCCGGCGGGCCCGCTCGCCGCGGCAGGGGCCGGGATCTGGGCGGTCGGGCTGTTCTTCGAGGCGGTGGGCGACGCGCAACTGGCCCGCTTCAAGGCTGATCCGGCCAACCGGGGCGCCCTGATGACCCGGGGGCTGTGGGCGTGGACGCGGCATCCCAACTACTTCGGCGACGCGTGCGTGTGGTGGGGGCTGTTCCTCATCGCCGCCGACGCCTGGCCGGGCGTGCTCACCGCGGTCTCGCCGCTCCTGATGACCTACCTGCTTACCCGCGGATCGGGGAAGCGCCTGCTGGAGGAGCGGATGCGCGGCAGGCCGGGCTGGGACGCCTACGCCGCCGCAACGCCGGGCTTCTTCCCGCTGCCGCCGGGGTGGAAGCGGCGCTTCCTGCGCGCCGGCTGACCGCCCCGCGGGCCTCGGACCGCGCCTGCCTTCCGCGGACCCGCTCTGCGGCGCTCGGCCGCTGCCGGCCATGAATCGGCCAATTCATCGGAAAAGTCCCGTCGCGGCTCCCACTGCGGCATGTCGCAAATGGCCTCTTCGTGATCTTCTGTCCGCCAATGCGCAGATGGTTCGGATGGCGCAGACCGATCCGCTGAAGTGCGGAGATGCGGGGGGCCGATGGCAGAGGGGACGGCCCGGGCAGTGCCCCGGGCGGCGAAGCAGGGCAGTCGCGGCTGGTGGCCGCTTGCCGCGGTGGTCGCAGTCGCGGTGCTGCTCGTCGGCGGATTGGCGCTGGCCGGGCGGGTCATCGACGACGTGCGGCCGGTGCCCGCCGGACAGCCGCTGCCGATCGGCGCGGGTGACGGGCACACCGCGGAGATCACGCTCGGCGGCGGCTGGGACATCAGCCTCGGGAGCAGCCAGGCCGACCAGGAGTACGTGCTGACCCGCGGCCCGGTGACGCTCCAGATCAGCAACGTGGTGACGCAGGCCGCGTCCGATGCGCAGGCCTACTGGCACGGCCTGGGCCGGATCGTGCGCTCCGGCGACGCCTCCGCGCGGCTGGGCGAGCCGGCGCCGCTCACCGCCGCCGGAGGCGCGCCGGGGCTGGCCGGCCCGCTGGAATCGGACAGCCACACCGGCCGGGCGGCGGTGCTCCCCTCGCCCGACCGCGACTTCGCGGTGGAGATGCAGCTCACCGCGCCCGACGGGACCGGCGCACCGGAGCTGCGCGCAGCCGGCCGGGCCCTGGAAGCGGTCGCGTTCACCCCGAACCAGGGAGGCGGAGCATGAGCTACACGGCACCCGAACCCCGCCCGGCCGCCAGCGGCGGCACGGCGGAGCCGAACACCGGCACCGCCGGGGACGCCGCCGACGCGGCAGCTGCGGAGGCCGGCAGGGCCGACGCCCGCGCACACCCGCCGGCCGCCGGTGGTGCGGCCGTGCCCGCGCCGGGACGGCCGGCCGACGGGGCGGCTCCGCCTTCCCGCGGCGCCCCTGCCGGGGCGGCCCATGCCGGCGCGACCGCGGCGCATGCAGCCGATGACGTGCCGCACGACGACACCGTCGCGCCGGGGGCCTCGAAGGCCGCGGTGGCGGTGCTGATCGCCGCCTGCGCCGCGGGCGGGCTGTTCATCGGGGTGAGCTACCTCGGCCGGTTCCGCGAGTTCGTGGCGGGCGCTGCCGTGGCGGCGCTCGCTCTGCTCGTCGTGGGCGTCGTCGCCTTCTGGCTGCTGCGCCGCATTCGGCCGGTGCGCCCGCCGTCCCGGCGCACCGCACTGATCGCCGTCGCCTGGGGCGGCCTCGCCGCGACGGGCGGCGCCATGATCGCCAACAGCGGGCTCGGCACCGTCTGGAACACCGCGCTGGGCCTGCAGGCCGGCACTGCCTGGGGTGCGGCGCTGTCCGCCCCGGTCAGTGAGGAGCTGCTCAAGCTCGCCGGAGTCGTCGTCATCGCGGTGGCCTGGCCGAGCGCAGTCCGCGGCCCGGTCGACGGGTTCGTCGTCGGGTCCCTGGTCGGCCTCGGCTTCGAACTCGTGGAGAACCTCACCTACGCGCTCAACGCCATCATCCAGGCCGGCGCCGTTGCCGAGCTCGAACCGGTGCTGTCCACCACGTTCATCCGCGTCATCCTCACCGGGCTCGGCTCGCACTGGGCGATGTCGGCCGTCGCGGGCACCGCGGTCGGCCTCCTGGCTGCGGCCCGCTGGCGCCCGAGGGCCGGCACCGCACTGGGCGCGGCCCTGCTGGTGCTCGCCGCGATGTCGGTGCACGGGCTGTTCGACTCGCCGCTGATGGAGTCCTGGGGCTTCATCGGCATCGCCATCAAGGTGCTGACTGTGTTCGCCGCGGCGCTCGCCGTCTACTTCACGGTCCGCCACGGCTACCGCACGCGGGTCCTGCGGGCCCTGGAGTCCGAGGGCGCCCGGCACGGCCTCGACCGGCGCGAAGCCCGCGCTCTGGGGCGCAGGCACGGCCGCCGCAAGGCCCTCAAGCGCCTGCCCCGCTCCGACCGGCCGGGCGCCTGGGCCCGCCAGACCGCCCTCGTCGCCGACGCCGAACGCGCCGCCTCGGCCCGTCCCTGACCGCGTGCCCACCGCCGCCGCCCGCACCCGGCCGGGGGTGCGGGCGGCGGTCCTGTGTGCGGTCAGACCCGCGCCGGCACCGCGGCGCGGGTCAGGGCGCCGCGGCCAGCAGCCGGGCGATGCGGGCGTGCAGGAGGAAGCTGGCGCCCATCTGCCGGGTGGAGTGGAAGTTCACGAAGACGTGGGCGTCCTGGCGCGGGTAGTAGTAGAGGTGCGCCGCCCAGATGCCGCTGTGGCCGACCGGTTCGGGCAGGCCGCGCAGGAGCGGCGGGGCGAACTCGCCGAAGCGGACCGTCATCGCGCCCGCGCCGTAGTGGATGCCGCGGCGCATCCGGTTCCGCGGGCGCAGCAGGAACTCCAGGTTGGCGCGGGAGATCAGTTCTCCTCCGTGCAGGGCCTGCTGGAAGCGGACGAGGTCGGCCGGCGCCGCCGCGACGCCGCCGCACCCCCAGTCCGCGCTCATGCTGCGCGCGGTGCTCAGTTCGGCGCCGCGCATCCAGAACGGCTCCATACCGAGGCCGGCCGGGCCCTGCGGCCGCACCGCCGGGTCGAACGGAGAGGTCGCTGACGCCATCCCGGCAGGCGCGAACACCACCGTCCGCAGCAGGTCGCCGAGACGCTCGCCGGCGGCCTCCTCGGCGATCCGGCCCAGCAGCACGTAATTGGTGTCGGCGTAGTGCATCCGGCCGCCCGGGCGGCCGGTGGCGGGCAGCCGCCGCGTCTGCTCGAGCAGGTCCGCCGGGCGCCAGACGCGGTCGCGGTCGCGGGCGACGCCGCGCTCGGAGCACTCCGTGTCGAATCCGCGGGGCGGCAGGGAGTAGTCCGGGAGCCCGGAGGTGTGCGCGAGCAGGTGCTCGACGGTCACCTCCGCCGCGGGATCGGTGCCCGGTACCGCCGGCAGCCCCGCGGTGTCGGCGGCGGGCAGGAGCCGGCCGATCGGCGAATCGAAGTCGAGAAGGCGCCGCTCGACCAGTGCGGCGACGAGGGTCGCGGTGAACAGCTTCCCCGTGCTGGCCGGGTGGGCGATCCGGGACGGGCTGCCGTAGGCGAAGCCGGCGGCGGGTGTCCGGACGAGCACCTGCGGCGGCGGCAGGCCGCTGCGGCTGCGGCGCCGCGCAATGCGATCCAGCTCGGTGCGGAGCCGACGGAATCCGGTGTCCAGGCGGAGGGTCGGGGAGGGCATGGAGAACCGCCTTGTCGGGGGAGGGAACTGACATCTCTCAGAGATAGGTCTAATAGACCTATCTGTGAGAGTCAAGGCCCTAGAATCCCGCCATGGCCCACGCGATCCTCGGACTGCTGCTGATTGCGCCGCAGTCCCTCTACGACCTGGTCAAGTCCTTCGAGTCAGGGGTCTCGCTCTTCTACAGCGCGAGCTCCGGAAGCATCAAGCGGGCGCTCGACGCCCTGCTGGAGCGCGGTGCCATCGAGGTGGAGCGGGAGGAGCCGGGGGCGCGCCGCCGGAAGGTCTACCGCGCCACCGATGCCGGCCGGGCGGAGTTCCGGGAGTGGATGCTCGGCGAGCCCGCCGGACCCGACGCCGAGGCGGCGGCGCTTCCGCGGCTGTTCTTCCTCGGGCTGCTTGAACCGGGGGAGCGCGCCCCGGTTCTGCAGGCCGCGACCGCCCGGTTCGAGGCGGACCTCGACCGCCTCACCGCTGTCGCGCACCGCATCGAGGGCCTCGAGGTCCCCGACCGCCACCGCGAGGTCCTCGCCTATCAGCTCCGCACGCTGGACTACGGGCTCGCAGCCCACCGCTTCGCCCTGGACTGGTTCCGCGCCCGCGCCGAGGAGGAGGCCGCGGCGGAGGCGGACCGCGCCGCAGCAGCTCCGCACGGGGCCGGCCCGCGCTGAGCGCCGCCCTTACCGGAGTCTTCCGCATCCGGGTACCGGTGTTTACCGGGCCTGGTGTCCACTGGGCAGGGCGTGGTCAATCGGTCTGCTGTGCCGCTGCGCTGGCAGTGCAGCGGCGGGGAGGAGGGCGCATGGGCTGGGGCCGGGGAGAGGGCACACGCTGGGCCGCGGGCGCCGCCGTACTGGCGGCAGGGGCGCTCACCGCGGTCTCCGCATGCGGCGCAGAGCAGGCAGCGAGCGTGGATGCACAGCGGTCGCCGGGCGGGGCCGCAGGCGGTGCGGTGGCGGACGCGCGTGCCGCGCAGGAGGCCAACGCGCTGCCGCGGGACGAGTTCTACACCGCCGATGCCCAGCCGGGGGAGCCCGGCTCGCTGGTGCGCTCCGAGGAGTTCGGCGGCTGGGAGGCGCTCGCCGACAGCACGGCCGCCACCCGCATGGTGTACCGGACGCAGTCGGCCGCCGGCGGTCCGGCGGTCGCTTCGGCCGCCATCGCCACCCCGGACGGAGCACCTCCCGACGGGGGCTGGCCGGTGGTGGCGTGGGCGCACGGCACCAGCGGCGTCGCGCCGCAGTGTGCGCCGAGCCTGATGAAGGACCTCTACTACGGCGACCTCATCCAGGCGCTGGTCGACGAGGGCTACGCCGTCGTCGCCACCGACTACTCCGGGCTCGGCGCAGGCGACGGCCACGAGTACAACACGCTCGCCGCCAACGCCAACGACGTCCGCTACTCGGTGGCGGCCGCGCAGTCGGCGGTGGAGGGCCTCGGCGAGCGCTGGGTGGCCATGGGGCACTCCCAGGGCGGCCAGGCCGCGTGGGGGGCCGCCCGCCAGCAGGCCGACGACCCGGTGGGCGAACTGGCGGGCGCCGTGTCGCTCGCGCCGTCGCCACCGCTCGGCTCCGGCCTGGACGAGGTGAAGGACGCTCCGGGCACGGGCTCCTACGCGCCCTACGTCGCCTCTTCGCTGGCGCTGCAGTACCCGGACGAGTTCGAGCCGGCCGACATCCTCACCAGCGCCGCGATGGAGAAGTACGAGGAGATCACCCGGAACGACTGCCTCGCCCTCGCGGTCGCGGTCTCCGGCGAGGCGACTCCCGCCGAGTACTTCAAGGAGGGCTTCCAGGACAACCCGGTGGTCCAGCGGTACAACGAGGGCAACGTCTACAGCGACCGGCCGCTGGCGGCGCCGCTGTTCGCCGCCACCGGCTCCGACGACGTCACCGTGCACGCCCCGGTGATCGAGGCGGAGGCCCGGAAGCAGTGTGCGCAGGGCACCGACGTGGAGTACGCGGAGTTCTCCGGCGACCACGACGGCATGGTCGACTCGGCGTCGGAGGACTTCCTGCCGTGGATCGCCGACCGCTTCGCCGGCCGCGAGGCGCCGTCCAACTGCGAGTGACCGCCCGAGCGGCGCACGGCGGGGCCCCGGCGGCCGGGTGGGCCGCCGCGCTCCGGCGCCTGACCGGCAGCGCCGCCGACGAGGGCCGCCCCCTCACCCGCGGGGGCGGCCCTGCCCCGTGCCCGGGAGCGCCGTCCGGGGGAGGGCCGAGCGGGCTGCGGGGGCGCTGCCGGTGGCTTGACTGTGCCGCAGCGTCGTAGTGTCCACTGGGCCTGCGGCAGCGCCGCCCGCCCCCGCGTGTTCCCGGCGAGGGCTCCCTGCGGGCGGCCCTGCGCCCGATGACCCCTGTCGAGGTGAAGGAGCACAACCATGAGCGGCAGTGACGGCGTCCTCCCCGCCGACGCGCAGAAGATGATGGCCTACACCCAGGGCATGTGGGTGAGCCAGGTGGTGCGCACAGTGGCGGCCCTGTCGGTGCCCGAGCACCTGCACGCGGGACCGAGGACCGCGCAGGAGATTGCCGCGGCCGAAGCGGCCGACGGCGACGCGGTGCACCGCCTCCTGCGCGCCGCGGTGGCGCTGGACCTCGCCGCCTACGACGCCGGGTCCGGCCGGTTCTCCGCGACCCGCCTGCTCAGCGCGCTGCGCCGGGACGTCCCCGGCACCCTGGCGCACTGGGCCATGGTGCAGACGGCCCCCGGCCACTGGAGCGGCTGGGGGGCCGCGACGGAGGCGGTCCGCACCGGCGGCAGCCGGGTCCCCGAGGCCCTGGGCGGGCCGCTCTTCGACTACTTCTCCGCCAACCCGGACGAGGGGGCCCTGTTCTCCGCGGCGATGACCGATCTGACCCTGTCCATCGGCACCGACGCGGCCGCGGCCATCGACACCGCCGGCACGGAGACCGCCGTCGACGTCGGCGGCGCCAACGGAGCCTTCCTGCACGAGCTCCTCGCGCACAACCCGGCGCTGTCCGGGACCGTCCTGGAGACGCCGGCCGCGGCGCCGGGTGCCGCGGAGGCGGCACGGGCAGCCGGCCTGGGGGACCGGGTCGCGGCCGTCGGCGGCGACTTCTTCGATGAGGTTCCCGCTGCCGACCTGTATCTGCTGAAGTTCATCCTGCACGACTGGGACGACGAGCAGGGCGTGCAGATCCTGCGCAACTGCCGGCGGGCGATGAAGCCCGGCGGGCGCGTCTGCATCGTGGAGATCACCGTGGGCGGCACGGAGGACCCGGGCCTCGGAGCGGCGCTGATGGACCTGAACATGCTGATGGTCACCGCGGGCCGCGAGCGCAGCCTCGCCGAGTACGACACCCTCCTGGAGAAGGCGGGCCTCCGCCGCGTGCGGCACACCCCGATCCGCAACGCCATGTACCCCTACGCGGTGATCGAGGCCGCCGCGCTGGACTGAGCGGCAGGCACGCCCCGGCGCCGCGGAACGGAGCGGTGCGCCGGCCCGTGGCGTATGGTCAGCGGGCCACCTCTCCGGACAGGTGACGCAGGGGTTCATGGCGTGGCCGGCGATCCCGTCGGCACCGGGGGAGTAGACGGTCTGCGAGGCGGATGCGCGCGGCGGAGAGCCTGGTCAGCGCGCCGTCCCAGGCTGGGGAACGCGGACCAGGCCGCCTATCCGTTGCCCTGTACCTCCTCGATCGCGGCCAGCACGTCCGGGTAGAGCGCCGCTGCGGCGGCGCTCTACCCGCCGTTGCGGGCAGGCGTGGCGGCGTGCGCGGGTCCAGCCCCTGGCCGGTGGCGGCTCGGTCGTTGGCGACCGCCGCCATGGTGTGCCCTTCTGCGCGGCGGTCGGCCCGCCGGGATCCGCCGCTGCACTGCGTTGACCCCTTCTGGACGCCGCTGAGGGACGCAGCCGCATTCCCGTGGAGCCCCGATTCGCGAAAGAAGTGCGAGAAAAGGGGGGACGGGTTTCCGTTCGCTGTGCCCGGATCCCGGGTTGAGACTTTTTCAAGCGGATCTCAAGGAATACTTGAGTGTTCTGCAACGGGTCTTGAATAACGTAACCGGCGGAGCGTTGTCCTGGAAGGAAAAGAACTTCCGGATGGCGGTCGGGGGCCCGCAGTTACTGATCATGAACTCCTTGAAGGATCGCTGGAAGACTGATTGAGAAGTTCTGTGATCGGGTTGATCGGTGTCGCGATTTCGCATTCATGTGCAGAGGATCGAGGAGTCGATGGATTACGATCAGGAGGATCTTGCGGAGATATCGGATTCTGTACTATTTTCGCTTCCGCGGTCTGACCAGCGGCGAAAGGGGTTCGATTATCTCCGCGGGCTTCTCGAGGTTCCGGGGAAGAAGTCGATAAGAAACATCGCCGGATTTATCGGGGGTCGCGCCTCCGACCAGAGCCTGCATCACTTCATCAGCGGTTCCACGTGGGACTGGTCCAGGGTTCGGCGCGCGCTGTCGTGGTACCTGGCCGAACGGCGCCCGGTGGAGGCATGGGTGATCCAGAGGATGGTCACCCAGAAGGCGGGTACCCATTCTGTCGGCGTGGAGAAGAAGTTCGTTCCGATGGCGGGGCGCGTAGTCAACGTCCAGGAGTCGGTCGGTGTCTGGGCAGCATCGCGCGAATGGAGCAGCCCGATCAATTGGCGGATCCAGTTCTCTCGGGAGTGGCTGGAAGACGGAGGCCGGCGCACGCGCGTCGGTATCCCCGACAGCCTTGGCGCGGAGGCTGCCGGCGACCGGGCGGTCTTCTCCTGCGCACGTGCACTGCGCGACTGGGCGCTTCCCGCCCGCCCCGCCGTTCTGGACGCGCGCGCCTGCGACGCCGGAAGGATTGCCACGGGCTTGGACCGGGCCGGAACGGCGTTTATTGCACGTATCGAGGGCGAGGTCCCGCTCCTGGTCGCGGATTCCACGCTGCCGGGGTACCGCAGCGCGGCCCCCGTGGCGGCCGGCCAGATCGTCCGGGCGACGCAGGGGAGGAGGGAGCCGGCTCAGCAGGCCGCACTCGGGAGGAGCAACGGACCGCCCCGCCGTGCTGCCGCGGTCCGAGTCGGTCTGCCGCGCACCGGCGGACACGGCCTCTCCGCCCGGCCCCCTGGCGACCTGCTGCTGCTCGGTGTCGTCGACGGGCGGACCGGCTGCCGGGAGCTGTGGCTGACCAACATGGCTCGGGCCGATCCGTCCGTACTACTGGAGCTCGGCGGGCTCCTCGGCCGCGTGGCGCGCGATTACCGGGACATCTCCCAAGGGGTGGGGATCGGCGACTACATGGGGCGGTCGTTCGCGGGGTGGCACCGGCACGTCACCCTCTCGTCGGTGGCCCACGCAGTGATCGCGCTGAAGGAGTCGGCCGAGGCGGTCTCGGCGCACGGCCGGGCACGCACGGGAGCGGCCTGGGGGCACTGACGCTGCTCGGCCGCTGGCGGATGCGAAGGCGGGCTTCTCTGCCTCGCCCTTCCGTGCAGGGGCCGGCCGTGCCGGCGCCGTCGGCGGACCCGAACCGGCCCCGGCCCGCGCGGGTGCGCGGCCCGGGGCGGCCGCTCGTTGCCGCTCCGGCGTCCCGGTCAGAGATCGAAGCGCTTGAGGAAGCCCTTGCCGATGTAGTCGATCGACGACGTGGTCTGCGCCAACCCGATCGTGTACGCCTTAGCGACTTCGACCAGCCGCACCGCCTGGTATTCGACGGCCGCCAGATTGTCCTCGTGCACGTTGCTCGCCTCGTGCCGCGAGACGCTGCACGAGCCGTACGGCGCACCGTTCTCCGGCCGTCCGAGTACTTCGACGCTTGATCCGTTGGGAACGATCAGAGAGCCCCAGTGGCACATGGAGTTGTGCAGGGCGAGGATCGCTGCCTGCTGCCCGGCATGCGGCATGGACCCGGAGGCGAACACCGAGACCGCCTTGTTCACCAGTTCCCCGGGGATCGCCACTGGCCCGGAGTGGTCGATGAAGTTCATGATCTCGGGTGCGGGCAGGCCGAAGTGCACCGGAGTCCCGATCATGACGGCGTCGGCCTCGACCAGTGCTTCGAGCGTGATCTCCGGGAGCCCCCCGGTCTTTTCGTCGAGCTCTGCGTAGGCCTTCTTGTCCAGGATCATCGGGTTCTCAAGGCGCGGGACCGTGTACAACTGCGCCTCTGCGCCGGCTTTGTCCGCGGCCGCAGCAGCGGCAGCGGCCATCTGGTAGACATTTCCACTCCTTGAGTGAAAAACGATCGCGACCTTGACCATGTCTCTCCCATTCATATTGAGATCCCCATTGCGGGTCCAGGACCGTGCGGACTCTGCGGTGCGTTCATGGTCGCCGATGGCGCAGAAAGGGCGAAGCGCTGCGTGCAGAGTTCGTCAGATGGCGGGTCCGCATCGCGGGACCTGACATACCGGCCCCGCTATCGTTGACCGGCTGAACCGGCGCGCCGAACATGGCACCATGCCTGAATCCGAGTCCGACCGCGAATTGGAAGCCAGGAAAATAAGGGACCTCATGGAGAGGTTTGAAGAGGCATTCAACTCTGCCGACGCCGATGAACTCGAAAAACTCTTCGACGCGGATGCCGCACTCGTGCTTGAGCCGGGAAAGCAGGTTTCCGGAGAGGCCCGGATCCGAAGGAACCGGACGGAGTTGGCGAGCATGCCGCCGATCAGGGTCTCGGTACGCCACGTGTATTTCGCCGGTGACACCGCCCTCCTTATTAACGACTATGTCCACGAAGGGCGCGGTGCCGACGGCCGGCACGTCCGCTTCGAAGGGACTGCAGCCGATGTCGCGAAGCGCGGAGCGGACGGGGTCTGGCGCTGCGTCATCAGCAACCCCGCCGGCACCGGCCGTGCCGGAGCGGAGTGATCGCTGTGTCCTCGGATCCCGGCGGAGGTGCGGGCACGCTGTTCCGCGTAGCGGCGCAGACTTGGGTCCCGGCAGGGGCGGCGGACGTGTACTCCCTGGTCAGTGACCTCTCGCGAAGCGGGGTGTGGAGCCAGGAGTGCCTGGGCGGGGAATGGGTGCACGGTGTGCCCGCGGCCGTTGGATCGGTCTTCAAGGGAAGGAATTTCCGGAAGTCCGAGGTGGTCGGCTGGGCGCCGGTGGTCCGCGGTGAATGGGTGACGGAAGCCGAAGTGGTCGCGGCTGACCCCGGGCGTGAATTCGGCTGGGCAATGCGCGACGGCTCAGGCAGGCGCCAGCAGAGCGTGTGGTCGTTCGCCTTGCAAGCGGAATCCCCGGGCACCCTGCTTGTCCACCGGTTCTGGATGGGGGAGCCCACCGAAGGAATCCGGGGGATCACGGCTGAAATGACTGCCGCCGAGCGGGTTCGGTTCGTCTCTGAATGGTCGGAGAAAATCGATACGGAAATGCGGTCCTCTGTGCAGCGGATCAGAGAATACTTTCAATAGCCGAGGAACTCCGGACGTCCGCTCCGTGCGGACGGCTGCCGGGTAGCCGTGTCGTTTACGCGAGGTGGTGAAGGATGTTCTTGCAGCGCATCGGAAGGCGCGGGATCGGTCTGGGAACGCTGTTCGACCGGGCAGCCGCGCGCCACCCCGAGAATGTGATGATCCTGGATCACGACCTCGACCTGGCGCCGCATCTGGGCCGTAGGGCGACTGTGGCTGAGATCGCCGATCTGGTCGCCGATTACGCCGCCCGGCTGCGAGCAGCCGGAGTCGGGATCGGTGAACGGGTCGCCGTGTACAAGACCAACGGCTTCGACATCACGCTGTTCGCCTTCGCGGCCGCCCGGATCGGAGCGGTGCCGGTGCTCCTTTCGCCGAAACTGGATGGCGCCACTGCCGCGGAGCTGGTGCGCCGAATCGGCCGTCCGCACCTGGTGACCGACCAGAGAACGATCGACGGGGACCTGCCGGAGCCGGTCCTCGCGGAGGCCCGGAGCGTCCTGCTCACCTCGGGGAGCCGCGAGGGGGCCACTGCCCTGGACAGCCTCGGTGGAGCCGAGCGCGTCCCCCCGGTCGCGCTGCCCCCGGGGCACCCCGCGCTGATCACCCACACGTCGGGGACCACGGGGCTTCCCAAGCTCGCGGTGCACACCGGCCTCTCCCTGCAGGCGCGCTACTACCCCCAGTACGCCTCGCTCGCCGCGATCGCGCACCGCAGGGAAGTCGTTGCGATCCACGTGTCCTTCGTCCACTCCCGCCTCTTCACGGCTCTCGGGATCTCCCTGTCGCGCGGGTTCCCCGTCGCGGTCCTCGCCGACTCCGACCCGGCGGCGACCGCCGGGATCTTCGCGCGGCTGCGGCCGGGGATCATCGAGGCCCACCCCAACTCGTTCCTGCAGTGGGAGGAGCTGGCCGACGATCCGCGTGCCCCCTTCAGCAACGTGAAGCTCTTCAGCAGCACGTTCGACGCGCTCCATCCGCGGACGGTGCACCGGCTGCTGGGTGCCTCCCGGCGCCGCGCGCCGCTGTTCGGCCAGCTCTACGGACAGAGCGAGGTCGGCCCGGTCGTGGTGCGGGCGTTTGCGCGCCGGCATGCGAAGGAGGCGGTCGGGCGGTGCGTCGGATTCGCCTTCCCCGGGATGACCCGCGTCCGCGTGGTGAGCAGGGACGGCCACCCGCCGTCAGAGCTGCACCCCGGCCACATCGAGGTCCACACGGACGGGCGCGTCGCGACGTACCTCGGGGAGCAGGAGCGCTTCGACCGCCAGGTGGACAACGGATGGTGGCGCATGGGGGACGTCGGCTACAAGACGCGGTGGGGGTGCCTTCACCTGCTCGACCGCGAAGTCGACCTGATCGACGGCTTCGGCAGCACGCTGGCGGCCGAGGACGTCCTGCTGTCCGGGATCGAAGAGCTGACCGAAGTCGTCGTCGTGCCCGGGCCCGGCGGAACGGCGGTCCCCGTCGTCTGCACGAGGGACGACGCCCCGCTAGACCCCGTGGCGTGGCAGAACGCCGCAGCCGGTCTTCCCCCCATGGCCGATCCCGTGCACCGCCGCTTCGAGGACCTGCCGCAGACCGCGACTTTGAAGATCAAGCGGATCGAGCTCGCCCAGCAGCTGTCCGCGACCGGGCCGGGCAGCCGCTGATGGCGAGGATCGTGATCGTCGGGGGCGGTATCGGCGGCCTGGCAGCGGCGCTGAGCATCACCCAGCGGGGCCACCAGGCCCTCGTCCTTGAACGCAGCCGCCGCTTCGCCGAGATGGGGGCCGGGATCCAGATCGCCCCCAACGGCGTCCACGCACTGGGCAGGCTCGGGCTGGGGGACGCGGTCGCCGCGGCAGGGGTGCACATCGATGAGCTCCGGTTCATGGATGGAACCGACGGCCGGCACGTGGCGAGCATGCCCCTGACGGGCAGGTACCGCCGCCGCTTCGGCAATCCGTACGTGGTGGTGCACCGCGGAGAGCTGTACCGGATGCTCGTGGAAGCGTGCCGTGCCGAGCCGGCCGTCACGCTCCGCGCTGGCCGAGAAGTGGTGGGGTACCGGCAGGACAGCGAGAGCGCCTCGGCCCTGCTGCGCTCCGGCACGGAGATTCGCGGCGATGCCGTTGTGGGTGCCGACGGCCTCCATTCGGCCGTACGCGGGCAGTTGGTGGCCGACGGCCCGCCCACGCCCGCGGGCATCACCGTGTTCCGGACCATCGTGCCGATGGAGCGGGTGCCCGAGGAACTGCGGCGCAACGCGGTGACCTGGTGGGCCGGTCCCGGGCGCCATTTCGTGCACTACGCGATAGCCGGGGGCGCCTATCTGAACCTCGCCCCGAGCGTGGAGAACAGCACCACCCGGGACATCGCTGGGGAGAGCGTGGAAGCGGACGAGGTGCGCGGTGCGTTCTCCGCGTTCGCGGAGACACCGCGGCGGCTGCTCGCGCTCGGCTCCGAGTGGCGGTCGTGGTCCCTGGTCGACCGCGATCCGGTGGGCCGCTGGAGCGACGGGCGGGTAGTGCTGCTCGGCGACGCTGCCCACCCGATGCTGCACTATGCCGCGCAAGGGGCGTGCCAGGCGCTGGAGGACGCCGTCGTCCTCGGAGGGATGCTCGACGTCCCTCCGGCGCGGTTCGCAGCGGCGTTCGAGGGGTTCGGCGCCGCGCGGCGGGAGCGCACCGCGGCGATCACCCGCGCGGCCCGCGCCAGCACGAAGCTGTGGCATCCCGCGGGCGAGGCCGCACGCGCACGCAATGCCGCCCTGTCCTCGCTCTCCGCAGAGGAGATGCACGACTACGTGGCGTGGATGCACGGGGCCCTCGTAGGCGGGCCGCACCAGAGGACGTATTCCGGCTCGGGGATGGGGAGCGCCAATGGACACTAGCGTCGGATTCGCCGGCATCGGCCACGCAGTGGGGTCGACCGCGGTGCGCAACAGCGACATTGCGGTGTCCCTCGGCAGGGACGCCGACTGGCTCGTGGAGCGCACCGGGGTCCTGTCGCGCCGGGTCTGCGGCCCAGGCGAGGACGTGGTGTCGCTGGCGGCACGGGCCGTGGAGCACGCCGCCGACAACGCGAAAGTCGACCTCCGCGACCTCGGCGAAGAGACCCTCCTGCTCCACATCCAGAGTGCGCGCACGCATCTCACCCCCTCGCCCGGAGTCGTGCTCAGCGGCCAGCTCGGTCTGCAGGGGGTCCGCGTACTCAGCTGGGAGGGAATGGGGGCGGAACCGATCGCGGCGGTGGAGACCGCCGTGTCCCTGCTCAGGTCGGGTGCCTGCGAGAGGGCCATCGTGTCGTCCGCGGCGGACCTGGTGGCCTACGTCGACCCCCAGGATCCCGCGACCGCGGGGCTGTTCGGCGCCGGTGCCGCCGCCCTGGTGCTGTCGCGCGACACTGTGGGATACCCCGAGGTGCTCATCCGCGGTATGCGGTGGGAGACGCACCCCCAGCACTGGCGGCTGGAGGAGGCCGAGCTCCACCGGTGGCAGAAGACCACCCACGGGATCGAGATGGCGGCGGACTTCTACACGGTGCGTGAAAAGCCGCTGGTCCGGGAGGCTGACCAGATCCTGCCGCGGGTGGTCGGCGCGGCGCTGGAGCAGGCGGGCTGGGAGCTGGGTGACGTCGAGGTGCTCGTCCACCACCCGCTGAACGCGGCGATGCTCGAAGCCGTCCGCACCCGGCTGGGGTTTTCTTCCGACATTCTCACCACCTCGCTGCCCCGGCAGGGCAACCTGGGCCCGGCCGGCCTGATCGTCGACCTCTCCCTCGCCTGGGAGGCAGGGCGCCTCACTCCCGGCACGCGCCTGCTCATGGCGTCCTTCGGTGCCGGGTTCTCCTGCGGTGCCGCGACCGTCGAGTTCTGAACGCGCAGACACCCAGAGACAGAGAGGAGGCCCGATGGCCCGGCGTGTCCTGGTCTCCGGTGGCAACCGGGGGATCGGCCTGGCGATCGCCCGGCGCTTCGCCGGTGCGGGCGAAGTGGTGGCCGTCACATACAGGAGCGGCCCTCCGCCGGACGGCCTTGCCGCAATCCCCTGCGACGTGACGGAAGAGGGCGCCGTCGAAGGCGCACTCCGCACGTTCGAAGAGCGCTTCGGCTCGGTGGAGATCCTCGTCGCGAACGCGGGGATCACGCAGGACGGGCTGATCCTCCGCATGCCCGACGCGGCGTTCGAGCGGGTGCTGGACACCAATCTCACGGGCGCCTTCCGGTTGGCCCGCCGGGTGAGCGCGGCGATGGCGAAGCGCCGCTGGGGCCGCCTCATCTTCATTTCCTCGGTGAGCGGCCATCTCGGCGCGCCCGGGCAGGCCAACTACGCGGCCGCCAAGGCCGGCATGGTCGGCATGGCGCGCTCACTGGCCTGGGAGCTCGGGCCGCGAGGTGTCACGGCGAACGTGGTGTGCCCCGGCCTGATCGAGACGGAAATGTCCCACGCCCTGTCCGGCGCGCGGCGCGACCACCTGCTCGGAGCCACGCCGCTTGGCCACGCCGGCACACCGGAGGACGTCGCCAGCGTCGTCGGCTTCCTCGGATCCGAGGAAGCGCGGTACGTCACCGGTGCGGTCGTCCCGGTCAGCGGCGGGTTGGGGATGGGCCACTGATGCCCCGCCACGTACCCGGTGCGGGCTGGGACCGGCCGCCGCCGGCCAGGTGCGGGCCCCTCTCGATAGGACGGAGACCAGCGCGTGCACGCCGCCTACATCGAACGGCTCGGTTCCGCCGAATCCATCCGCTACGGCCGACTGGACGCCCCCGTGCCCGGCCGGCACGCCGTCCTGGTCGACGTCACCGCCACCGCCGTCAACCCGGTGGATACGCTCGTCCGCTCCGGTGCCTTCCGTACGCCCGTGCCCTTCCCCTTCGTCATCGGACGCGACCTCGCCGGGACGGTCTCCGCGGTCGGGTCCGGTGTCCGAGGCTTCGCGGTCGGGGATGCGGTCTGGTGCAACAGCCTCGGGCACGGCGGACGGCAAGGAGCGGCGGCAGAGCAGGCGGTTGTACCCGTGGACCGGCTCTACCGCCTCCCGGAAGCCGTGTCTCCCGCCGAGATGGCAGCTCTCGCCCATCCGGGCGCCACGGCGCAGCTCGCGCTCTTCCGGCACGGCCGGCTCCGCCCCGGGGAGACCGTCGTCGTCGTGGGCGCCGGCGGCAGCGTGGGCGGCGCCCTGGTGCGCACCGCGGCCGATGCCGGCGCCCGAGTGGTCGCCGTGGCCGCCGCCCGCGACGCCGGCTACTGCGGGTTGGCGGGCGCATCGGAGTTCTGCGACTCCGCTGCACCGCGGCTGTTCGCGCGCCTGCACGCTGCGTGCCCGCGCGGTGCCGACCTCTTTCTGGACACGGCGGGGGTGAACGACCTGGCGGGCTCCGTCGATCTGCTGGCGCTCCGGGGACGGATTGTCCTGATTGCGGGGCCGCAGAGCCGTCCCGAACTGCCGGTGGGTCCCCTCTATACCAAGGACTGCTCGGTCATCGGCTTCGCCATCTCACGGGCGACCGTGCGGGAGCTCGCCGAGGCAGCAGGTGCGCTCAACCGCATGCTGTCCGCGGGAACGCTCCGCGCGCGGGGGATCGAGGCCCTGCCGCTGAGCGCTGCAGCTGCCGCGCACCGGAGAGTGGAGCGGAGGGGGCTGCGCGGAAGGCGCCTCGTCCTGCGCCCGGATCTCGACCGGCCGCCGTGCGCCGGGGCGGACGAGGGGAACCAGCGCCGTACAGCCCTCGGCGGCGGGTCCGCGAACGAGGGCCCGCAGCCGCCATAGGACTGTCCGGAGGCGCGGGCGAACCGCCGCGGCCCCGCCGCCTCCGAGCTGATCAGGCCGGCTGGGGCCGGAGAGCCGAGGGCTCGGCTCCTGCATTGATCTATGGATGGGACCGGTGTTCTAGTGTTCCTTCGGGTTGCCCCCGGCGGCGGCCGGCAGAGGATGCCCGGAGTCCGCAGTTCCCCCGCCCTGCGCTGGGCGACCGGTATGACGAATCGCCGCTTATCCGGCGGCGCGCCCGCAACCCGGAGGAGATGTCGACGTGAAACTGATCGTTTTCGGTGCGAACGGCCCAACCGGCCGGCTGGCAACCGAGATGGCCCTCAGCGAAGGCCACCAGGTGACCGCCGCGGTGCGACGGCCGGCCGAATTCCCTCTCCAGCACGAGCGCCTGGACGTGGTCCAGGTGGATGCCACCGAGTCCGACGCGGTGGAGCGTGCAGTGGAAGGCCACGACGCCGTGCTGTCGAGCCTCGGAGTCCCCTACACCAAAGAGCCCGTGACCATCTTCTCCCGCGGTACTGCCGCCGTTGTGCAGGCGATGGAGAAGGCAGGAATCAGCCGGCTGGTCTGTGTCAGCTCGCCCGGAGTCTCCGACGAGATCCCTCCCGAAGAGTCCTTCTTCGCCCGCAAGGTGCTTGCGCCGATCCTCTTCCGGTTGGGGCGCACGGTCTATGAGGACCTGCGGCGCATGGAGGAGATCGTTCAGAAGTCGGACCTTGACTGGACGATCCTCCGGCCGCAGGGGCTTTTCGACGCGACCGAGGTCACGGACTACGAGGTGTCCACGGGGCCGCTCGTCGGCCGCTACACCTCGCGGGCCGACCTCGCGCACGCCATGCTGCGGGAGGCGGTCGACGATACCCATGTCCGTGCTGCCGTCCAGTTGATCACCACGGACGGGACGCCCTCGTTCGTGCAGATGTTCATGAAAGAGGCGCTGCACATCGGGCGATGATCCTCGGCGCGGCGGTCATCCGCCCACTGCATGGCGCAGCATGCGGTCGACGATGCGCACTCCGTCCGGGGTGAGCACCGACTCCGGATGGAACTGCAGGGACGCGAAGCGGTTTCCGCGCAAGGCGTGGACTTCACCGTCGACGGGGTCGCGGCTCACCTCGACCGCGCCGGCCTCCTGGCAAGTGATCTTGTCTTTCGGGGAGTGCGCGGCGTAGGTGTTGTAGAAGCCGGCCCGCTCGCTGGCGCCGAACAGGTCGATCGCGCGCTGGACCCCCTGGTTGGGGCTCAGGCGGCGCTCCAGGGGGAGCCCCAGGCGCCTGCTGAGCACCTGGTGGCTGAGGCAGACGGCCAGGAAGGGGTGGCGGCGGGCCAGCAGCGCCGCCGCCCGCGCGTCGAGGGCGGCGATTCGGGGCTGGTCCAGCGCACGGGGATCGCCGGGCCCGGGCCCCAGCACCACTGCGTCGTACGCGTTGAGTGGGAGGGGCTCGTCGTACCGCTGGACGGTCACCGCGCACCCCAGGTCGCTCAGCTGATGCCTGAGCATTGCAGTGAAGTCGTCTTCAGCGTCGATGACCAGTACCTTTCGCCCGGTCCGCGGGCGGGGCCGCGGGAGTGCGCGCGGGCGCCGGCCGGCCATCCAGTAGGCGGCGATCGCACTGTTCCGCTCGCTGAGCGCGGCTTGGATGCGGGCGTCGTCGGCAAGCTGCACCCGGGTGTCCGCGCCCGGAGCGGGCGCGCCCGCGGAAGGGAGCGCCGCAGGAGCCCCCTCGATGGCGGCGAGCAGGCCCGCGGCCTTCGCCCTGGTCTCGGCGGCCTCCAGTTCGGGGACCGACGCGCGCACCAGGCTGGCGCCCACGCCGATGTCGATCCGGCCCTGTGCATCGATCTCCGCGGTGCGGATCAGAATCGAGGAATCGAGTGTCCGCTCCCCCCGCCCGTCCTGGCCGATCAGCGCGAGGACTCCGCTGTAGTAGCCGCGGCCCTGCGGCTCGTGGCGGCGGATGACCCGGAATGCGTTCTCCAGCGGGCTACCGGTCACGGTGGGCGCCAGCAGAGTCGCGTGCAGGAGGTCGCGGGGGTCGCCGGCGCTCGTCCCGTCGATGAAGTACTCCGTGTGCGCCAGCCGGGACATCTCCCGCAGATACGGTCCCCGGACGCGGCCGCCGCCGTCCGGGCACACTCGGGCCATCATCTTCAGCTCTTCGTCGAGCACCATGTAGAGCTCCTCGGTCTCCTTGCGATCGGAGAGGAAGCCCAGGGCGCCGTCCAGCGAGGCTCCGGTAGGCGGATAGCGGTATGTCCCGCTGATCGGGTTCATCACCGCGGCGCCGCCGGTCCGGCTGATGTGGCGCTCGGGGGAGGCCCCCACGAGCGTGCGGTCTCCCGTATGCACGATGTGGGTCCAGTACGCGCCGGACTCCGTCCGGAGCAGCCGGCCGAAAACTGCGAGCGCGCTGTCCAGCGTGTAGTCGCGGATCTCGGCCCGGTAGGAGCGCTTGATGACGAAGTTGGCCCCTTCGCCCGTGCCGATCTCCCCGTCGACGACCCGCCGCACGATGGCCTCGTACGCCGCGTCGTCGGGGTCGAAATGCCCGCCCGTGACCTGTGTCGGCGTGTCCGGAAGGCGGCGCAGCACGTCGGCCAGCGGAACCGAGTCCTGCGCGCCGACGGTGATCACCACGAGCGGAGCGCCGTCGTCGACGCACGAATGGCCGCGCTCGCCGATCTGGCGGAAGGGAAGCAGCGCAACCGCATCATGGCGCGGGGGGCCTCCTACGGGGGAGGGGGCCGGAAGCGGAATCCCGGACGTGCTGTCCGCGACCGAGGCCTCGCCGACGACGACGTCCACCGTGGAGCCGCCGGTGTGCGGGCGGTGGAGGAGGGCGAAGGGAGGCGGGTCCGGGCTGAGTATGCGGAAGAGGAGATCGCCGTTCATGCGACGACTTCCTCGGCCGTGGCGACCACCGCGCAGCACCGCGCCGCGTAGTCGATGGCCGACCGGTGGTTCTCCGCAGTGAAGTCGGCGACTGCATCGGCCACCAGGAACGTCTCGATGTCGTTGCTGAAGGCGTCGACCGCGGTCATCAGGACACCGATGTGGGCATAGACGCCGCAGAGGACCAGCTGATCGCGCCCGTGCTCGCGCATCCTCTCGAGCAGGCCGGAACCGAAGAAGGCGCTGTAGCGCCACTTGGTGAAAAGCCAATCGGATGCACCGGGCGCCAGCGGGTCCACGATGGCCCGGTCATCGGGATCGGTCCGCATACCGGGTCCCCAGAATTCCTGGAGGAGTCCGCGCTGCGCAGCGGACATGCCACCGGGTTGCGCGGTATACGCGATCGGGATGCCCCGGCTCGCGCAGCGGCGTCGGAGTGCAGCCGTCGTCTGGACCAGCCGCGTGCGGAAGGCCTCGCCGAACGGCTGGAGGAAATAGCGCTGCATGTCGTGGATGAGCAGCACGGCCCGGTCGGAACGCACGGTCCACGAGGCGCGGTTCCCGGGGAGCTGGCCGGAGCCCGGCATCGGGTAGGGCGCGATGGGAGGGATGCCGCCCATGGGGTCCTCTTTCTCTCTCTGCGGTGGCGTCGTGGTGGTTGCGGAGCTGCTCCGCTCTGCACCCGCCGCGGTCACGGTGCGGCCGGACCGGGATGCGGCCCGCCGGAGCGGCCGGGAGCGGCCGTGCTCTCCCTTCCGCTGAGGAGGTGCCGGCGAGTCGCGCCGCTGCTAGAGCCCGAGCGTGGCACCTCCGTCCACGGTGAGGCTGTGCATGGTGATGTGGGCCGCTCCCTCGGAGAGCAGGAAGGCGACGGCCGCGGCAATGTCGGCTGGCTGCGCCAGCCGCCCGAGCGGAATGCCCACCCGGAACGCCTCGGGCTTGCCGGCGACTGCCTCGCGCCCAGGGCCGCCGTCACCATAGAGGTCGCGCAGCATGGGCGTGTCGGTGGATCCCGGCGCGACTACGTTGCAGCGGATCCCGTGCTCGGCGACTTCGAGCCCCAAGCACTTGGTGAACATTGCGGCCGCCGCCTTGGAGGCGGAGTAGGCCGACATCCCGGTGCGCGCAGTGCCGGCCGCGTTGGAGGCGACCGTGACCACTGCTCCGCGGCCGCGGGGGACCATCGCGCCGACGGCGGCACGTGAGACCAGGAAGACACCAGTGGTGTTCACCGCGAGCGTCTCCGACCACTCCTTCTCGGAGAGCTCGCGCGCTGACCCCGCGCGGAGGATGCCCGCCGCGTTGACAAGCCGGTCGAGTTCCCCCATCCGCGTCTCGATCGAGGCGACCGCGTCCTCGACTTGGCCCGGATCGGTGATGTCGCAGGGGAACGCGCGTGCCGCGGCTCCGCTGCTGGTCAGAGCGGCAACGACCGCGCGCAGCCCTTCGGCGTCGCGGTCGACTGCCGCCACGGCGGTCCCCTGCGCAGCCAGTGCCCGTGCCACGGCGGCTCCGATGCCTCCGGCGGCTCCGGTGACGAGGGCGACGCTCCTGGTCATGTGCTCGTGCCTCCTCGACGGGCCGGCGTCGAACCGGCGGTTTCTGCGGTCCATGCCGATACCACCGCGATCGCCTGACGGGGGTTGAGCCGCGGGTCGCAGAGGCTGGTGTAGCCCGATCCGGGTAGGGCGGGCTCGCCGGGTTCCCAGATGCATTCCCGCACGTCGTCCGGGGTGGTCTCCAGATGGAGGCCGCCTGCGACCCCGCCGGCCGCGGAGACGGCGGACTGGAACTCCTGCAGCTCCTGGACGATGTCCCGCACGGAGCGGGTCTTGGAGCCGCCCGGGGTGGCCCCGGTGTTCGCGTGCATCGGGTCGGTCAGCCAAATGACCGGATGCCCTTCGACGCGCGCGGCCTCCACCAGCGGGGGGAGGCGGTCCGACACGGCCTTCGCGCCCATGCGCGCGATCAGGGTGAGCCGGCCGGGAACGCGCTCGGGGTCGAGCCGCGCACACAGCGCCCGGAGCTCAGCGGTGGTCGTCTGCGGACCGATCTTGCAGGCCACCGGGTTTGTCACGGACGCGAGCAGGGCCACGTGGGCCCCGTCCACCTGCCGGGTGCGCTCGCCGACCCACGGCCAGTGCGTGGAGGACAGCAGGAGCCGGCCGCCTGCGGTGTCGCGGACGAGGGGGAGCTCGTAGTCGAGCAGCAGCGCCTCGTGGCTGCTCCAGACTGGCGCCTGGGATCCGCTCGTACCGCTGCGGGAGGGGCGGGGAAGCCGCCGCATGATCTCGCCCGCCGCCTCGTAGCCGCCGATGAGGCGCCGGGGATCGGGGCGCCTGCTGGCGGGGTCGAACTCCGGTCCGTTGACCATGTGCCCCTGGTACACGGGAAGCGTTCGGTGCCCGATCCGCTCGACCGGGCGCGAGCGGGGCTTGCCGAACTGCCCGGCGATCCTGCCGACGCGCACGACCGGTTTCCCGGTGCCGGCGGTGAGCACGCCGGCCAGCTTCTCCAGCAGCCCCGTCTTGCGGGCGACGCAGTGCGCGGTCCGCTCCGCCGGGTCCTCTGCGCAGTCGCCTGCCTGGAGGACATGCGCCTCGCCGCGTGCCACGCATGCCAGGGCGCGGCTCAGCCGCAGCACGTCCTCGGCGCGGACGAGCGGCGCACGGCGGGCGAGCTCCCGCCGTACGCGGCGTACTTCTCCCGCATCGTCCCAGCGGGGTTGATGGCGCGCCGGTTGCGCACCGATGTCGAGGCGGGTGTGCACCGTTTCCTCCTCTGGGAACGGCCGAGAAATGCGTGCCGCAGCCCATCCGGTACCGGCAGGGGTTGCCGCGGGCCGCATGATTGCGTGGCACGCTTGGTGTCCGAATATCGGGCCCGTCTTTTCGAATTCGCAGCCGAAGCCGCGGGGACATCCTCCGGCTCGGAAAATAAGGGAGCAAGCGGAGCCTTCCGAGTCCGTCAAGTTCCCGGATCCGGAGGCAGTTTGAGGAACCTTTATCCGCACCCCGGATAATTTCGCATGCGGGCGCCCGCGGAGCGACCTGACGTAGTGTTCTCGAAATCATTGAACCCCTGAAACCCGTTCGATAAAAGGGTAGGAGTCGGAATCCCGAGGCGCGGTGAGGTGTTTCCAGAGAGGGGCGCAAGGCGTATGGAGTGTGCGGCGCGCGCGGCCGAGTCAGTCGAGCGCTGTGAACGAATCGGAACCGAGCTGGCCCGTGTCCGCGCCGACCTGCAGAGAGCCGGGGGCCTTCTGCGCAAGGTCGGGGCGGCCGCGGACTCCGGGGCGCTCGCCGACGACGCCCGCGCCTGGGCCGCCGACATCGCGGCCGTCGTGCGCCCGATCGAGCAGGTCGCCGACCGGGTGCCCCTCGGACCGCTCTCCGGGCGCGGGGAGTGCGAGGCCGATGCGGGCCGCATCACCGACCCGCCCAGCGACGTCTACACCGCGGCAGGTCGACTGGAGGCGCCCGATCTGGCAGCGGCCCCGTCCGCGTTCCCCGGGGAAGAGGGCTCCTACACGCTTGCCGGCTTCTTGGCGCCGGACCGTGCCGGAGGGGGCGCCCGCGGGGCGCCAGACCCCATCTGCGGCCGTATTACCAGCGACGTCGCGGCGGTCGCGACTCTCGCGGTGCACTGCTGCGTGCGCATCACCGAAGGGCTCGGTGTCCACACGCCGCCGCGCGCAGGTGCGCGGGCACTGGCGCACGAAGCGACGCAGCAGCTGGCGCTGCTGACCGCGCTGCTGGGCCACCGGCACCGGGCAGCGGGCACGGACCCGCTGCGCCGCGCCCGGTTGCGCCGTGCCGCTTCCGCGCAATGCCTCGACTTCGCGGGGGTCCTCGCGGTGGAAGTGTGCAGGGATGTCGATCTGCTTGCTCAGCGCCATTTCACGGGGCTCCCGGAATGAGCCTCAGGGAGGTGTCGATGAATTTACCGGGTGAGCCGGAGCCCGCCTGGAGCGGTGCGATCGACGTACATCACCACGCGATACCCGGGTTCTATATCGAAGAACTGAAGAAGTCGGGATCCAGAGCCGTTCTTCCAGGGGTCGACCCTCCGGCGTGGAGTGCGGAGTCCAGTCTCGCCATGATGGACCGGCAAGGGATCCGATCGGCCGTTCTCAATGTCTGGCCGGGCGTACCGGAGATGGCGCCCGGAGCCGCGGCAGCCCTCGCCCGCTCGGTCAACGAGTACCTGGCGAAGGTTGTAGCGGACAGCCCGCAGCGGTTCGGAGCGTTCGCCGTGCTCCCGTTCCCCCACGTCGACCGGGTCATGGCGGAGTTCACGCACGCCATCGACGTCCTCGGGCTCGACGGGATCGGGATGGTCAGCAACTACGGCGGCGCCTACGCGGGCGACGCGCGGTTCCGTCCGCTCTTCGCGGAGGCGCACCGGAGGAATACCCCGCTGTTCGTGCATCCCGGGCTTCCGCCGTCCACCGGGCAGCCGATGTTCGGGCTCCCCGCGCCGGTCTGCGAGTTCCCCTTCGAGACCGTTCGGGTGGCCGCCCAGTTCCTCTACTCCGGAATCCTGGAGGACTACCCGGGGCTCCGAGTGATCCTGCCGCACGGCGGCGGGGGGATCGCCTACTACGCCAGGCGGCTCACGTACGGTCCGCTGATCAATTCCGCTCTGGCGGACCGCATCGCGGTGGACCCCGTTGCCGCGCTGCAGCGCTTCTACTTCGACGTCGCCATGGTCGGCGACGAGTTCGCCTTCCCCGCGCTCCAGCGGTTCGCCCCCGCCGGCAGGTTGCTCGTCGGGACCGATTTCCCCTTCATGTCCGAGTCCTTCTGCGGAGAGAACGGACGGCACGTCGCGCGCCTCGCCGGCGCGGACGGCGGACGGCGGTTGAACGCCCTCAACGCCGAAGCGCTCTTTCCGCGACTCTCCGCGAAGAAAGGCTGAGCGGTGACGCTCGATACTGACCAGGTCGACCGCTATCTGGAGCGGATCGGTGCGGAGCGCCCCGGGGCCCTCGACGCCGAGGCCCTGCGGCACCTGCACGAACGCCATCTGCTCTCGGTCCCCTTTGAGACTGTCGACTACCACCTTGGTGCCGACATCCACATGGACGAGCGGGTCGTGGACAAGATCGTCGGCTCCGGGCGCGGCGGTGGATGCAGCGAGATCGCCGTCGGGTTCCACCTGCTGCTGGAGGCGCTCGGCTTCCGCGTTGCTCTCCACCAGGCGCGCGTGCGCATCGCCGGCGGCTTCACGCCGCCCTTCAACCACGCGATCACCAGCGTCCAGACCGCGGACGCGCGCTGGCTCGCTGACGTCGGGTTCGGAAAGTGCAACAGGTTCCCGCTGCGGTTGGGAACAGAGGAGCCGCAGCAGGACCCGCACGGCGAGTTCACCATTCGGTCCGTCCCGGGCGAGCCCGGGACGCACGACGTCTACCGGGACCGCGACCTCCTGTACCGGTTCTCCGACGAGCCGGTCGCTGCGGAGGACGGCAGCCAGGTGCTCTGGTGGTACCGGACCCACCCGATGTCGCCGTTTCTCCAGAACCTCTCGTGCTCCCGCCCCACGGCCGGGGGATGGGCGTTCATGAAGACGACGCGGCGCGGCACCACTCTGGTGGTCACCGACGGACGGGAGCGGAGGGTCGAGAAGCTGACCGAAGAGAGCGAGATCCTCCGGGCCTATTCCGAGCATTTCGGAATCGAGCTGGACCGGCTTCCCGAGCCCAGCCGCTACCTGGACGCGTCCATGAAGATGTCGTACGAGGACGGTACGTGATGGCGGGCCGCCCCTCTCGCGGCCGGCCTCCCGAGCACACGAGGGGATGGCGCCATGTTCGATGAGGAGACCGTCGGCGCGTATCTGGACCGCATCCGCGCCTCGCCGGACCGGGTCGCGCCCCTGGACCGGGGCGCGCTGTTCCACCTCCAGGAGCGCCACGTCCTCTCGGTGCCCTTCGAGAACTTGGATTACCATTCGGGCGACGAGATCTTCATGGACGAGCGGGTCGCCGACAAAGTAGTGCGGAGAGGCCGCGGCGGCGGTTGCTACGAGATCAACACGTCGTTCTATCTGCTGCTGGCGTCGCTGGGGTTCCGCGTGACGCTGCACCAATGCCGCGTGTGGATCGGCGGGAGCCTCAGCGCACCGTACAACCATGTTGTCATGGTCGCCGAAGTCGCGGGTGAGGAATGGCTCGTCGACGTCGGGTTCGGAAAGAACAGCAGACTCCCCCTCGCGTTGGGGGAGCTGGGCAGTCAGCATGACCCCCAGGGCCGTTTCGAGGTGCGCAGGGTCCCGTCGGAGCACGCGTGGGAGGTGCATCGAAGCGGTGTCCCCCAGTACCGCTTCTATGGCGATCCGGTCAAGCTCGCCGACTTCAGCCAGCACCTGTGGTGGTACCGGACGTCCCCGGAATCACCGTTCCTGAGAAACCTGTTCTGCTCGCTGCCGACGGAGGACGGCCGGGTTACACTGACCGGGAGCACCCTCACGGTCATCGGGAGAGAGGGGCGCCGCACCGAGACGATCAATGACGGCGCGGATATCATCGCCGCCTACGAGCGCTACTTCGGAATTGTGCTCGATGCTCCTCCGGTTCCGGGTGAACATTGGGATAATTCAATGCGCATGTCGTTCTTTGCTGATCCATTTTCATCGTGATTCGCGGGCCTGTGAGACTAGCGTCGCCCGGGCGATCTTTCCGGCCCGATAGGGCAGCAGCGCAGTTGTTCTAGGGCGGCCCAGATCTTCAGTTGGGCGCTCGCCCGCCCACCAGGGCCAGGCAGTCGGGCGTGGATCCGGTCGGCCTGCTTCTTCCGCTCCGGCTCGTTCCTCCCCCTGAAGGGGGCACACCGCCGCCGGCGGCACGCCGGCAGAGCCCTTGTCCCAGGCCGAACAGGCCCGCGGCCGCGATCCGCTCGGCGATGCGGAAGATCCGGGCCGCTGTGACGCCGTGCACCGAGTCGAGCGGGCACCCTGACCCACGGCAGCCCGCCGTCAGAATGGCTCACTGCTGATTCCGCGGGTTGAGGCGATCGCCCTGCGGGGCCCACCTGTACCCGTCGGACCTGGCCGCCGGCAGTCGGGCAGTGCGGCCGAATCTGGCCATTGGGTAGGTCTTGGCGGACCGTGGGCGCCGATCGGAACGTGGGAGTGCTGGCCCCCTGCCTCGGCCGGCGCGGGCCTTTCGAAGGGCTCCTCGCCAGGCATGAGGTGCCGGTTAATGGTTCCCGAAGTTGAGACGAGAGTTCTTCTCGCGTTTGTATTTGCGAGGCATTCAAGATCAAATCGCTATTGTTCTCGTGGGCCCCTCGTGATCGGCGTCATGCTGTGTTGGGTCCATTGCGCACCGTAATTTGACCTTTTTGGTGCCTACTGCGACCATGCTGTAGTTTGAGGTAAAAATAATACTGATCATGTCGATCATATCCAGTCGTCCAGCCGGGAGTAGTGAAACGCGGAGGTCGGAGTGCGACTTGTGGGCAGGGATTCCGAGCTCGAGGTTCTCAGAGAATCCTTTTCTGAGAGTCGGAGCGGGTGTCGCAGGACGGTAGTCGTCAGCGGCCGTCCGGCAACCGGAAAAAGTTTACTGCTCAACGAATTCGCGAATTCGGCCTCCGAGTCCGGCGCGGTCGTCCTCGCTGCTTCGGCGGTGTGGTCGGAGCGGAACGTCCGGCAGGGACTACTGGAACAGGTGTTTCGCGACTACGGGACCACGGCGGACGCGGTGTGGGGGCGGCACCGCGACGAGGCCGGACACGGGGCCGGGAACACCGAGCGCGGGGCCGACGGGATAAACTCGGCGCTCCTACGCCGGCTGTGGCGGATCCTGCACGATCTGACTGCGGACCTCCCCGTCGTCATCTGCATTGACGACGTCCACTTCGCCGACGCGGAGTCCCAGCGCTCCCTGCTGTACCTCATGCGGCGCCTCGACTCCGCACCACTGTTCAGCGTGTTCAGTGAGAACCGGCAGCTGCAGCAACCTCCTGCTCCGCTGCTGAGCGAGGCGCTCGGCCAGCCCGGCACCCGCCGCATCCAGTTGCGCGGCCTCGATGTCGCGCGCGTCGCGCAACTGGTCTCCCACTACCGCAGCTGCGACGAGGCCCGCCGCATCGCGTCGGCGGTCCACCAGGTGAGTTCCGGACTTCCCGGGCTCGTCGGCGCCGTCCTCGCCGATTCGGATGACGCCGAGTGCCGGGCAGTCGGCCGGATCCGCACCGGAGAGGCGTTCGGCGGGGCCGCGCTCGGGCTGCTCTCCCGCCACGGCCCTTCGGTGATGGATCTGGCGCGTGCCGTCGCGGTGGTGGATGACGACATCTCATCAGCCGTACTCGGCCGACTCGCCGGCCTCGACCCAGCCTCCACCGAGCAGGGGTTGCGCGCGCTCAGCGAGATCGGCCTGATCTGCCGAGGGCAGTTCCGGCACGCAGCCGTCCGGGAGGCCGTCAGGAACAGCCTCCCCCCGGACGTCGGAGCCGAGTGGCACCGCCGCGCGGCTGAGCTCCTGCGTGAGAACGGCGCGCCGCCTGCCGCCGTCTCACGGCACATCATCGCCGCCGGCTCGGTTGAGGAACCGTGGGTCGTCCCAGTCCTGGGCGAGGCCGCCGTGCGCGCCCTGGACGAGGACGACCCGCACCTCGCGCTCCGCTACCTGCGGCTCGCCCGCCGGCAGAACGGGGGCGGGCACAAGGAGGCGTCGTCGATCCTCGCGGGGCTCGCGCGGGCCGAATGGCGCCTTGACCCGGCGGGGCTCCTGCCCCTCCTGCCTGAGCTCACCGCCGCAGCCCGCGAAGGCCGGCTCACCTTCGGCGACGCCCATTCGCTGATCTCGTATCTGCTCTGGCACGGAAGGGACGACGAGGCGAGCCAACTGGTCGCCCGCCTGTGCGACTACTCGGCCAGCGCGGTCCCGCCGTCCATGACCCGGCAGCTCGGCTGCTGGTTCTCCTACTTCCATCCCGGGCTGCTCACCGGAATCCCCGCGCCGGTCTACGGCGACGCGGCCGACTGCGACTACTCGCTCGCGGCTGCGGTGAACGTCCAGATCCGGCGGACGATGGCGGGCCCCGGAGGAGAGGTCGAGGACGACGCCTCAGTCGGCGCGTCGGCGTGCGCCGTCCTGGAGCGCACCCGGCTGGCCGACGACAGCTTCATGCCGCTCACCTCCGCGCTGGCCATCCTCATGTACATGGAGCGCCTGGACGGAGCCGCCGACTGGTGCGACGCGCTGATGGAGCAGGCCGAGGCCAAGAACAGCGCCACATGGCAGGCCCTGTTCGCGGCGACGCGGGCAATGATCTGCGTCCGCCAGGGCGACCTTGTGATGGCCGCTGAGCTTGCCGACCGCGCGTTCGACATCCTGCCGGTACCGAGCTGGGGCGTCGCCGTCGGCCTGCCCCTGTCTGCGGCGCTCCTGTCCGCCGTGGCGCGGGGCGACCTGGCCGAAGCCGGGCGCCTGCTCGACATACGCGTTCCCGACGCGATGTTCAGCACGCCGTGCGGACTGCACTACATCTACGCGCGCAGCTGGTACTACCTTGCAGTCGGCGGAACGCAGTCGGCTCTCCACGGGTTCGCCCTGTGCGGCCGGCGGATGCGCGAGTGGGGGCTGTCGTTTCCGAACTTCGAAGCGTGGCGCCTCGGCGCCGCCTGCGCGCACCTCAGGCTGGGCGACCCTGCCGAAGCCGAGCGCTACCTGCAGGAGGAACTCGCCGCGGCCTCGTCCCACCACCACCGGCTACGCGGCCATGCGCTGCGCATTCTCGCGAAGGCGCGCGGCGGGGACCCCCTCCTGCTGGCCGGGGCCGCTGAGGAAATGGAGGAGGCGCGGGACCGCTTCGGCCTTGCGCTGGTGACGGCCGACCTCAGCGTGTGCTCCCGTGCGAGCGGGGATGAGCAGCGGGCCGACGCCCTCAGATTTCGCGCCGATGTCCTGGCGAGCCAGAGCGGTGGAGCGGTCTGGCGGTCCTACTCCCACGCCAGCGCCGCGGGGGAAGCGGGTGCGGGCGGGGCGATCCAGGACAATCCTGTGCTCGACGGGCTGAGCGCTGCCCAGCGCCGCGTCGCGACTCTCGCCGCGGCGGGGCACACCAATCGGGAGATATCGGAGAAGCTGCACATCACGGTGAGTACCGTCGAGCAGCACCTCACGAAGGTCTACCGCACCCTCCGAGTGCAGCGCATCGGTCTGAGATGGGTGTTCGAGGGCGAGCAGGGGGGCCGCCGCTCTCCTCGGGGCAGGGGCGATCCGGAGGACGCGCCCCACCCGCCGCCCTTCTCCCACGTCGACTAGCGTCGACGAGCAGCGCCGTGCCGTCCTTCTGCGGCGCCGACAGCCGCGGTGTGCGCGGGGCGCCCGACGAGTGGCCGCCCGCCGCTGCGGCTCAGCGCTGCGCTACGCCTCCGCCTGCGCTCGGGCCGAGGGCGGAAAGGACGTGCTGCGCCAGAAGGTGCGGTGTCGGGAAATCGGTCGTCAGGTCGGTGCTGAGGCGCAGCCCGGTCGCTGCCCCCAGCCGGTTGCGGAGCTCCACCGAGGTGAGCGAGTCGAACCCGAGCTCCTTGAAGGGGCGTCCGGGTTCCACGGCGTCCGGAGAGGACTGTCCGAGGGCCGTGGCGGCGTGTGCGCGCACCGCGTCCAGGACGACCTGCTCCCGGTCGGCCGCGTCCGCGCCGCTGAGCCGCCGGACCAGCGGGGCCTGCGCCGTGTCCGGCTCCGTCCGCGGTGCAGTACCGCCCGCGCGGGTGCCATCCGGTACGGCGGCGCTGGCGACTTCCCGGAGGATCGGGGGGACAAGGCCGCTGTCGCGCAGAACCGCCGTGTCGACCCGCATCGGCACTGGCGTTGGATCGTCGCGGGTGAGGGCGGTGTCGAAGAGGGCCAGCGCGGCGGCGGTCGGCAGCGTGCCCATCCCGGAGCGGCGCATCCGGTCGATGTCGGACTCCTCCAGGTGCCTGGTCATCCCGGTGCGCTCCGCCCACAGGCCCCATGCCAGGGAGCATGCCGGTGCTCCGCGGCCGGCGCGGAATTGCGCCAGTGCGTCCAGGAAGGCGTTGGCCGCCGCGTAATTGGCCTGCCCCGGTTCGCCGAGGACGCCGGCCGCCGAGGAGAACAGGACGAAGGCGGCCACATCCAGGTCCGCGGTGAGCTCGTGCAGGTGCCAGGCGGCGTCCACCTTGGGGCGCAGCACCTTCCGGAGCCGCTCGGGGGTCAAGGAGGAGGTCACCGTGTCGTCCAGGACCCCCGCGGCGTGGACGACGGCGGTGAGCGGATGCGCGTCGGGCACCGCGGCCACCACCGCCTCAAGCTCGGATCGGTCGGACACGTCGCAGGCGGCCACCGCCACTGCGGCCCCTGCCTGGCCGAGCTCGCGGACGAGGGCGTCTGCGCCGGGTGCGCCGCCTCCCCTGCGGCTGGTCAGGACGAGGTGCCGGACTCCGTGCTCCTGCACGAGGTGTCGCGCTATGCGCGCCCCGAGCGAACCCGTTCCGCCGGTGACCAGCACGGTGCCCCTCGGATCCAGGCGGCGCGGCAGGGTGAGCGCCACCTTGCCGACATGCCGGGCGTTCCTCAGGTGGTGGAACGCATCGGGTGCGCTGCGGACGTCCCAGGTGCGGGTCGGGAGCGGCTGCAGCACCCCCCGTTCGAATAGCGAGAGGACCGCGTCCAATGCGGGGCGGATCTGCTCCGGGGCGACCTGCATCAGGTCGAACACCTCGTACCGCACGCCCGGATGGCGCGCCGTGACGTCCTGGGCGTCGCGGATGTCGGTCTTGCCCAATTCGACGAACCGGCCGCCCGGGGAGAGAAGCCGGAGGGAAGCGTCCACGTAGTCCCGCGCGAGCGAATTCAGCACCACGTCGGCCCCGCCGGCAGCGGCGAACCGCGCCTCGAAGTCCAGCGATCGGGAGGAGGCAGCGCAGTGGCCCTCCACGCCGAGCTCGCGGAGCGTCTCGTGCTTGTCCGGGCTCGCCGTGCCGAGCACGCGGGCCCCGAGATGGCGGGCGAGCTGGACAGCGGCCATTCCGACCCCGCCGGTGGCGGCATGGACCAGCACTGACTCGCCCGGGCGCAGGTCCGCGACCTCGACGAGGCAGAGGTAGGCGGTCAGGAAGACGACCGGCATCGAGGCCGCTTCCGGATAGGACCACTCCGGGGGCTTGCGTGCGACCTTCCGCCGGTCCGCTATGGCGACCGGCCCGAAGGCCCGGGGGAAGAGGCCCAGGACCGGGTCCCCGGGGGCGAGGCCGGAGACGCCGTCCCCGACTTCGAGGACGGTCCCCGCCCCTTCGAAGCCCATGTCGTCCGGGGCGACGACGTCCAGGGCGAGGAGCACATCCCGGAAATTGACGCCGGCCGCCCGCACCGCGATCCGGACCTCGTCCGGACCGAGCTGGCGGGATGCCTCCGGGCACGGGACCAGCGCGAGGTGGTCCAGGGTGCCGGGGCGCTCGGTGCTCAACCGCCAGTCCCCGGTGTCCGGTGGCATGAGTTCCGCGCCGGCGCCGGCTTCGGCCAACCGCGGCGTGTGGACCGTCCCGCCGCGGAGTGCCAGTTGCGCTTCGCCGGCGGCGGCCGCCGAGGCGACCGCGGGAAGCGCGGTCCGCGAGGCATCGCTGTCGTCGGTGTCGACGAGCACCAGCCGGTCCGGATGCTCCGACTGGGCCGACCGCACCAGCCCCCATACAGCGGCGTGGTCCGGCCGGACCGCTTCGCTGCCGCCGCCGGCGACGCCGACCGCTCCGCGGGTGAGGAGGAACAGGCGCGACGCGGAGAACCGCGCGTCGCCCGTCCACTCCTGCACCAGCCGGAGTGCGGTCTCGGCGGCGGCGCGGGCGCGCTCGGGCACGGGCCGGTCGGCGGCGGGCAGGGTCGGGATTGCGGCAATGACGGACCCTGGAGGCTCCGCTCCCTGCGCCACGGAGGCGGCGAGCTCTGCCAGGTCGGTGAATACGGGGACGCCCGGGTGGCGGGCGCCCAGCGTCCCGTCCGCGCCCTCCGCATCCACCAGGGCCCAGGACGGCGCCGCCCCGGGGCGGGCGCCGGCGACCTCGCGCCACTCCGTGCGGTAGAGGTCGGCAGCGGGGCGCCGCCCCGGACGCAGCCGTTCAGGTGCCGCGGCGCGCAGCTCCAAACCGCCGATCGAGCAGACGCGGGCCCCGGCGGAATCGGCGCATTCGAGTGCCATTCCGTCTGCGGTCGGCACCATGCTCACCCGCAGCGCGTCTGCACCGGACCGGTGCAGTTGGACGCCGGTCCAGGCGAACGGCAGCAGCAGACGGCCGTCCTGCCCCGCAACTGCGGACGGGCCGAAGCGGAGCCAGGCATGCAGTGCGCAGTCCAGGAGAGCGGGGTGGACGCCGTACCCGTCGGCGGTCAGGCTGGCGGCGCCGGGCAGGGCCATCTCGGCGAAGAGCTCGCCGCCGCGCCGCCAGACCGCGTTCAGTCCGCGGAAGGCCGGGCCGTATTCGTACCCCCGCGCGGCGAGCTCGCCGTAGACGCCGCCGATGTCGACCGGTTCGGCTCCCGGCGGCGGCCACGCGCTCTCTCCGGCATCGGCAGCGCTCGCTGGATCCTCCGCCGAGGGCCCACCGCGTTCAAGCACGCCCTCGGCGTGCCTCGTCCACGGACCGTTCGGCGCACTGTCCGCCCGGCTGTGCACGCCGACCCGCCGGCGTCCGCTCTGGTCTGGCCCCTCCACCAGGACCCGGATCGCCGCGCTTCCGCTTGCGGGGAGGCGCAGCGGCTGTTCGAGCCGGAGCTCTTCGATGCGCTCGGCGCCCGTCCGGCGGCCCGCGGCAGCGACGATATCGAGCAGGGCGGTGCCCGGGACGAGGGTTGTGCCCACTACTCCGTGGTCCGCCAGCCAGGCTTCGGAGTGTGCGGAGAGCGTCCCGGTGAAGAGTACGCCGTCCGGCGGCAGTTCGACTTCGGCGTCGAGCAGGGGGTGCTCCGGCGCGGTGATGCCGGCCGCGCCGGGCGCCGCTGCGGCGCGCTCGGGAGCGGCCCAGTAGCGCCGGCGCTGGAAGGCGTAGGTGGGGAGTTCGACGTGGTCGGCGTCGGGGAGCACCGCATTCCAGTCCACTGCGGCGCCGTGCGTGTAGGCCTGGGCGGCCGCCGCCGCGAACTCGCTCCGGCCGCCCCGCTCACGGCGCAGCGTTCCGACGGCCGCGCCGCCCCCGCCGTACTCGTCGCAGCTGCTCTGGACACCGGTGGTGAGCACGGGGTGCGGGCTGGCCTCGAGGAAGAGGCGGTGGCCGGATTCGAGCAGTGCGCCCACTGCCGGCGCGAAGCGGACCGGGTTCCGCAGGTTCGAATACCAGTACGCGGGGTCCAGCGCCGACGTGTCGAGGGGACCGCCGGTGAGCGTGGAGTAGAAGGGGATGGCCGACGTGCGCGGCGCAATGCCGGCGAGGCTGCCGAGCAGCCGCTGTTCCACGTCGGATACGTCCGGGGTATGCGAGGCGTAGTCGACGTCGATGCGCCGGGCGTCCACTGCGTCGTTCCGGCAGGCATGGAGGAACTCAGCCAGTGCCTGGGCGGAGCCCGCCACGGCGGTTGACCGCGGACCGTTGAGCGCCGCCACGTGCAGGCGTCCCGCCCAGGGCCCGATGCGGCGCTCCACTTCAGCGGCGGGCAGCGGCACCGAGGCCATCCCGCCGGTCCCGGCCAGCGCCATGATGGCCCGGCTGCGTGCCGCGACAACCGCTGCGCCGTCCGCGAGGGTCAGCCCGCCGGCGACGCATGCCGCCGCAATCTCCCCCTGGGAGTGGCCGACGACGGCGTCCGGAGTGACCCCGTGCGAGCGCCACTCGGCGGCCAGCCCGACCATCATCGCGAACAGGGCGGGCTGGACCACGTCCGCCCTGGACAGGGGTGGTGTGCCGGCGGCTCCGCGCAGCACGTCGACGAGCGGCCATCCGGTGAGCGGGTCGAGGGCGTCGGCGCACTGCTCGATGGCCTCGCGGAAGACGCGGGAGGCGCCGAGCATTCCCGCGCCCATCCCCGCCCACTGCGCACCCTGGCCGGGAAAGACGAAGACCGTGCCGCCGCGGGCCGCCGAGCCAGCGAGTACGTTGGGCCGCGGCTCTTCGCGGGCGAGTCCGTCCAGGCCGTCGAGCAGAGCGGCCCGGTCCGACCCCAGGACCACGGCACGGTGCTCGTAGCCGCTTCGGGAGGCCGCCAGAGAGCGGGCGATTCCCGCGTCATCCAGCTCGGGGCGGTCTGCGGCGAATTCGTGCAGCCGGGCCGCCTGCGCGGCGAGGGCCGCACTGCTGTGCGCGGAGAGGGGCCAGAGAGCCGGTCCGGGCGCATCCCTCGGGCCGTCCGTGCTGGGGGGACGGACGGCCCGGAGCCCGCACGCATCTTCCTCGGCGGGCTCCTCCACGATGAGGTGGGAGTTGGTCCCGCTGATCCCGAAGGACGACACCGCCGCCCGCCGCGGCCGGTCCCCGCGCCGCCACTCCACCGCTTCGCGCAGCAGCGACACGTGTCCCGCGGACCAGTCCACATGGCGGCTCGGCTCCTCGGCGTACAGGGTCGGCGGGAGGGTCCCGTGCCGCATGGCCTGGACCATCTTGATCAGGCCGCCCACACCCGCCGCGGCCTGGGCGTGGCCGATGTTCGACTTGAAGGATCCGAGCCGCGCCGGAGCGCCGGGGGAGCGGCCCTGCCCATAGGTGGCCAGCAGCGCCTCGGCCTCAATGGGGTCTCCGAGGGACGTCCCCGTTCCGTGCCCTTCGATCGCGTCGACTTCGCCGGCCTGCAGGCCGGCGTCGGCGAGGGCGGCCCGGATGACCTGCTCCTGCGCCGGGCCGCTGGGGGAGGTGAGCCCGTTGCTGGCCCCGTCCTGGTTGACGGCGCTGCCGCGGACGACCGCGAGCACCGGGTGGCCCCGGCGCCGCGCCTCGGACAGCCGCTCCAGCAGTACGAGGCCCACACCCTCCGACCAGGCCGTTCCGTCGGCGTCCGCGCCGAACGGCTTGCAGCGCCCGTCCGGGGCGAGTCCGCGCTGCCGGCTGAACTCCACGAACATTCCGGGTGTCGCCATGACCGCGGCCCCGCCTGCGAGGGCGAGTCCGCATTCGCCGCGCTGTACCGCACGTGCCGCCATGTGGATCGCGACGAGAGAGGAGGAGCACGCTGTGTCCACGGTGAGGGCCGGCCCCCGGAAGCCGTACGCATAGGCGAGCCGTCCGGAGGCGACGCTCGACGTCCCACCGGTCAGCAGATACCCGCTGATGCCCTGTTCGTCGGCGTGCTCGCCCAGCCGAGGGCCGTAGTCCTGGGCGGTGGCGCCTACGTAGACGCCGACGCTGTGCCCCGCCAGCCTGCGGGGATCGAGCCCGGAGCGTTCGAGCGCCTCGTGGGCAACCTCCAGCAGCAGGCGCTGCTGGGGGTCCATGGCGGTGGCCTCGCGCGGGTTGATGCCGAAGAACGCGGCGTCGAATTCATCGGCGTCGTGGAGGAACCCGCCCCGTTGCGCCAATGAGGTACCGGGGCGTTCACCGGCGGGGTCGTAGAGCCTGCCGAGATCCCATCCCCGGTTCCGGGGGAAGCCGGAGGTCGCGTCGCGCCCTTCGCTGACCAGCCGCCACAGGTCGTCAGGGGTGTGCACGTCGCCCGGGTACCGGCACCCCATACCTACGATCGCGACCGGGTCCCCGCCGGCGGGCGCGAAGGGGGCGCCATCGCCGTTCGGTCGGTCCTCGGGGGCGTCAACCGTGTTGGCCAAGTAGTCGATGAGGGCGACCGGAGTCGGATGGCTGTACACCAGCGCTGTAGGAAGCGGGACGCCGACCTCCTCCTGGAGCAGGGTGCGCAGCTCGACCGCCATGCGGGAGTCCAGCCCGAGGTCCGTGAACGGGCGCTGCGCGTCGATGCCGGACGGGTCCGCGTAGCCGAGCACCGATGCCAGGGCGGAATGCACGGCCCGGTGCATGCGCGGCCCGGTGCCCTCCGCGGATGCCGGTTGTGCCGCGCTCTCCTGCGCCGCCGGCGGCGTCCCCGAGTCGGCCTGCTCACGGCCGCTGCCCGCAGCTTCCGCCGCGTCCGCCGGCAGCCAGTGCGGGCTGCGCTGGAATGCGTAGGTGGGCAGGTCAACCGTGCGCGCGTCGGGACCGAAGACCGCGCGCCAGTCGATGTCGGCGCCGCGTACGTGCAGCCACCCCAGCGCGGAGGCGACCGACCGCCCTTCGTCCGCCCCCTCCGCGCCACCGGAACCGCCGGCGTCCATGGCGGCGGCGAAGCCGCACGCGGTTCCGGCGACGTTCTCCTGGCCCATCACCGTAAGCCCGTGGCCGGGGCCCAGCTCCAGGAAATGGCGGGCTCCGAGCTCCTGCAGGGCCGCGACCGCCGCGCCGTAGCGGACTGGTCGGCGCACGTGGGAGGCCCAGTACTCCGGGGAGCGCACTTCGTCCTCCGTCGCAAGGCGCCCCGTCACCGTGGAGATCAGCCGGGGCCCCCGGGGAGGCCGCAAGGAGAGCCCGCTCGCGACCGCGCGCATGTCCTCGACGACCGGGTCCATCAGCGGGGAGTGGAAGGCGTGGCTGACCTTGAGGCGCCGGGTGGTGCGCCCGAGCGCGGCGAAGCTGTCGGCCACGGCGGCGGCCGCCACCTCCTCCCCGGCGACCACCGTGGAGCGGGGACCGTTGACCGCGGCCAGACCGAGCTGCCCGTCGGCCCCGTCGAGCCAGGAGCGGACCTCGGACTCGGAAGCCTGCAGGGCGAACATCGCCCCTTCCGCGGGGAGTTCGGCCATAAGGCGCCCGCGCGCGGCGATCAGTGCGCAGGCGTCCGGCAGGGAGAAGACGCCGGCGATATGCGCGGCGGCGATCTCACCGACCGAATGGCCCGCGACGAAGTCGGGGCACGCCCCCCAACTCTCGAAAAGCCGGTACAGCGCGACCTCGACCGTGAACAGGGCGGCCTGGGTGAAGTCCGTGCGGTTCAGCAGCGCCGCCTCAGGAGAGCCGGGGGCGCCCCGGAGGACGGTGCCGATCGGGCGTTCGAGCAGCGGATCGAGTTCGCTCCGGACGGCGTCGGCGGCGTCGGAGAACGCGGGGAACCGGTCGTACAGCAGGCATCCCATGCCCGGCTGCTGGAACCCCTGGCCGGAGAACAGGAACGCAAGGTCCCCCGGCACCGTGCGGCCGCGGAGCACTGACCGCTGGGGACGCCCCTCCGCCAGGGCCCGCAGTCCGTCGGCGAGGTCGGCGCGGTCTGCGCCGACGACCGCGGCCCGGTGTTCGAAGCCGGACCGGGTGGTCGCCAGGGAGAAGCCGGTATCGCCGGTCCTGCACGTGCCCTCGGCAACCTGCTGGAGCCGGTCCGCCTGGGAGCGCACGGCCCGGTCGGACCGGCCGGACACGACCCAGAGCGGCGGCCCTTCTGCCCCCGCCCGCACGTCCGCCTCGGGCGGGGGCGCACCCAGTACCAGGTGGCAGTTGGTGCCGCCCATCCCGAAGGAGGAGACACCGGCGATGAGCTCCTGCTCTGGCGCAGGCCAGGGGCCTGTCCGGGATCGCACCTCCAGGCCCAGCTTGCGCAGGGGGATGCGGGGGTTCGGCCGGGTGAAGTGCAGACTGGCGGGGATCTCCCTGTGGCGGATGCTGAGCGTGGCCTTCAGGAGGCCGACGATCCCGGCGGCCCCTTCGAGGTGTCCCACGTTGGTCTTCGCCGACCCGACCCCTAGCGGGCGCCGCCCCTGCCGCGCACCGAGCGCGTCCCCCAGTGCGGCCGCTTCGACCGGATCGCCGACCGGGGTCCCGGTTCCGTGCAGTTCGACGTACTGGACATCGGCCGGGTCGACACCTGCGTCGCGCCAGGCCTCGGTGAGCAGCCGCTCCTGGGCGCCGCGCCCGGGAACCGTCAATCCCTCCGTGGCGCCGTCGCTGTTCGTGGCTCCGCCGCGGATGACGCAGTGGATGCGGTCCCCGTCTGCGAGGGCGCGGGACAGCGGTTTGAGGAGCACGGCTCCGCCGCCCTCCCCGCGGACGTAGCCGTCGGCCTGCGCATCGAACACGGCGCAGCGGCCCGCCGGGGACAAGGCACCGAAGGCGCGCGAACTCTCCGTGCTCTCCGGGGCGAGGATCAGGCTGACGCCGCCCGCGATCGCCAGGTCGGACTCGCCGCGCCGCAGGCTCTCGATCGCGAGGTGGACGCTGACCAGCGACGATGATTGCCCGGTGTCCACCACCATGCTCGGACCGTTCAGGCCCAGGGCGTAGGAGACCCGGTTGGCGATCATGGACCGGTGCACCCCGGTCATGGTGTGGCCGGTGACGGCGCAGTCTCCGAGCCCGTAGGTGCGTGCGGCGTAGTCGTCCCAGGCCGTCCCGGCGAACACCGCAGTGCGGCTCCCGCGCAGCGCCGCCGGATCGAGACGTGCCTCCTCGACCGCTTCCCAGCTCAGCTCCAGCATGAGCCGCTGCCGGGGGTCCATCGCCGCGGCTTCGCGGGGAGAGATGCCGAAGAAGTCGGCATCGAACGCCTCGACCCCGTCCAGATAGCCGCCGCGGAGTCCGCTGAGCCCGCGCCGGTCCTCCGGCGGCGGGCCGACCGCGTCGATGCCGTCGCGCAGAAGGGTCCAGAATTCCGCCGGGTCCGCCGCGGACGGCAGCCGACATGCCATGCCGATGACTGCGATCGGATCGTTCACGGGTGCCGCCCTCCCAGGGTCGCTTCCGTCGGCGTGCTGCCGGGCGCCCCCGGCGGCCGCGGCACCGCCCCGCGGTCGATGGCGTGCCCTTCGGCTGCGATGCGGGCCGCCGCGTCGCGGAGCGCCGCCCGATCGGCCGCGGCGTCGCCCGACTTCGCCGGCAGCAGCCCGGTGACAGCGGTGCGGCCGGCGGCGGCCTCCGGCCGGCGGAGTGCCAGCGCACCGAGGCCTCTGCCGGGGCCCGCTTCCACCAGGAGATAGTCGCGCTCGCGGAGCATCCGCTGGAGGGTCGGGCCGAAGTACACGGGATCGGCCGGTTGGGAGGCCCAGAAATCCGGGTTCCGCGCCACCGAGTCGGGAAGCGGTCCACCGAGATAGGCGGAGAACACGGTGGTTCCCGGGTCGGGGCACCTGAGATCCAGGCCGCGCCAGACGTGGGCCGAGCGGGCCGTCGCCTCCGCCATGGCGGGGCTGTGGAACGCCTGCCGCGCCCGCGCGCGTCGGCAGGTGAAGCCGTCTGCGCGGAGCCGGCGCGCGGTGTCGGCGAGCGGCCGGTCGAGGCCTGCAAGCAGAAGCTGGCGCGGAGCGTTGACCGCACCGACCGCCACTCCCTCGGAGAGGTAGGGGCCGACGTCCTCTACCGAGGCGGCGACCGCGAGCATCCCCCCGTCCGGTGTGTCGGCGAGGTGCCGGATCCGTTCGAGGATGAGGCGGGCCCCGTCCTCGAAGTCGAACACGCCGGCGAGCGCGGCGGCGGCCAGCTCGCCCACGCTATGGCCGAGCAGCGCCGCGGGGCGCACCCCCCAGTTCAGCACCGTCCGCCCGAGTGCGTAGTCGATGGCGTAGAGCAGGGGCTGGGAGCGCCGCCCGTCGTCGAGGAGCTCGGGTGCACCGCCGGAGAGCCAATGCCCCCTGATCCGTGCCCCCTCGTCGCCCCAGAGCGCGAAGGCGGAGTCCATCACCTCGGTGAAGACCGGTACGTGGCCGTAGAGCCCCGCTCCCATCAGCACCTGCTGGGCCCCCTGGCCGGGAAACAGCAGAGCGACGGGGCGCCCGGGGTTGTCGTGCGGGTTCGCCATGGTGCCATGCCCCTGTCGTTCGGTACGGCTCGCCTGGACGGCGCCATGGGATCGTCGCCGCGCGATCTCAAAGACGGATAGAGGACGGCTGGACGCGGTGGGGGCGTGCGACCGCTGGATCGAAGCTCGAACCATCCCTGAGATTCCGGTGCCAGCCTCGGGTCAGACGTTCTCGCGACCTGGGGAGCCTGCTGATGACCGGAAGCCCGCCGATCCCCGAGTGGGTCGCCTGCCGCCGGTGCAGGGCACTGGTCTACGGCAAGCGGTTCCAGCGCGAGCTCCTCGTATGCCCCGAGTGCGGCGACCATGCGCCGGTCGGCGCGATGGGGCGCTTGGCGCAACTGCTGGACGAGGGGAGTACCGCGCCGCTGGCGCCGCCGCCCACCCCCGACGACCCGCTCGGTTTCGTCGATACCGTCCCCTACCGGGACCGGCTCGAAGAGGCGCGGCGCGCGACCGGGCTGGACGAGGCGGTGGTCTGTGCGCGCGGCGTGATCCGCGGCTTCCCGGTCGTGGCGGCCGCCATGGACTTCCGCTTCCTCGGCGGCAGTCTCGGGACCGCCGTGGGGAGGAGGATCACCCACGCCGCGGACACGGCCCTAGCCGACCGCACCCCCTTGGTCCTGGTCACAGCCTCCGGAGGAGCGCGGATGCAGGAGGGCATCCTCGCCCTCATGCAGATGGCGGCCACGAGCGGTGCGCTCGCCGAGCTCGACGAGGCCGGTGTGCTCACCGTCTCCGTGGTCACCGATCCGACCTACGCGGGCGTGGCGGCGTCGTTCGCCACGCTGAGCGACATTATCATCGCCGAGCCCGGAGCCCGGATGGGGTTCACGGGCCCACGGGTGATCGAGCAGACCATCGGCGAGCGCCTCCCGGAGGGCTTCCAGACCGCCGAAGCGCTCATCCGCCACGGACTGATCGACGCGATCCGTCCGCGATCCGACCTGCGCTCGACCCTCGGCCAGCTCCTCTCGCTCTCGGCACCCGCCCCGGCGGCTGGCGGCGGTCCGGGCGCTGCATTGGCCGACGTGTTCGAGCGAAACCCCGAGAGCCTGGCCGCCAGCGATCCGTGGGAGCGGGTGGGGCAGGCCCGCAGCGCCGAGAGGCCGACCACGCTGGACTACATTTCGGTAGTCGGCGAGGACTTCGTGGAGTTGCACGGCGACCGCGCCTCCGGGGACAGCCCCGCGATTGTCGGGGGGATGGCCCGGGTCGGCGGCCGGGCGGTGATGGTGATCGGCCACCAGAAGGGCCACGGCACCGCCGAACTCATCGCCCGCGACTTCGGGATGCCGACCCCGGACGGATACCGGAAGGCCGCGCGCCTCCTCCGGCTGGCCGCGAAGCTGGGCCTGCCTGTCCTGACGCTCATCGATACGCCGGGCGCCCATCCCGGGGTCGAGGGGGAAAGGATGGGCCAGGCGTTCGCGATCGCCGACAACCTCCGGCTGATGTCGCGGCTTCCGGTCCCCATCGTCGCAGTCGTCACCGGCGAGGGCGGCAGCGGCGGCGCCCTCGCCCTGGGGGTCGCCGACCGCGTGCTGTGCTTCCCCTCCTCGATCTACTCCGTCATCAGTCCGGAGGGGTGCGCGGCCATCCTGTGGCGGGACCGCGGCAAGGCGCCGGCAGCCGCTGCCGCATTGGGCCTCGACGCCGGCGAGCAGCTCCGCGTCGGAGCGGTCGACGCGATCGTGCCCGAACCCGACGCGGGGGTGCAGAGCGATCTCATCGGGGCTGCCGTGCTGCTGGAGAGGGCAGTCGGCGCAGCATTCGACGAGCTCGCCCCACTGCCGGCCGGCGAACTGCTGCGCCGCCGCCGGCGGCGCTTCCGCCGATTCAATGCCGCTGCGGCGAGCGGAGAGGAACGTGGGGCCAGGTGAACGAAGCGACCACCATCGAAGAGGTCTTCCGCCGCGCTGCGGCGCTCTCGGGGGAACCGGCCCGGCCCTTGCTCCGGGTCAGGGTGCAGACCCCCGACGTGACCGTGGAGCTCGAATGGGCGGACACCGGAGAAGCCCCGGCGAAGGGTGCGGCCGGGCTCCACGGCGACGCGGACTCCGACGCCGCCCTCGCGCCCTCCGACGCGCACGAGCACATATCTGCACCGCTGGTCGGAACCTTTTACGCCGCGGCTGGACCGGGTGAGCCCCCGTTCGTGCGCCCCGGCGACACCGTTGAGCCGGGCCAGCAGGTCGGGATCGTCGAGGCGATGAAACTGATGAACGCCGTCGAAGCCGACCAGGCGGGCCGCGTCGTGGAGGTGCTGGTACCCGACGGGGCCGGGGTCGAGTTCGGGCAACCGCTCATCGCGCTCACCTCCGGCGGGGACTGGGGCCCGGCCGGATCCAGTGAGGAGCACCATGTTCAGCACAGTACTCATCGCCAACCGCGGTGAGATCGCACTCAGAATCGCCAGAACGTGCCGGGAGATGGGCATCCGCACGGTGGCGGTGCTGTCGGCGGCCGACGAGGAAGCGGCCGTCGCCCGGGTTGCCGACCAGGTGGTCCGCATCGGCCCCGCCCAGCCCAGACGCAGCTACCTGAGTATCCCCGCGCTGGTCGAGGCGGCACTGCAGTCCGGCGCCGAAGCGATCCATCCCGGCTACGGGTTCCTCTCTGAGGACCCCGACTTCGCGGAAGTGTGCGCGGCCCGGGGCCTGGCCTTCATCGGCCCGCCGCTCGACGTGATGGCACGCCTGGGAGACAAGGCCGAAGCCCGCCGGATCATGGCTGCGGCGGGCCTGCCCGTGCCGCCCGGGACCGAGGCCATCGAGGGCAGCGCGGCCGATGCCAAGCGCCGTGCCGGCGAACTCGGCTATCCCTTGATGGTCAAAGCAGCGGCCGGCGGCGGAGGCCGGGGCATGGCGCCGGTGCGCGGACCGCGCGAGTTCGTCCGGGTGTTCCGGGAGACGCAGGCGGCAGCCCGCTCCCTGTTCGGCGACGGCAGGGTCTATCTCGAACGCCTCGTGGAATCAGCACGGCACATCGAGGTCCAGGTGCTGTGCGACCAGTACGGCAACGGCGTGCACCTCGGCGAACGCGACTGCTCGGTGCAGCGCAGGAACCAGAAGCTCGTGGAGGAGAGCCCGGCGGCGGGCTGCGGCCGGGCGCTTCTGGACCGCATGTGCGAGACGGCGGTCAAGGCTGCCCTGAGCTGCGGTTTCACCGGAGTGGGGACCTTCGAGTTCCTGCTCGACGGCGATGAGTTCTACTTCATGGAGATCAATACCCGCATCCAGGTGGAGCACCCGGTGACCGAGATGGTCGTCGGCCGCGACCTGGTGCGCGAGCAGATCAGGGTCGCCGCTGGACAACCGCTCGGCTTCGGGCAGCACGAGGTGGACCGGTACGGCGCGGCGATCGAGTGCCGCATCAACGCCGAGGACACCGAGCGCGGCTTCCTGCCCGCACCGGGCACTCTGACCCGGTTCCATCCGCCCGGCGGTCCTTTTGTGCGCGTGGACACCGACGCGTACCAGGGGTACCGGATCCCGTCCGATTACGACCCCCTGGTGGCGAAAGTGATCGCCTGGGGGCGGGACCGGGACGAGGCCATCGCCCGCATGGACCGGGCCCTCGGCGAATTCGCGATCGACGGCCCCGGCGTGCACACCACCTCGGGGCTCCTCCGCAGGGTGGTCGCCGATCCGCGGTTCCGGCATGCCAAGCACACCACTGCCCTGCTGCAGGAGATGGACCTCGACGACGCGTAGAGGAGACCCAGTGCGGTACGACGACCTCCGCATCGCTGCGGCCGCTAGCCGCTTGCCGGAGAAGGTGACCCTTGCAGAGGCCGAGCGCGACGGCATGTGCGACGCCGGGACCCTCTGGCGTACCGACGTGGCGTCCGTCTGCATCTCGGCGGGGGAGTCGGCGCCGGAGATGGCCGCTGAGGCGGCGCGCCGCGCGGTGCGGCGCGCCGGCTGCCGGCCTGGCGAGATCGATCTCGTCCTGCATGCCAGCGTCTACTACCAGGGGCACGACCTGTGGCCCGCCGCCTCCTTCGTGCAGCACGCCGCCCTCGGCAACCGGTGCCCGGCCATTGACGTGAGCCAGATGTCGAACGGGGGGATGGCAGCCTTGGAGCTTGCCGCGGGCTATCTCTCGGCGGACGCGGGGCGCCGCCAGGCCCTGGTCACCACCGGTGACCGCTTCTGTCCGCCCGGCTACGACCGATGGCGCAGCGATCCGGGGACGATCTGCGGGGACGGCGGCACCGCGGCTGTGCTCTCCCGCGGCTCCGGGTTCGCCCGGATCCGCAGCCTCGCCACGCGGTGCGACTCCAGTCTGGAGCAGATGTCCCGTGGCGACGACCCGTTCGGGCCCGCTCCGTTCAGCCACCGCCCCCGGGTCGACCTCGATGCAGGGCGCCGGTCGTTCGTCGGCGGGGCGGGGATCGACGCGGTCCTGCGCGCCATCGACCAGGGCCAGCGCGAGGTGGTCGACCAGGTGCTGGACGAGGCCGGTGCCAAGATGGGCGACATCGACCGCTTTATCCTCCCCAGCCTGGGGCGCAGCCGGCTGAAGGCGCACTTCCTGGACCCCTTCGGCATCGACGTCGAGCGGACGACGTGGGCGCTCGGCCGGGAGATGGGGCACCTCGGCGCCGGCGACCAGGTCGCCCTGCTCGGGTTGATGGCCGACTCGGGTGCGCTCCGCCCGGGGCACCGGTGCCTCGTCGCCGGCGTCGGTCAGGGGTTCTCGTGGTCAGCGGCGGTACTGGAGATCCTTTCACCTCCGTCGGACCGCGCAGGCTGACCCGCGCCGGGCGCCTCCATTTCGCCTCCAGCGCGCTTCAAGCCGCTCCGGCGAGGATCGGTGGCGCGAAGCCGCCGAGGAAGTCCTACGGGAGAGTGCCATGAGCGTGATCGTTGTCGGGGCGGGCCCGACCGGGCTGATGCTTGCCGGCGACCTCGCCGCGAGCGGAGTGCCCGTCACCGTGCTGGAGAAGCGCGCCCTCGAATCCAATCTGACACGCGCCTTCGGGGTGCACGCCCGCACGCTCGAGATCCTGGACATGCGCGGATGCGCCGATGCGCTGGTGCCGCAGGGTTATCCGGTGGGGATGTTCCGGCCGCACATGGGCCGCGGTCAGCTCAGCCTGAGCTTCCGCCACCCGGAGAGCCGGTTCCCGTTCGTTCTGATCGTTCCGCAGGCGCGGACCGAGTCGCTGCTGCGCAGCCGCGCCGAGGAGCTGGGCGCCGAGATCCGGACCGGAGCGGAGGTGCGCGGTATCCGCCAAGACAGCGAGGGCGTCTCCGTCGACGTGAGCGGAGGTCCGGAGCTCCGCGCCGATTACGCAGTCGGCTGCGACGGCGCGCACAGCCGGGTCCGCTCCCTCCTCGACGTGGGCTTCAGCGGCCGCACCTATGCGACCACGCTCCTGCTGGCCGATATCCGGACGAGCGCCCGAATGCAGACGGGCATCAACGGACTGATGGGGCGGGACGGCGCGATCCTGTTCCCCTCCTTCGGAGACGGCTGGTATCGCGCAGTGATCTGGGACCGGGCCCACCAGAACGTGCCGCAGGAAGCGCCGCTGGGCGTGGACGACGTCTATGAATCGATCCGGCGCATCAGCGGAACCGATATCGATATCCAGGACATGCGCTGGTCCACGCGGTTTGTGACCGAGCGCCGCCAGGCCGAGCGCTACCGGGTAGGCCGGATCTTCCTCGCCGGGGACGCCGCCCACGTGAACTCGCCGATGGGGTCGCTCGGTATGAACACCGGCATCCAGGACGCGGCCAATCTGGCGTGGAAGCTCACGGCGGTGCACCGGGGCTGGGCCCCCGAGTGGCTGCTCGACTCCTACCAGCGCGAACGCCACCCTGTCGGGCGAACCGCGCTGAGGATCAGCGACCTGCTGCTGAAGTCCGCCGTGGCCCCGCCGGCTGTCCATCTCATCCGGCCCTTCGCGGCCCGCGGCGTGCTCGCGGTCCCGGCCATCACCCGGTTCCTGCGGCGGACGATCGCGGGGATGAACATCTCCTATCCGCAGCCTCCCGGTGCGGCCCGCAGCGCTCCCGGAGGAGAGCGCGTGGACGACCGCGAGCTGATGGTCGACGGCCGGCGGGTGCACCTGTACCGCCTGATCGAGCCCGGGCGCCTCCTTCTTGTGGACTTCTCCGAGGAGGGCGCGGCGGCCGAAGCCGTCGCCGACCGGGCGGACCGGGTCAGCGCGGTGCACGCGCCGGGGCAGGCACCCGAGCGCCGGTCGGCGGTCATGCTCCTCCGGCCGGACGGCTATCTGGCCTGGCGCCACCGCGCCCCCGGCCCGGACGAGGTCCGTGCCGCGGTCGCCCTCTGGTGCGGCGGCCCGAACTCCCCCCAGAGGACGACCCCTGACCGGGAAGTTCCGTCGCAATCCCACCACGACTGATGAGGAGACTCGTATGCAAGGGCCACGATCCGGCGGCAGCGGCGGCATGGATGCCGCCGGCCCCCTCAAGCAGTTGATTTTCGGCTTCATGCCGTCGCGGCTCATTCACACGGCCGCGTGGCTGGGCCTCCCGGACCAGGTGGCGGACGGTGCACGGACGACCGCCGAGCTGGCCGGCGCAGTGGGTGCCGATCCGGCCGCCCTGCGACGGCTGCTGCAGGCGCTCACCTGCTTCGGAGTGCTCATCGAGACGGAGCCGGACACCTTTGCGCTGGGTCCGATGGGCGGTCCGCTCCGCTCGGATGCGCCGGACTCGCTGCGCTCACTCGCCATGCATATCGGGGGAGAGGCGCTCTGGCAGAGCTGGGGCGGCATCGAGGAGAGCGTACGGACCGGCGGCGGCGCCTTCGAGCGGCAGTACGGGACGGACTACTTCAGCTACCTCGACCGGAACCCCCGGCCCGCCGAGATCTTCAACGCGGCGATGGGCGCCCTCACGGGCGACGTCACCAAGCGGATTGTCGCCGAGTACGACTTCTCCCGGTTCCGCAGCGTGGTCGACGTCGGAGGGGGCAGCGGGACGCTGATCGCCGCCATCCTGTCCGCCGAGCCCGCGCTGCGCGGCACGCTCTTCGACACGGAGCAGGGGGCCGGGAGGGCCGCGCCGACCCTCGCCGACGCCGGCGTCGCCGACCGCTGCACCGTTCGGACGGGTGACTTCTTCACCTCGGTCCCCGAGGACGGCGACTTGTACGTGCTCAAGAGCGTCCTCCACGACTGGGACGACGAGCGCAGCGTCCGGATTCTGAAGACCTGCGCCCAGGCCATGGGGCCCGGCGACACGATTCTCGTGGTCGAGCCGTCGCAGTCGGCCGAGGGGGACTCGGGGTACGACGCCAACGCGGTCCTGAGCGACCTGAACATGATGGTGCTCACCGGGGGCCGCGAGCGCTCCCCCGAGGACATCGGGGAGCTGTTCCGTACGGCGGGCCTCGAACTGACCGGAGTCACCTCCGTCAGCGCGGGTACGCGGCACAGCATCGCTGAGGGTGCCGTGCGGGCGTGAGCCGGATGGCCGCCCCGGCATGTCTGCGGGGGGCCACCCGGCCCGCGGATCGGCAGAGCGCGACGAAGGGGCGAGGCGGTGTCGGAGGCGGTTCGCGTCGCAGACGCGGTGAAGGCGTATGGAGACTCACGGGGGCTGGCGGGTCTGGACCTGAACGTCCGCTCGGGAGAGGTGCACGGCCTGGTGGGTGCCGAGGGGGCCGGCAAGACTTCGGTGTTCCGCCTCCTGCTGGGGCTGACCCGGCAGGACTCGGGCGCAGTCGAGGTCCTGGGGGCCGATCCCTGGCGGGACCGGGTCCGGCTGCACAGGCGCCTGGCGTATGCGCCGCACATCGTCCGGCTCTGGCCCAACCTGTCCGGCGGGGAGGCCATCGACCTGCTCCTGCGGCTCCGGGGCGCGGTACCGCACACCGGACGGCGCGACGAGCTGATCGGACGCTTCGGCCTCGACCCCCGGCGCAAAGCGCGCACCTACTCCGCGGCCGAACAGCAGAAGGCCACCACGATCGCGGCGCTGGCAGCCGACCCGGAGCTGCTGCTGCTGGACGGCGCCGGTGCCGCGATGGACGGAGCGGCCCGAGCCGTCCTCCGGACGTGCCTCCGCGAGCGGCGGGAGCAGGGGCGGACGGTCCTCCTCTCCTCATCGGCCGTCGCGGATCTCGGCGGTGTGTGCGACCGCGTCAGCGTGCTCCGGGCGGGCCGGACCGTCGAGGTCGGGGCACCCGCGGAGCTGCGCTCGGCAGCCCCTGAGTACCTCCTGGCCGCCGAAGGCGCGGCCCCCGGCCCGGGGAAGGACCCGGCGCTGTGAGCCCCGGGCGCGGCGGCCCGGCGGCACCGGGCGAGCGCAGCCGCCGGCTCGCCGGAACCGGGGGCCTGCTGCGGCTGGGGCTGCGACGGGAGCGCCTCGCGCTCCCCGCGTGGCTGCTCGCCAACGCGGCGCTGCTCGGCGGTACCGCGGCGGTCTACGGCCACATCTATTCCGGCGCCGACGTCCGCTCGGCAGCGGTGGCCCGCTCGGAGTCCGCGGCCCTGCGGGGCCTCAACGGCGCACCGGCCGCCGACAGCGCGGGTTCCCTGGCCTTCACCGACACCTTCACCCTCGCGACGGCGCTCGCCTCCCTTATGGCGGTGAGCATGGTCCTGCGGCAGACACGCCAGAACGACGCGGCCGGCCGCGCCGAACTCGTCGCCTCAACGGCGGTGGGCCGGCACGCTCCGCTGCTCGCTGCGCTCCTCCTCGGCGCGGCGTCCTGTGCCGTGCTCGTGCCGGTTCTCGCATTCGCCCTCGCGATCACCGGTCTGCCCCTCTCCGGATCCTTCGCCGCCGGCGGTGCGATCGCCTCCGTCGGCCTGGTCTTCGCCGCGGTGGCCACCATGACGGCGCAGCTTTGGCCCTCCACCTCCGCGTCCACGTGGGATGCGGTGCTGGTGATGACACTGGTCGCCCTTCCCCGGGCAGTCGGCGACGCGGCGTCGGAGCCGGCGCCCGGCGGGGTCGGTGTGGAGCGCGGCTGGATCTCGTGGATCTCGCCGGCGACGTGGGCGCAAGAGGTCCGCCCGTTCCACGGCGACAACTGGCCGCTGCTGATCCCGGTCGCCGCTCTGGCCCTGCCCATTGCGCTGCAGGGGTTCCGCTTGAGCCGCAAGCGCGACCCGGGTACCAGTGTCTTCACCACGGACACCGGCTCCCCCGCCGCCGCTCCCGCCCTGCGCGGCACTGTCAGCCTGTTCTGGCGGCTGCGTCGCGCGGCCCTCACCGCCTGGGTCGCGGGGGCCTTCCTGGGAGCGTTGTGCCTGGGGCTCCTCGGAGTCGCGGGCCTTTCCGGCCCCTGGGGCGAGGCGGCGGCCTTCTCCCGGTTCGCGCGAGGGCTCGGACTGGCGGCTGACGAGGCGTTCGCGCTGCTGGTGGGAGAGCTCGTCGCGGTGGCCGCGATGGGTTCCGCCGCCCACGTCCTCCTGGCTGCGCGGGGCGAGGAGCCGAGCGGCAGGCTCGCGCTCCTCCTCGGAGCCGCACCCGCACGCCCCCGATGGTTCGCGGCCCATGCGGCGCTCGCCCTGGTGGGGCCGGCGGTCGTGGTCGCCGGCGGCGCGGGAGCGGGGCTGGGGACCGGCCTGCGTGCCGGGGACCTGGGTGGTGGACTTGCTCAGGCGATGGCCGCCGCTGCCACCCAGGTCCCGGCGGTTCTGCTGTTCACCGGCGTCCTCCTCGCGATGCTGGGCGCGGCACCGCGGATGCTCCGCCCGCTGCCCTGGGCCGCAGCGGGTGCGGTACTCCTCCTCGCCTTCGGGCTGGCTGGCCGCCTCCTGGGGCTGCCGGCCGAGACCGGCCTCCCGGTGCCGATCGCGGGCGGTCCCGATCCCGTGTTCCTCGCCGGGTTGCTCGCCGCGGGCCCCGTCCTCGCCTGGATCGGCGGTGCGGTCTTTGCCCGGCGCACCATCGGCGGCTGACGCGCCGACGCATTCCGCCTCGCCGCCTCAGCCGCCGTCAGCGCGCGGAGGGCCGGCGGCGCTCCGGGGCCGGAGCGCCGCCGGCCGCGCTTCATCCGGCCGCGGCCTCACGGTGGATGCCGTGCACCGGATGGGTGTAGTCCGGTACGAAGTCCTCGAACACCCCCCACTCGTGGTTGCTCCGGAGCCGCTGCCCCACCGGGTTCTCCGGGTTCCAGAAGTCGCCGTTCATCAGGCGGAGCACGCTCGCGAGACTGGCCTCCCCGCTCGCGCACTGGTCCCAGAGGTACTCGTAGACGCTGTAGTTGTGGGAGTAGAAGGCGCGGATCAAGCGGTGGTAGGTGTCCATCCCGGTCATGGCGAACCGCTCGTAGAGGTCGGCCCGCCCCTGGGCGACCGACGGATCCGCCAGGGAGGCGCCGATCGCCTCGGCAGCCCGGGTACCGGTCACCAGCGCGAGGAACACCCCCGCGGAGAAGATCGGGTCGGTGAAGCAGCCGGCGTCCCCGACCACGTAGTAGCCGGGGCCCGCCAGCCGTGCGGAGTAGTGGCTGTAATCCGTCTCGCCGCTGAGGTCGGCTGCCACCGTGGCGTTGGCGACACGCCGGTGGATGCGCGGGAGGCGTGCGACGAACTCCTCGTAGATCTCCTCGGCCCGCCCCGCGCGCATGACGTCGACCGGGACGACGGTTCCGACGCTGAGCTTGTCCTCGCGGATCGGGATGGCCCACACCCAGCCGTCCGCGTGGTTGCCGAGCACGATGTCGCCCTTTGCGCCCGGATTGTGCAGCTCGTTGATGTCGGCGAAGTGCTTGAACACGGCCATCATGCGGATGCTGTTGTCGGTCTTCCGCAGGCCGAGCGCGCGCGCCAGGACGCCGGCGCGTCCGCTGGCATCGACGACGTAGGGGGCCGAGACGGAGTACTCCTGCTCTCCGTCGGTGTAGCGGACCCCCGTGACACGGCCGTCCGACTGCAGCGGGGCGAGCACGCGCACCCCCTGGGCCACCTCGGCGCCGGCCTCGGCCGCCGAGTCGAGCAGGATGCGGTCGAAGTCGGAGCGCTCCACCTGGAACGTCCAGTTCCGGTAGCCCTCGCCGATCTCGGCGAAGTCAACGCGGTAGGAGTCTCCTGACGTGTCCGTCAGCTCGACACCGCGCTTCGTGACAAAGCCCGAGCTCTGCACCTTGCCCAGGATGCCGAGCTTCGCCAGCGCGTCGGCCGTATAGGTGAGCAGCGACTCGCCGACATGGAACCGGGGGAACTGCTCGCGTTCCAGGAGCAGGACAGACCGGCCTGCCAGGGCGAGCGTGCGTGCGCAGGCCGATCCTCCGGGCCCCCCGCCGATGACGACGGCGTCGTACTCGCTCCGTGTGTGGGGTGTCGCAGCCATGGACACTCCTTCCGTTGTTCGGTTGGATCTGGCGCCGGCATCGGCGCCGGCTATGCGGGGGCGCGCAGCACCAGGGCCGCATTGAACCCCCCGTGCCCGCGTGCCGCGACCAGTGCGGTCCGGACGTCGGCAGGGCGCGCTGCCTCGGTCACGAGGTCCATTTCGTATTCGGCTGCGGGCTCGGCCACGTTGGCCGTGGGCGGGATCAGTCCGTCCCGCAGTGTCAGCGCGGCGAACGCGGCGTCCAGGGCGGCGCCGCCGGCGAACAGGCGTCCCGTCATGCTCTTGGGTGCCGTTACCGGAACCCCGGAGGGGCCGAAGACCGAGCGCAGGGCATCGGCCTCCGCGCGATCGCCGGAGCGTTCGCCCGCCGCGTCCGCAAAGACGACGTCGATGTCCCCCGGGAGCAGCCCCGCGTCGGCGATCGCCGCCCTCATCGCCCGTTCCAGGAGCGCCGGCTTGCCAGACCAGGGCGGAGGGTCGAGCGTCGCGCCGTAGCCCGCCACCCGGCACAGCGCAGGGGCGTTCCGGCGCCGCGCGTGCTCGGCCTCCTCCATGACGAGGATCGCGCCTCCCTCACCAGGGACGAATCCACCGGCCGCGGGGGAGAACGGCAGAAAGGCGCGGGCCGGATCGCTCTCTTCTGCGACGAGCCCGGTGGCGAGGTAGTGCGCCCAGCCAAGGGGGCACAGACCGCCGTCCACACCGCCCGTGAGCATGACCGGCGTGCCCCTTCGGATGAACCGCCGCGCCTGGGCGAGAACGTCGACCCCGCCGGCCTGCTCGCTGATCAGCACCCCACCCGGCCCCCGCAGCCCGTGGCGGATGGAGATCTGGCCGTTGTTGACGGCGTAGAACCAGGCGAACGACTGGTACGCGCTCACATGGCTCTTCCCCTTCGACCAGAGGTTCTGCAGTTCGCGCTGGCCGAACTCGACCGCTCCGGCGGAGGCCGCGGTCGCCACGCCCACCGCGAATTCATCGAGCTCTCCGGGAACGATGCCGGCGTCGCGGAGGGCCTCTTCCGCGGCGGTCAGCGAGAGCCGGGTCTGGTGGTCGGTCTGCGGCAGCAGCCGGCTCGGGATGTGCTCTTCAGCGACGAAGCCGCCGACCTCTCCCGCCACCGTCCCCGGGTACTGCGACGGATCGAAGCGGGAGATCCGCGCGAGCCCGCTGCGGCCGGCGAGCGTCGCACGCCAGCACTCCTCGGTGCCCAGCCCGTTGGGGGACGCGATGCCGATACCGGTGACGACAGCCGAGACCTGGCCGAGGCCGGAGCGGCGGTGTTCCGGGGCCGTCTGGGCGGCAGTCACGATGCGCTCCTCCGATCAGGCTTGGACAGCACCAGAGCGGTCTGGAAACCGCCGAAACCGCTGCCCACCGTCAGTACGTGGTCGAGGGGGACCTCGCGCGCGGTCAGCGGCACGTAGTCCAGGTCCAGCTCCGGGTCGGGATCGTGCAGGTTCGCCGTCGGCGGCACGACTCCGTGCTCCATGGCCAGTGCGCACGCGACGGTCTCCAGGGAGCCGATGGCGCCCAGCGAGTGGCCGATCATCGACTTGATCGAGCTCACCGGGACCCGGTAGGCGTGGTCGCCCAGGCTGCGTTTGAGCGAAGCGGTCTCGTGCCGGTCGTTCTGCTTTGTCGCTGATCCGTGTGCGTTGACATAGCCGATCTCCTCCGGCGCGAGTCCCGCCTCGGCCAGGGCTGCGTCGATGGCGTAGGACATCTCGATCCCGTCCGGCTGCAGACCGGTCATGTGGTAGGCGTTGCACCGCGAGGCGAATCCCGCAATCTCCGCGTAGATGTGCGCGCCGCGGCGGCGCGCGTGCTCCAATTCCTCCAGCACGAGCACGGCGGCCCCCTCACCCAACACGAGGCCGCGCCGGCTCCGGTCGAACGGGCGGCAGGCCCTCTCTGGCGGGTCGTCGTCGGGTGTCGTTCCGCGGATGGCGTCGAAGCACGCGGAGGTGATGGGGGAGAGGGGCGCTTCGGTGGCTCCGGCGATGACGGTGTCCACCGTCCCGTCGCGAATCAGCTCCGCGGCGTGCCCCAGGGCGTCGAGTCCGGACGTGCAGCCGGTGGACACCACCGCGGCCGGGCCCTCTGCCCCGGCGGTCCACGCCACCTCGGCCGCCATCGTGTTCGGCACGAAGTTCCGGTAGAGCTCGGGGACGGCGTACTCGTGGTCGACGTTGGCCTTGCGGCCGCCGTCGCTGAGGACCACGTACTCGCGTTCCAGGGTGGTGGTGCACCCGACCGCGCTGCCGAGGGAGGTCCCGATCCGGTCCGGCGGCACTCCGGCGTCGCCAAGTCCGCTGTCGGCCAGAGCCTCGCGGGCCGCCACGACGGCGAACTGGCCGGCCCGGTCGAGTCTGCGGATCTGCTGCGGGCCGAGGCCGGCGGCAGCGGCGTCGAAGTCGACTTCGGCGGCCACTTTGGAGCGAAAGGGCGCGGGATCATACAAGGTGATGCGCCGGGTCATCGAGCGCCCGGACGTGAGTAGGTCCCAATACTCCTTGATGGTGCCCCCGCCGGGAGCCACGGCTCCGATTCCTGTCACGGCTACCCTGCGCATTCCGGTACCCCATTCTGAAGAATCGCTCCAGAGAGAGAGTGGAGACACCGCCTCGAAACTCGCTCGGGCGCCCGTGGAGCGGGCTCGATGGAGCCCCGAGTGAACTTCTAGGACGCCCGGCGATGCTCGGTTCCGGTCAGAGAGCGGCACCGGGAGTCGATCGTGGAGGGCCCATGGAACATGTCGTCGTTGTGGGAGCAGGCCCCACCGGCATGATGCTGGCCGGTGAACTCGGCCTCGCCGGTGCGCCGGTGGTCCTTCTCGAACGCCGCACGGCCCCGTCGGGTGAATCCCGCGGCCTCGGTTTCGGTCCGCGCACGATGGAGTTGTTCGCGCAGCGCGGGCTTCTGGAGGAATTCGGGGAGATCGCTACCAGCTCGGCCGGACACTTCGGCGGTGTCCCGCTGGACTTCTCGGTGCTCGAAGGGGCGCATTTCAGTGTCCAGGGCGTTCCGCAATGGCGGACCGAGGAAGTCCTGCGCGGCTGGCTCGGCCGGCTCGGCGTGGAAATACGCCGCGGCGCCACGGTCGTCGGCCTCGACCAGGGCTCCCGAGGTGTGGACGTGCACATCGAGGGAGAGGCGGGACCGGCGACGCTGCGCGCCTCGTACGTGGTCGGGTGCGATGGCGGGAGAAGCGCGGTGCGCTCGGCCGCCGGCTTCACGTTCGCGGGCACGGAGCCAACGCTCGAAATGTACCTCGCCGACATTGAGAACACCGAGGTCCGCCCCCGCCCGATCGGTGAGCACGTCGCCGGTGGGATGGCAATGGCAGGGCCGGTCGGCGACGGAATCCACCGGATTATCGCCTGCGAGCACGGCAACGAGCCCAAGGAGCGGGCCGAGCCGCCCGCATTCGCCGAAGTAGCGGCCGCGTGGCAGCGCTTGACCGGCGAAGACGTGGGGGGCGCCACCCCGCGCTGGGTCAGCAGCTTCACCGACGCGGCGCGCCAGGCGACCGAGTACCGCAGGGGCCGCGTCCTTCTGGCCGGCGACGCTGCGCACATCTGCCTCCCCGCCGGAGGACAGGGCATGAACACCGGGGTCCAGGACGCGGCGAACCTCGGCTGGAAACTCGCGGCCGTCGCGTCCGGGCGCGCCTCGGAGGAGCTGCTCGATACCTACGAGACCGAGCGGCATCCGGTCGGGGAGCGGCTCCTCCGCAACACCCGCGCCCAGGGCATGCTCACCCTCGGCGGGGAGGCGGCCCGCCCGATGCGGGAGGTCCTGGCAGAGCTGATCGCCCGCGAGGACGTGGCCCGGCATCTGGCGGGCATGGTGGGGGGCCTCGACATCCGCTACGACGTCGGCCCCGGCGACCACCCGCTGCTCGGATGCCGCCTTCCGCACACCGGCCTCGCCGCCGGAGGGCGCGCGACGACCACCGCCCAGCTGCTGAGCCGCGGCCGGGGGGTCTTCCTCGACGTCGCGGGCGTTCCGGACCAGCGTGCAGCCGCATCCCGGTGGCGTGACCGCGTCGACGTGGTCGAAGCAGACGCGCCACGGGACACCGCCGTGCACGGCGCGCAGGCGCTACTGGTCCGGCCGGACGGGCACATTGCCTGGACCGCGGCGGGATCCGGAGACCCCGACCCCACCGCGGCGCTCGCCCGCTGGTTCGGTCCGCCGCACGAATGAGCTGCCAGATTCCGCAGATCTCCGAAGGGATGACGCCACGCTATGCACAGCACACTGATCATCGCCCGCAAATCCGGCCCCTATGAGGAAGAGATCCGTTCGCTCTTCTCAGCGTTCGACAAGACGGACATGCCCGAGCGAATGGGCACGCTGCGGCGCCAGCTCTTCACGTTCAACGACCTCTACCTGCACCTGCAGGACTTCGAGTCCGAAGGGTCCGTCGCGATCGACAACGCGCGCTCACACCCCCTCTTCCAGCAGATCAGCGCCGATATGCGGCCCTACGTCAACGCCTACGACCCGGCGACATGGCGCTCGCCGGCAGACGCCATAGCCCAGCGCTTCTATTTCTGGGAGCAGGGCCGCTGAACGGCCGCCGCTGAACATCCGGCGCTTGCGGGGACAAGCCCCCCGCGCAGCCACGCAGAAAGGAGAGGCGAGATGGCGGAATCGGTGTATTTGTCGCTGGAGGAGCTGAAGGCGGTGCTGAAGGCAGCCGCGGGGGAAGCGGAGGGGGTTGATCTGAGCGGAGACATCACCGAAGTCTCCTTCGCCGACCTCGGCTACGACTCACTGGCAATCCTGGAGACGGGCAGCCGTATCGAGAAGAGGTTCCATATCGACCTGGAAGAAGACGACCTCGTGGCCGCGGAGACGCCGGGCGAGCTGCTGAAGCTCGTGAACGCGCGCCTGGGCTGAGCGACCGGGATTGGGGGCGTAATGCCTGAGGACAGAATGCGCGCCGCTCTCGTCACTGGCGCCACGAGCGGGATCGGACACGCGGTCGCGGGCCTGCTGGCTGAGCAGGGTAAGAGCGTGTTCATCTGCGCTCGCAGCGCTGACCAGGTCGAGGCCGCCGTCGGGCAGTTCCGGGACAAGGGCCTCGAAGTGCAGGGGACGGCGTGCGACGTGCGGGACGCCGAGCAGGTCCGTGCGCTGGTCCGGGCAGCGGCGGACCAGTACGGGCCGATCGGCGTCCTCGTCAACAACGCCGGGCGCAGCGGCGGGGGAATCACCGCGGACATCCCCGACGACCTGTGGCTTGACGTCATCGAGACGAACCTGAACAGCGTGTTCCGGATGACCCGGGAGGTCCTCCAAACGGGCGGGATGCGCACACTCCCGCGCGGCAGGATCATCAGCATCGCCTCGACCGCGGGGAAGCAGGGCGTGGTCTACGGAGCCCCCTACTCGGCCTCCAAACACGGGGTGGTGGGCTTCACCAAGGCGCTCGGGAACGAGCTTGCCGCGTCCGGAATCACGGTGAACGCCGTCTGTCCCGGATATGTCGAGACGCCGATGGCGGAGCAGGTCCGGCAGCGCCACAGCGCGCACGAAGGGGTCTCCGAGGACGACATCCTCCGGCGCTTCCAGGCAAAGATCCCACTGCGCCGCTACTCCACACCGGAGGAGGTCGCGGGAATGGTCGGCTACCTGGCGACCGATCTCGCCGACTCCGTCACGTCGCAGGCCATCAATGTCTGCGGCGGACTCGGAAACTTCTGACCGAGGGACCATCGTGGCGTACGGAGAGTGATCATGCCGGAACAGCAGGGTGTCCAGGAGATCGAGCACGCGGCGGAGGTCGGCGCTCCGGCCGAGACCGTCTACCGGATCGCCGCCGAAGTCGAGCGCTGGCCGCAGATCTTCCCGCCCACCGTCCACGCGGAGTACGCAGAGCGGCGCCCCGGGGAAGGGGAAGAGGTGATCCGCCTGTGGGCGCTCGCCCACGGGGCGCCGAGGACCTGGACGTCGCGCCGCCGGCTGGACCCGGATGCGCTCCGCGTCGAGTTCCGCCAGGAGGTGCCCGCGCATCCGGTGGCGGCCATGGGCGGCGCGTGGGTGGTGGAGCCCTTGTCCGAGCAGACGTCCCGCGTCCGCCTGCTGCACGACTACCGGGCCGTCGGCGACGACCCCGAGAGCCTCCGGCTGATCGAGTCCGCCGTCGACGCCAACAGCCGCGCCGAACTGGCGGCGATGGCGGCCGCCGCTGAGGCGGGAGCAGAGGCGGACGCTGCGCTGCTGGTCTTTGAGGACCGCGTGGCCGCCGACGGCCCCGCCGAACGGGTCTACGCCTTCCTCAACGAGGCCGACCGGTGGACCGAGCGCCTGCCCCATGTGGCCCGGCTCAGCCTGACCGAGGACGTGCCCGGCCTGCAGACCCTGGAGATGGACACGCGGGACGGCGGGGGCTCGGTGCACACCACGGAGTCCGTCCGCGTCTGCTTTCCGCACCACCGCATCGTCTACAAGCAGTTGCGCACGCCTCCGCTCATCACGCTGCACACCGGGGTCTGGAGCGTGGCGGAGGAAGCGGGCCGAACGACCATCTGCTCGCAGCACACCGTGCGCATCGATGAGAAGAAGATCCCGGCTGTGCTCGGGCCGGCGGCGGGCCTCGCCGAAGCCAAGCAGGCGGTGCGCTCGGCGATCGGCGGAAACAGCGCGGCCACGATGCGGCTGGCGAAGAGCTTCGCCGAATCGGGCGGGAAGGGCTGAGGCGGTGTGGCCGCGCTAGCGATCGGCCGATGCGGCGCAGTCCCGGAGACTGCCGTCGATGCCGTGGTGGTGGGCGCCGGCCCGGTAGGCCTGCTGGCGGCGGGCGAGCTGCGGCTCGGCGGCGTGCAGGCGGTCGTGCTTGACCGCCTCCCCGCGCCGCACCGGGAGTCGCGCGCGGCCCAGCTCGGCCCCCGGTCGGTTGAACTTCTGCTGCAGCGCGGGATGGCACGGGAGCTGGGCACGCCGCCACGCAGGGACCGGGGCCATTTCGGTGGAGCGCCACTGGAGATGGGGCTGGCCGGCGGGCCTATCGCGGCCAACTGGATGGTGCCCCAGTTCCGGACGGAGGAGATCCTGCGCGCGTGGCTTTCCCGGCTGGGCGTACCGGTCTACCGGGGGCACGAGGTGGTCGGCCTCTGCGATGACGGGGAGGAGGTGGTCCTGGAGATCGCCGCCCCGCACGCCGCTCCGGGGCGTGTACGCCGGCTGCGGACCCGCTACGTCCTGGGATGCGACGGCCGGGACGGGGCCGTTCGGCACCTGGGCGGAATAGACGCGCAGACCCGGCCGGCGCGCCGGGAGCTGCTCCGCGCCGACATTGTCGGGGCGGAACTCGCTGCACGGCGGTTCGATCGGCTGCCGGACGGGGTCGCGGCCGCCGGGGCCCTTCCCGGCGGCGTCACCCGCATCATGGTGCACCGGTATGGAGCCGCGCCGGCGGTGCGGACGCGCCCACCCTGTTTCGACGAGGTCGCCGCGGCATGGAAGCAGGTCACGGGTGAGGACATCGGGGCATGCCGCGCCCTCTGGACGGACTCGTTCACCGATGCCCGCCACCATGCTGCTGCCTACCGCTGCGGACGCGTGCTGATCGCAGGCGACGCCGCACGGAGCCATATGCCCGTTGCAGGCCAGTCGCTCAACACGGGCCTTCTCGACGCCGTCAACCTCGGATGGAAGCTGGCCGCGCAGATCAAGGGCTGGGCGCCGGACGGACTTCTGGACACCTACCACTCGGAGCGGCATGCGGCGGGTGCCCGGGTGCTGGCGAACGTCGAAGCCCAGACGGTGCTGCAGTTTGACGGGGAACGGGCGGAGCCGCTCCGCGGCCTGGTGGGCGAGCTGATGGCCGTTCCGGCCGCGGCCCGGCACCTCGCTGAACTGGTGGGCGGTGTGGACGTGCGGTACCCGACACGGGAGAGGGGCCCCGGCGCCGGAATCATGGGGCTGCGGATCGCGCCGGTACGCTCCGCAGCCGATCCGGAGCCGTTCCCGGCCGGGAACGGCGTGCTGGCGGTGCGCCCCGGAGTCCCGTGCCGGACCGCTCTGGCCGAGGGATGGTCTGACCGCGTCCGCACGGTGCCGGTCCGCGGGGCCCCCGATACCGACCGGCTGCCAAGCGGTGTGGGTGCGGCCCTGCTGCGGCCGGACGGACACGTCGTCTGGACCGACACCTCCGGCAGCCCGATCGAGGACGCTCTTCGGCGATGGTTCGGCGCGCCTCGCACCGATCACCGGGATCCGAAGCCAACGAAGAAAGGAGACCGGACGTGAACGACGCAATCCGGTCCGACGGACATGCGCTTTCGGCACGCCTCCGCGACGTGGTGGACAGGTCGGAGATCGATCAGCTCATCAGCCGGCACTTCCTCTCGCCGGACGACCGGCGCACCCACGACGCATGGCTCGAATCGCTCTACACCGACGACTTCGCTCTCACTGTGCCGACCGGAACCTACACGGGCAGGGAGGAGATGCGGACCGCCGTGCGGACCTCGGCACTGGTATTCGAGCGCAGCCACCACCTCGTCGCGAACAACGTGATCGAGCTCGACGGCGACACCGCCTCGGTGCGGTCCAAGATGATCGCCACCCACCTGCAGCGTGCGGACGAACCGGAGAACGCCTATACGGGCGGAGCAGAGTACGTTTTCGACGCACGGCGTACCAACTCCGGCTGGCGGCTTGCCCGAGCCGAGTACATCGGCGTGTGGACGCGGGGGCGCCCTCCGGCGCCGCCCGCCGAGCCCACGCGGCAGTGACGGCTCTGCCGCACCCGGCCGGCCTCCCGGAGGTTCACGGGGCCGCGTCCGGAACGGCCTGTTCCGGCGAGGCCACATGCTCCGGGCGCAGGCCGCGCAGCATCACCCTGGAGATCAGCGCAGAGTAGACGCGGTTCGCGGCGCGCGCACCGGCGGGTGATCCGAGGGCCGCGTCGGCCAGGCGCCGGTGCGCCGGCGGGCGGCCGTTCTCCGCGGTGCCGGGGACCACAGAGCCGAACAGCTCGCGCTGCATGAACTGCTGGACCATCTGTGTTCCGACGGAAGGCAAGTTCCGGCGGCGCTGGACCTGTGCCAGCAGTTCCGGGTTCAATGTCTTGGCCAGGCGGCGCGGATCCCGTTGCGCGCGGGCCAAGGGCTCCGCCAGCAGGTTGGCGGTGGCGACCGCGTCCTGCACGGCGAGGTTGATCCCTACCCCGCCGACCGGAGTCATCGCGTGGGCCGCGTCGCCGATGCACAGGTACCCCGGGCGGTGCCAGCGCGCAAGCCGCTCGAGGCGCACGTCGAGGAGTGCGACATCGTCCCACGCCCGGATCTCCTGGACGCGCTGGCCCAGGAACGGCAGGAGCGTCGAGAGCCGGCTCTGCAGCCCCTCCACCGGTCCCGCGCGCAGCCCGTCGAACCCGCCCTTGCCGATGACGAAGGCGATCTGCCAGTAGTCGCCGCGGTCGATCGCGAACGCCATGGCGCCGCGTTCAGCGCGGCCGTTGAGGCCCTCCACCTGCTCGTCGCCGCGCGAAACCCGCAGCCACAGCACGTCCATCGGCGAGCCCAGGCTGTGCGGGTGCAGGCCGACCTGTTCCCGCAGGGGAGAGCGCCGCCCGTCCGCGGACACCGTGAGCACGGAGCGGAGGTCGTGCACTCCGTACCCGTCGGAGAAGCGGAGTCCGCGGACCGCGGCCCCCTCGCGGATCAGCTCCGTGCTCTCCGCCGCCATGAGCAGTCGGAAGCCGGGGTAGCTCCGGGCACGACGGGCGAGCATTTCGAGAAAGTCCCACTGGGGGACCATGGCGATATAGGGGTGCTCCAACGAGAGGGCGGCCAGGTCCGCGCTGATCTCGGCGGAGTCCCGGCCCACGGTGATGCGGCGGACCTTGCGGTGCGGAATGCGCTCGACCTCCGCTCCGAGTCCGATCTGGTCGAGCACGGTGCGGGTCGAGGGGTGGAGTGTGTCGCCGCGGAAGTCGTTGAAGAAGTCGGAGTGCTTTTCGACCACGGTGACGTCCACACCAGCGCGGGCGAGGAGGAGCCCCAGCATCATCCCGGCGGGCCCGCCGCCGGAGATGGCGACGGTCGTCTCGTCGGGGTAGTCCGTGGAGGGAGGCACGGCGCGTCCTTTCGCCGGAGGGGTAGGGCCGGATCGGATCAATAGGCGATGCCGACACCCCGGCGCACGGCGGCCGGATCGTCGGCGAACCGCAGCACGGCCGAGGCGAGGTCGGCGCGGGAGAGGGACCATCCCCTGGGGACACCGCTGCCGATCGCGACCCGGTAGGTGCCAGTCGCGGGGCCGTTGGTCAGCCGCGGCGGCCGAACGATCGTCCACGCTGCGCTGCTGCCGGCGATGGCGTCCTCCATCGTCGCGAGATCCCGGTGGGAATCCCGGAACACCCACCCGACCAGCCGGTAGAGGAGCGGAGAGCGCCCGCCCCGCGCGCCGACCGGCGCGGCGCTGGTGACCACGATCCGCTCAATACCGCACTCCTCCATAGCGGCGAGGGCCGCGCGCGTCCACACGGTGGCCGGGCGGCCGTCTCTGATGCTGCCGTCCAGCACGGACAGAACCGCGTCGCTGCCCTTCATGCCGCTCGCCAGTGAAGATGCGGCCGTATCGCCGAGTGTTGCCTTTACCAGGCGCGGATGGTCGAGGGGGAGGCGCTGCGGGGAGCGGACGAACGCCGTGACATGGTGCCCCTCCTGGAGGGCGCGGGCGACCAGTAGGCGCCCGGTCCGTCCGGTCGCTCCGAATATCGACAGCCACACGTTCTCGTCCTCTCGTTCGCGGCAGCGGCCGGAGTCGGGTCGGCGGCGTCCGGCAGACGGTGTCCGGAGCCGTCCGGAGCCCCGCCCTGGCGAGCACCGGTCTACCGGCGCACCGGCGCGCGGGTTCCTCGCGTTGGCGGTACTTACCCCGCCGCCCGTATCGGGCCGACGCGTCCCCGGCGTTCGGGGAGCAGGGCCGCTGTCTCCGGGCAGCGCCCGGAGAGCATTTCCTGGTGGAGATGCTTGAGCTCGTGTCCAGGGTCGATGCCGAGCTCCTCGACCATGTTCCGATGCAGCATCCGGAACCGCTCCAGTGCTTCATGCCTCCGGCCCGAGCCGTAGAGCGCGATCATGAGGAGGCCGTGGATGTGCTCGTCGAGGGGGTTGGCCAGCACGAGAGACTTCAGTTCGCTGGAGACCTCCCGGTGCCGTCCGATCTGGAGGTCGGCCTCGATCCGGAGTTCGAGCGCGCGGAGCCGCAGCTCGCGCAGCCGGGTCGTGTACGTGTACAGCAGCTTGCCCTGTTCGACGTCGGCGAGCGGAGGGCCGCGCCAGAGGTCGACGGCCTCTTGCAACCGCTGGGACGCCGCCTGCACGTCGCCGGCCTCCAGCGCCGAGCGCCCAGCCCGGAATGCGCGCTCGAATTCCCGGATGTCCAGCCAGTGCCCGTCGGTTTCGAGTCTGTATCCGCGCGGATGTGTGCTCAGTATGTCCTGGAAACCTTTTCTATCGAATATTTTGCGCAGATGGTAAACATAGGTCTGAAGTGTCGTGGATGCGCTTTTCGGTGGAGCGGATCCCCAGAGTTCGTCGATGAACTCTTCAGGGAGGACGAGGGACCCTTCTCGCAGCATAAGCAGGGAGATTACCTGCCGAGGCTTGGCGGCGGTTGGTGTGATGCAATCGCCCGCGGAGATTTCCAGCGGGCCGAGGGCGCGAAATTTCATAGATGATCCCACCGTTGGATTGCCCCTGATTCCACGAAAGGTGATTCTTCCGGAAGCCGCGGTCTGCGTCAGCCCCTAAGGCCCCCGAGTGTTGGCGAGAGTGCCCACCCCTGAGTGCTGCGGCACCCCCTATCCCGGTCCGGCTTGCCCCGGTGCGCGGGCGCCGGGCCTGGTCAGCGGCGCCGTCCGCGGCGGGGGCGGGCTGCTCCTGCGCCGATCGGCCCACTGGTGCGGCAGCTCCGTGCGGACGCGGCGGCGGAGTACGCCCGCGGCCGACAGGAAGGGGAGGGGGCGGCTGCTTCCGGTGGGCCCTGAGTCGGCCGCCGGTGGCGGGGGGCCGGCCGGCCCTGCTCGAACCGGGCTGCACTTTCAGTGGAGGCCAGGACGGGGAGGCGTGCGAGGGGTTCCTCGAATCAGGCAGTCGGGTATATATTTGGAGACGCGAAGTGTTGGCCTGTAAATTGTTGGAGGTGAGTCGATGGCATCGGCCGAAGAGCGATACCCGAGGCCGCGATTCCGAGACCCATCAACCTCGGGATACTTGTATGCCGGGATTTCGGTGGCTCCGCCGCACGTGCCCCTGGTGCGCCGCAGCGCCGAGCGCGATGATGCGCTGGAGCACTGCCGAAAGCTTGCCAGGCGCCTGGAAGAAGGGCCCGAAGTGGTCCGCGCCCGGGTGTTCGAGGCTGTTCTCATGCCGCCATTGAAGGGGCTGCCGCGGTTTGACGTGCTGATGCTCGTGGAGACCTCCTCGCCGAGTACGATCTCCTACGTCCAGTCGTCTGCCCCGTTCCAGGAGATCGGGGCCGATATGGTGATGGCGGCGGTGAACCCGGCGCGTATCGGCGACACTGAGGACCCGTCGTCCGGCCTGTACCTGTTCAACCACTTCCGCGCCCCTGACGGCGACTCTGCAGTGCGCACCTGGAAGAGCGTGGCGGGCTGGTACACCGCCAAGACCGGCATCGACAACTCCACTCCACTGCAGGCGGTCGATGACGCGCGGTTCCCGTTCGTCAACTACGCGCGCCTGCCAGGGGGTGCCGCTCCTTTCCTTGTCAAGCAGCTGCTGCGGCCGAGTTTTCACCGCTTCGTCCGCGCGCGGCTCAAGGCCAGCGGAATGGCGGCCCTGCCCATCATCTGCAAGCCCTTGTGACTGAGGCCTAGAGCCGCGCGCCAGTTCGGGGACCCGAATGAATTACGATCCCCAGCATGGATGATGGTGACACCGCTCGCGACCTGGGGGTCCCCGACCCGTCCCTGGCCGAGGGGGTCCTCCGCTTCGTGCCGCTGCTGGAGAACTACTACCGCCGCGCCCACGAGGACATGCCCGACGAGCTTCGGGACCTCTTCCGCCGCCACCACCTCGCCGGGAGGCACGGAGCGGTGCTGGTCCAGCTGGTCAGCGGCGGGGAGATCACCGTGGGAAGCCTGTCGGAGCGCCTGAACGTGCACCTGTCGACCACCAGCGAGCTGGTAGCGGATCTGACGTGGGTCGGGCTCACAGAGCGCCGGCGTGATCCGAGCGATCGTCGGCGTGTCCTCGTCTCCCTTGCCGACGCATACCGGCCTCTGATGGAGCGGTTCGTCGCCAACCGGGCCGCGCCGCTCCTGCGGGTGCTGGCGCACTTGAGCCCAGAGGAGTTGAAGGGGTTCGCCGCCGGCCTGGAATTCTGGGCCGCCGAAGTGAGCTGATCCCCGCCGCTCTGCCGCTGTGGGTCCCCGTGCGATGCCGCCCCCCTGCATCGCACGGGGTGCCCGCGCTACCGGAGGGTACGCGTGGTCGCGTTCCCAGACGGCCGCTGTGCTCGCGTCGGGCCGTCCCGCCACCGAGACCGAACGTGCCCCCCGCGACAAAGGCGGTCGTCCATGCAAAGACATCGGCGGCGGATCCTTACCGCTGCGCTCCTCCTGCTTCCGATCGTGGTGCTCGCGCTAGTCGCAGAACGGGTCACCGGGCTCGAATCTGCGGCTGCGGCGGCGGGCGCGGATGACTACGAAGGCGATGCCCTCGGCCGGTTCTTCCTCAGCGCTGCTGTGGTCCTCGCGTGCTGCTTTGGCGCGGGCCGGATTGCCGACGCCATCGGCCAGCCCCGAGTCCTCGGCGAGATCGCCGCGGGAATCGTCCTGGGCCCGTCATTGCTCGGCGCGGTCGCACCGGGGGTCTCCGCCGTGCTCTTCCCCGAGTCTGTGCTTCCGCTCATGACGGGCGTGGCCCAGGTCGGGCTCGTCCTCTTCATGTTCGGGGTGGGCAGGGAGCTCGGCGGAATGCGGTTGCGCGGTGCTGTCGGCCGATCCCTCGCCATCAGCCAGGCGTCCCTCATGATTCCCCTGGCGGCCGGGGCCGCAACGGCTCTTCTGCTGGTCGACCGGTACATGCCGGCGGGCGTGCACCCGGGCGTCTTCGTCTTCTACATCGGGTGTGCCCTGAGCATCACCGCCTTCCCGGTGCTGGCGCGGATTATCTCCGAGACCGGCCTCAGCGGGTCGCTGCCCGGCCGCCTCAGCCTTTTCGCCGCGGCCGTGGGCGACTGCGGAAGCTGGATCCTGCTCGGGATCATCATCGCGGTGGCGCAGGGCACGGGTGTGCTCGGCGTTCTCGGCACCACAGCAGCGGCGGCTGCGATCATCGCCGTCGTCCTCGGCCCGCTGCGCGCACGGCTGGAGCGCTATGCCGGGGACGGCGCGCCCGCGCCGGCGGGCGGGCGGGGCACTACGGCGACGCTGGCGATACTGGCGATATGCGTGCTCGGGGCCGCCGCCCTGACCAGTGCACTCGGTGTTCACCAGCTCATCGGGGCGCTGGTCGTCGGTGTCGCCTGGCCCCGCCGCCACCCGGTTGCCCGGAAGGCGGCGGAGGCGGCCTCCGGCGCCTGCACCTTCCTGCTCCCCTTCTTCTTCGTGGGCTTCGGGTTCAGCGTCGATCTGACCGGCCTCGGGTTCCGCGACGGTTCGCTCGCGGTGCTCGCCCTGCTCGTCGCAGTGGCCGCCGCAACCAAGATCGTCGGCGCGGGCCTGTGCGCCCGCTTCACCGGTGTCTCCTGGCGGGACGCGGCAACCATCGGAGTCCTGCTGAACTCCCGGGGACTGACCGAGCTCGTCGTGCTTCAGGTCGGCTACGACACGGGCATCATCGACGGACGCCTCCTCGCGGTCCTCACCGCTGGCGCGCTGATCACCACGTTCGCCACCGGGCCCCTGCTCACAGTGGTCCGGCCGCACCGGGGGAGTGGACGGGAGGCCGGCGGCAGCGCGTCCGAGGACGGGGCGGACGAAGCTGTGCCTCCCTCCCCGGACGGGCCCCCGCCGGAGGTCGGTGTGGCGGTGGTGCAGCGCCCCAACCGTGATCCGGGCGGCTGACCGCGCGCTCCCCCTGCCGGCTTCGTGCGCGGTCTGCCCGGTCCGGCCGGGTGGCGGCCGGCAGAGCCGGCCGCTCGCAGGCGCGAGTGCGGCGCCACCCGGGAGCGTCCAGAGCCCGGGATTTGCCGTCACACCGCGTCGAAGCCCTGTTCGAGCGTTGCGAGGGTGCGGTCGAGCAGGGCGGGCAGCGGTTCGGTGCCGCCCTCCTCCTGCCACACGCGAACGGCGGAGAGCACCCCGCCCAGCAGGGCTCCGGCGGCGATGCGGGTGCGGAACGGCTCGGCCGCATCGCCGCCGCGCGCCGCAATCTGCTCGGCGAGGCTGTCCACGGCCTCGGTGAGGCGGCGGACCGCCGCCGCCTGTACCGAGGGCACCGACAGCAGCAGCCGGACGCGGCGGCGCTCCGGGCCCTCGCTCCACACCCCGGGGTCGGCGAAGTAGGCGGCCAGGCCGCGGCGGAGCGTCTCCAGCAGGGGGAGGCCGGCGTACTCGGCGGCGAACAGGCGCCCCAGCGCGGCGTCGCGGTTCGGGTTCCACAGCACGATCCCCTCCTTCGTCTGGAAGTAGCGGTAGACCGAGCTCGGCGACACTTCGGCCGCTTGGGCGATGCGCTCCACGGTGACCGCATCGAACCCCTCCTCCTCGAAGAGCTCCAGCGCCACCTCCCGGATGCGCCGCATCGCCCGGTCCCTTTTGCGCTCCCGCAACCCGTTCACCTCGCCCATGGGGCCAATCTAGCAGTCACTTCTTATTGACAGTGGCTTTCAAAAGACAGCGACTGTAAATTTGGTCTCCAGGGGCCGCGCCTCCGCGTCCCCGGACGAGAGGAGACCGCAATGACCGACATCGACGGCAGGACGGTGTTCATCACGGGGGGAGCGCGCGGTATCGGCCTGGGGATCGCCCGGGCGTTCGCCGATGCGGGGGCGCGAGTGGCTGTGGCCGACCTGTCCCGCGACGCGCTCGGCGAGGCCGCAGCAGACCTCGGCGCCCGTACCGAGGCCGCGGCGATCGAGCTCGACGTGCGCGACCGCGAGGCCTTCGCCCGCGCCGTGGACGAGGCAGAGGAGCGGCTCGGCCCCGTCGGGGTGCTGGTGAACAACGCCGGCATTACCCGCATGCTGCCGCCCGCCGAGATGTCCTACGAGGTATGGGACCGGGTCATCGGCATCAACCTCGGCGGCACCGTGAACGGCGTGCAGACCGTGCTGCCCCGCCTGCTGGAGCGCGGCTCCGGCGGGCACATCGTCAACGTGGCCTCCGGGGCGGGGCTGATCGGCAACACCGACCTCTCCTACTCCGCCTCCAAGTACGGCGTGGTGGGCCTGTCCGAGTCGCTGGCGGTGCAGCCGTCGCTGGCAGCAGCCGGGATCGGTGTCACGGTCGTGTGCCCCAGCTTCGTGCAGACCCGCATCGCCGCCAACAGCGCCGAGCCCGACGGTGCCGCCGACCCGGACCCCGAGCGCACCCGGCGCATCCTCGACTTCTTCGACCGCTTCGGGCTGCCCCCGGAGGCCGTGGGGCGCCAGGTCCTGGACGCCGTCCGCGGCGGCCGCCCCTACGTCATCACCGACCGGCTCCTCGAAGAGCGGATCCGCGAGCGCGCCGATGCCCTCGTGGGCGCGATGCCGCCCGCCACTGCGCTGGAGCAGGAGACCAGGGCCGCCCTCCACGAGCTCTTCGCTGCGGCGCAGGAGTAGCGGCGGATCCGCCCCGCCCCCGCAGCGAGGGGACGGGGTGTCCGGCCGCGCTACCGGCGAGTGTGGCGCCCCGTGCCGGGAATCGGCCAGGGCGCCGCTTTTTCGGTCTTCACTGATCCAGCATTCCTCCCGGCGAAAACGCGGAGAATCAGGGGGCGTTCCGCCCCGTTTCAGGTTGATTCACGGCGTGACTGCACTCCCGTCACATGTGCCCCAGCGCGAGCACGCGACCGAACCGCACCCGCCCTACCTCGGACGGGGGCGCGGGGCGGCGGAGCGCAGCCCGGGCGGGCAGGCCCGTGGTTTTGGTCCGCTTCGGCGGCGTGGCTGAGCGGGCGCCGTTGACCCCGTGTGCCCTCTCCTGGAAGTCTCGGCCATTCCCACGGATCACACTCGCCCCCTGTGAAAGTGACCGCGTGACTTCCCTTAACCCGGTTCCGCCGCCACTGCTGCGCCTTGACGACCCCGACCTCGACCTCCCCACCTTCGTGGACGGCTTGGACGAGGAGCACTTCCGGCGCGGGCTCATCCCCGTCGAGATGGAGAAGGGCGTCAGCGGGTGGCTCATGATCAGCATGAGCGTCCTGCACGAGGTCCTCAAGGACGAGCGGAGGTTCGCCCGCGACCCGAGGGCGTGGCGGGACTTCTGGGACGGCACCATCCCGGACGCCAGTCCGCTCAAGGCGCTCTACCCGCCGCGCCGGAACGCGCTGAGCGTGGACGGCGCCGAGCACGTGCGGCTGCGCTCGGCCCTGACCGGCGCGCTGGAAGAAGTGACGCTGAGCCGGGTCAGCCGCGAAGTCACCGAGACCGCCGACACCGTCATCGACTGGTTCTGCACCCGCGGCGAGGCCGACCTGGTCGCCGAGTACGCCAGCGTGCTGCCGCTGCTGGTGCTCTGCCGGCTGTTCGGGATGGACCAGCGCACCGGCATCCGGGTCGGCATGGCCATGCAGCGGCTCTGGGACGGCCAGTCCGACGCCGGGCACGCACACCGCGAACTGCGGGACATCCTCAACGACCACTCCGTGCGCTGCCGCCGGGCCCCCGGGCACGACATCACCAGCGGCATGGCCCAGCGCGGGCTGGACGACGAGGAGATCTGCGACCAGCTGATGCTGATCATGGCCGCGGCGCACGACCCGATCGCCTACGCCATCGCCAACACCCTGTCCGGGCTGCTGGGCTCGGCGCGGCTGCAGATGGTGGGGTCCACCTGGCTGATTAGCGAGACGCTCAACCACGGCCTGTGGCACCACCCGCCGCTGGAGACGCTGGTCGGCCGGTTCCCCACCGAGGAGGGCACCACGGTGGGCGGCTACCAGCTGCGCCGCGGCGACTGCCTGGTCATGGGCTTCGGCGCGGCCCAGCGCCACCTGCTGCGCACCACGGAGATGCCGGCCTCCAACCGCTCCTACGCCGTCTTCGGCATGGGGCCGCACGGCTGCCCCCAGCTCGCCCGGAACATCGCCCTGTCGACCGCGCAGACCGGCGTGGAGAGGCTGCAGCGCCGCCTGCCCGATCTGCGCCTGCGCCAGGTCGAGGTGGAGCGCCGCGCCTCCCCGGTGATCGCCGGGCAGAGCGCGCTCCCGGTCGAGTTCACCCCCGTCCGCCCCCTCTCTCCGCCCGACCCAGCACAGGAGGAGCAGTGGAGTCCGTCCCCCAAACAGCCGAGCGCATCCGACTCACCCTCGACGACCCCGAAGAGAACACCCGGCGCCTTCGAGCGGCTGGCCAAGTGGCTGAGGTTGATCTAGCCGGCCTGGAGCTCTACGCCGCCTGCGGCGACGATGCCCTGCGCACCGTGCTCGGCGACACCTCCGGCACCTTCCTGCGCGGCGGGGAGAACTGGCCCGCGCTGCAGGAGGGCGCGGTCGACCGCAGCCATCCGCTGGTTGCGCTCGTCGCCGACCTGCGCAGCCTGCTGGCGATCAACGGCACCGAGCACGAGGAGATCCGCCGCCTGCTGCGGCCGGCCTTCACCCCTGCCGCGGCCAAGCGGCGGCGCGGGCAGATCGAGGCGATCACGGACCGGCTGCTGGAGGAGATGGCGGCCAGCGGCCCCGAGGCCGATCTGCTCGACTTCGCCTGGTCGCTCACGGTGGAGGTCTTCCTCGACCTCTTCGGCCTGGACGGCACGCACGCGGACCGCTTCACCGACATCACCACCCGCGCCTTCGCGCTGAGCGATCCGGGCGTGCACGACGAGGCGCGCGAGTACATGGGCGCCATCATCGACGCCCGCCCCGCCGGGTCGGGCGACGACCTGGTCTCCCTGCTCGCCGACGCGCAGCGGGACGGCAGCATCTCCCGGCGCGATGCCGTCGACACCTGCTATCTCCTCATCGTCGCCGGCTTCGACACCACGCTCGGGGCCCTCCTCAACGCCGCCGGCGCCCTGCTGTCCCATCCCGGCCAGCGCGCGCTCGCGACCTCGGGCGAGGTGCCGTGGCCCCAGGCGGTCGAGGAGTGCCTGCGCCGGTACAGCTCAGTGGCCACCCTGCCGATCCTCTTCACCACCCGCGAGGTCGACCTCTGCGGCACGCCCCTGCCCCGGGGCGCCGGCATCCTGCTCGGCTACACCGCGGCCGCCCTGGACCCGGAGCGCTGGTCCGACCCCGAGGACTTCGACCTCACCCGCAACCCCAAGGGCCACCTCGCCTTCGGCCACGGCGCCCACTACTGCCTCGGCGTCCACCTCGCCCGGGTGGAGCTGGAGACCGCCCTCTCCGGGCTCTTCGGGCGCTTCCCGGAGATGGAGGTCGCCGGCGACATCCCGGCCCTCCCCAGCTTCATGATCCGCCGCCCGGCCAGCCTCCCCGTGCGGCTCGCTCCCTAGCTCCACCGCGCGCCCGGTCCGGGCGCCCCGCCGGCCCCGCGTTTCCCGGGGCGGCGGGGCGCCCCGGCCGGGCGCGCTTAGGTTGGGGGCATGGGCAAATACGGATGGATGTACCGGCTCGGATACACGCCGTGGGAGCGGTACGGGCCGGTGGCTCTGGCGCAGTTCGGGCGGCTGCTCGACCGCGAGGCGGGGGAGCAGCCGCCGGCCGGCCGGGCGCTCGACCTGGGCTGCGGGCGCGGGCGGTTCACCCGCGAACTCGCCCGGCGCGGCTGGGACGCCGTCGGGATCGACGCCGTGCCGCAGGCGGTGAGCGAGGCGGAGTCGGCCGGCGGAGCCGACTTCCGCGTGGCCGACGTGACCCGGCTGGAGTCGGAAGGGCTGGGCTCCTTCTCCCTCTTCCTCGACTGCGGCTGCTTCCAGGGACTCGGTCCGGAGCAGCGCACGGCCGAAGGGCGCGGTGTGACCGCCCTCGCCGAGCCGGGAGCCGTCCTCCTCCTGCTCGCCTTCGGCGACTCCAAATACCGCCGGATGGTCGAGGGGGCATCGCCGGAGGAGGTGGCCGCCGGCTTCCCGGACTGGGAGCTCACCCGCACCGAAGCGGCCAGCACCGAGGGCATGGGCTGGCCGATGGACCGCACCGCGCCGCAGTGGTACCGGTTCCAGTACCCCGCCGGCTGACCGCCGGGCCGGCGTGCCCGGGGCCGCGCCTGCGGGCGGCCGGAGGCGTGCACAGTGCACAGCAGTGCTGCAGGGTCGGCTTCCCGGACCGGGCTTGACGCCATTGGCTAACAACATTAGCTTAAAGCTATAGAGATTAGCCATGGAGGCTGCCATGACCGAATTCCTCGCCGTCGACGGCGGGACCATCGCCTATGAGGTGCAGGGCGAAGGGCCGCTCATCGTCCTCGCCCACGGCATGGGCGACCACCGCGCCGCCTACCGGGCGCTCACCCCGGACCTGGTCCGGGCCGGCTACCGGGTCGCGGCGGTCGACCTGCGCGGCGCGGGCGAATCCAGCACCGGCTGGACCGACTGGAGCCGCACCGCCATCGCCGGCGACCTGCTCGCCGTCATCCGCCACCTGGGCGGGCCGGCCGTCCTGGTCGGCCACTCCATCTCCGGCGGAGCGGCCACCATCGCCGCCGCCGAATCGCCCGACCTGGTCACCGCGGTCGTGGAGATCGCACCGTTCACCCGGGCGCAGTCGGTGGGGCTCGGCGCGCTGAAGTCGGCGCGCGTCCGGCGCGGCATGGTCCGCCTGCTCGGCGCAGTCGGCCTGGGCAGCGTGCGGATGTGGCAGTCCTACCTGGAGGCCGCCTACCCCGGCCCCAAGCCGGCCGACTGGGCCGAGCGCCTCGACCGCATCGGCGCGCTGCTGCGCGAACCCGGCCGGATGGCCGCGCTCAAGGGCATGGGCGCCACCGCGCCCGCCGACGCCGGCGCGCGCCTGGGCGGCGTCCGCTCCCCGGTCCTGGTCATCATGGGCACACTCGACCCGGACTGGGCCGACCCGGCCGCCGAGGGCGCCGCGGTCGTGGCTGCGCTGCCGGACGGCCTCGGCCGCCTCGAACTGGTCGAGGGCGCCGGGCACTACCCGCACGACCAGTTCCCCGAGCAGGTCGCCGCAGTCCTGCTCGGCTTCCTCCGCGCGGAGGTCCCCGGTGCCTAGGGCGGGACTGGACACCGCAGCCGTGGTGGCGGCGGGCGCGGATCTGGCCGACGAGACGGGCCTGGCCGGCCTCACCATGGGACGGCTCGCGCAGCGGCTGGGCGTGCGCGCGCCGTCGCTGTACAAGCACGTCGCCGGGCAGGACGAGCTGCTGCGCGGCATCGCCGCCTTGGCGATGGGCCAGGCGGCCGACGCCATGGGCGCCGCCATCCAGGGCCGTGCGGGCCGCGACGCGCTGGCCGCCGCAGCGCACGCCTTCCGCGCCTTCGCCGTGGAGCACCCCGGCCGGTATGCGGCCACCATCGGCCGGGAGCCCGAGGGCCCCGACGACCCGCTCGCCGCGCCGAGCCTGCGCTGGCTCGACACGTTCACCGCGATCCTGCGCGGCTACGGCGTCGGCCCGGACGACCGCGACCACGCCCTGCGCCTGCTCCGCAGCCTCTTCCACGGCTTCGCCACCCTGGAGGGGCAGCGCGGCTTCCAGTGGAGTACCGACGTCGACGCGAGCTTCGAATGGCTGATCGCCTTCACCGACCGCGGCCTGCGCTCCCTCTGACCTCCGGCCCGGCCGGTCCGCACCGCTCTCCGGACCGCTCTTCGGACCGCAGCCGGCGCCGGGCAGATCACTGGCGGCGGCGCTCCTACCGGGCGGACGACGCGCAGCCGATGCAGGTCCGGGCGGTGGGGCGCGCTTCGAGGCGCGCCGCGGCGATGGGGCCGCCGCAGACCTCGCAGGTCGTGTACGTGCCCGCGCGCAGCCGTTCGGCGGCCAGATCGAGGGCGGCGAGCTCGGACCGCACATGGGCGCGCAGTGCCGCGACCCGCTCGCGCTCATAGGCGATCCCCGGGCCCTCGGGGTCGTGCTCGTCGTCGTTGGCCGCAGACGCGGCCGCGTCGACGACGCCGTTCCACTCGCGCTGCAGCGTCTCTGCCAGCGCTTCGGCCTCAGCGCGGGCCCGGCGGATCCGCTGTTCCGCCGCGCGCCGCCCGGCCCCGGACAACTCCGCCGCATAGTTCATCGTGCGACCTCCAACGCCGCCCGAGTGCCGGGGATTCCGCGCTGGAATCCCACTGCGCGTTCCGGATCCGGGAGCGATGCGGGCAAAAGCGGCAAGGTCGCCGTAAGGATACGGAATCATCGCGAAACGTGCAGATGGGGAACGCGCTGCCGGGCGGGCGGGTCTGTTGGACGTAGCCCACTCAACGCTGTGAGGAGCCCGCAATGCGGCAGACCCGAGGTCACCGAATCACCACCGGAACGGCTCTGGGGGTGCTGCCGCTCTTCTTCGCCGCCGGCTGCTCCTTCAGTTTCGGCGGCTCCGGCGCGGTCGACGCCGATCAGGTTGCCGAGCGCTCCAGCGCGATGCTGGCCGAGCAGGTCGGCCAGACCCCGGACGATTTCACCTGCGCCGACGACCTTCCGGCCGAAGTCGGGGCCGAGATCCGCTGCGAGCTCGCCAGCGGCGGCGACACTATGGGCGTGACCATCACGGTGACCGAGGTGGCCGGACAGGACGTCAACTGGGACATCGAGGTCGACGACGAGCCGGCTGGGGACAGTGCGGCCGGCGGCGGCGCCGAGGAAGCGGGCGAGCCCGCCCCCGGGGGCAACACCGGCACGGCGACCGAGGGCGTGGTGGCCGCCGAAGACGTCGCGGAGCAGTCTGCGGCCGCACTGGAAGCCGAGGTCGGCCAGACTCCGGAGGACTTCTCCTGCTCCCAGGGCCTGCGCGCGGAGGTCGGCACCGAGATCCGCTGCAACTTCCAGGGCGACGGGACCCTCTACGGCGTGACCATCACCGTGACCGAGGTCAACGGGGACGACGTCAGCTGGGACATCAAGGTCGACGACCAGCCCCTGTAGCACTGGTTCACCACTCGCCCCCGGAAGCGGGAGAGGCGGGGCGCGGGCATGGCCGCGGTGCTTCCGGGCAGGCCCGCTCGGCCCCAGGAACGGGCACCTACCGGCGAGCTCCCCCAGCGGTTCGGCGCTGGCTGGTCGCGGTTACCCGCCGGACCCGGGACCGCCGCCCCGCCGCGGGGTCCGCTCGGGTGCTCCCGAAGAACGTGTAGCTTCCGTTGGAGCAAGGCATCCAAGCGCCGCCGTTTCGGGAACCGTTGAGTCGAATGTTCGTTATGGGTGTTGTGCCGTTTTTTCTAGAAGTGAATGAAAACGGCCTCTGCCGCTCATAAAGGAGCAGGTCATCCAGTGTGCTCCCCGCGCACGCGGGGATGGTCCCCGGACGCACCTGGCGCTGGGCGATGGCGATCAGTGCTCCCCGCGCACGCGGGGATGGTCCCGGCCTCGCCACCGCAGTGCTCAGTCACGCCGAGTGCTCCCCGCGCACGCGGGGATGGTCCCGGTGTACCCGGCGTCCGGGTAGTTGTACTTGAGTGCTCCCCGCGCGCGCGGGGATGGCCCCTCGGCTGGGTCGGGGGTGTTGCGGCGCTGTGCGTGCTCCCCGCGCACGCGGGGCCCCGGAGTTGCGCATGCTGCCTGGTTGGGGGGACCGGATGAAGGGTGGATCGGGTCTATAAACGCGTCACACGGGAGATGGAGTGGCGTGTGCTCAGCGTGCTGGAGAACCCGGTGGTGGGGGAGTAGGCAAGGCTCACCCGTCAGGAGCTTGGCTTTGGTGCCAGGGTGTGAAGAGCACTACCGCGGAGAGCGGGATCCCGGAGGATCCCGCTAAGAAGATGATCTCCCAAGGCGGGATAGTCATCTTCGTCGTTATCGTCAGATAACCCTCTGACCTGCAGGGAAACTGGTGGGCGATACAGGATTCGAACCTGTGACCTCTACCGTGTCAAGGTAGCGCTCTAACCAACTGAGCTAACCGCCCGGGTAAGTGGGAATGCGAGGCGGAGACGGGAATCGAACCCGTGTACAGGGATTTGCAGTCCCTTGCCTAAGCCACTCGGCCACTCCGCCGCGGGCCAGAAGCCGCCTGATCTCCGAGCGGACGACGGGATTCGAACCCGCGACCCTCACCTTGGCAAGGTGATGCTCTACCAGCTGAGCCACGTCCGCGTGATACCGGAGCGCTGCTCCGGGATCCAGGGGTGCACCGGTTCCCCAGGGATCCGGTGCGGCGGGCCGCCGAAGCGGCCTCGAGCGGACGACGGGATTCGAACCCGCGACCCTCACCTTGGCAAGGTGATGCTCTACCAGCTGAGCCACGTCCGCATCTCAGTGGACTTCCGGCCGCCCGGTGGGGTCCGCCGTGTCCGCTGCGATGCCTGAACTCTAGCGGAATTTCGGCGTGAGTGCGAAACGATTCCCGCTCGGGCTGCCCGCGGACCTCCGGATCCGCCGGAAGCGGCGCCGGGCAGCGCCGCGCCGGCCCGGGGACCTCCCGTGCACGGGAAGGCGCCCGGGCCCGCAGGCAAGCCCCGCAGTCCGGCCCCGTTTCCGCTGTCCGCGCCTGGCGGGCGCAGCGGGTTCGCGTCAGCCCTCGGTGGACGTGGAGACGGGGACGTCGGGGCGCGGCGGCGCCGAAAGGTACTGGCCGACCCGCTGGATCACCTTGTTCATCTCATAGGCGATCAGGCCGACGTCGCTGTCGGTGTCGGAGAGCAGCGCCATACACGCGCCCTCGCCGGCCGCGGCAACGAACAGGAATGCCCCGTCCATCTCGATGATGCTCTGCCGGATGCTGCCGGCGCTGAACTGGCGGCTCGCTCCGCCCGCAAGGCTGTGCAGCCCGGACGCGATGGCCGAGAGGGATTCGGCCGCGGGCCGTTCCAGCCCGCTGGAGGAGGCCATCAGCAGGCCGTCGGTGGACAGCACGATCGCGTGCCGGGTGCCCTGGGCCCGCGTGAGCAGGTCGTCTAGCAGCCAGCTCAGTTCGCCGGGGGCGGTGCTCCGTATGGTCATGACTCTCTAGATCTGTCGTCGGTGGGGCGGGGCCGGCTCCCGGGCATGTAGCGGGGATCCGCGGGAGCAATCCCCGTAAGCGTTGCCCAGATGATAGCCATTCGTAACCCGTGCCGTCCGGATTCCGCCGAGGGACCCGGGTCTGCGGGGCCCGGCCGGCCTCCGGTCATGGCGGAACTGCCAGCAGTGACGGACCCGGCCCGGCAGGTGGGGCCCTTCCCTGCGGCCGATGCCGGACACGGGTATTGCGTGGGTTCCGCCCCGATGGGCTGAAACGCGGGCTGCTGGGACGGGCCGTCGAGGCCGGGCGGGGCCGTGTCGCGAACGCGCCGCAGCGCCCCCCGCCGCGCACCCCGCCGCCGCGTCTGCTCTGCGAGCGCCTTCGCCGAGTGCTTCTCGTCACGCTCGGCGCCGCAGGACGGCCGGGCCGCCGCCCCGCCGGATGCGCGTGGCAGGATCGGTCCCGACCGGCGGTGTGGCCAATGACCGCCGATGAACGTCTGAGGTGAGAGCGATGCGCGTGTGGATCGCGGGGGCCGGGCACGGCCGCGGCGAAGTCGTCGATTCCCAGGAGGCGCGGATTCCCGCGCTGGACCACGGGATCACCGTGGGCGACGGCGTCTTCGAGACGGTGAAGGGCATCGGCGGACAGCCGTTCGCGCTCTCCCGCCATCTGCGCCGGCTGGGCCGCTCAGCGGTGGGGCTCGGCCTGCCGGAGCCCGACCTGGACCTGATCGCGGACGGTGTGCGGGCGGCGGTCGACGCCAACCCCGACATCGGCCCCAGCCGGATCCGGATCACCGTGACCGGCGGCCCGGGGCCGCTCAGCTCCGACCGGGACTCCGCCGAGGCCACCTACCTGGTGGCGCTCGCGCCGTTCACCCCGTCCGCGCCGTCGTCCGCGGTCGCGGTCGTGCCCTGGACGCGCAATGAGAACGGGGCGCTGACCGGACTCAAGACGACGTCCTATGCCGACAACGTCCGCGCCCTCGCCTTCGCCAAGGCGCGCGGCGCGGACGAGGCCGTCTTCGCCAACACCCGCGGCGACCTGTGCGAGGGCACCGGAAGCAACATCTTCGCGGTGGTCGGCGGGCGGCTGCTGACCCCGGAGCTGGAGTCCGGCCCGCTCGCGGGGATCACCCGGGAGCTGGTGCTGGAGTGGGCCGGCGGGGAGGAGGCCGCGGTGCCGATGTCGGCGCTGGACGAGGCGTCCGAAGTGTTCCTCACCTCGACGGGGCGCGACGTGCAGCCGATCCGCTCGGTCGACGGCCGCGCCGTTCCGGCCGTTCCCGGACCGGTCACCCGGAAGGCCATGGAGGTCTTTGCCGAGCGCTCCGCCTCCGACCTCGACCCGTGACCGGCAGCGCCCGGCCGGCCTCCTGAAGGCGGTGCCGCGCCTGCCGCGTCCGGCACGCCGCGCGTGCGGCGCCGGCGGCACGGACGGAACAGCGAAAACGGCGGTGCTGCGCCCCGGACTGGGGCGCAGCACCGCCGTTTTCGCCGCAGAGACGGCTTACGCGGTGGTGGCAGAGGGCTCGCCGTACTTTTCAGGGAATCTTCGGTTCGCGCTGTTTTGCTCTGCTCTGCGCCGGGTAAACCACTTTCAGTACATGTGCGATCACTCTGCTGGGGCCGGGGCATGCGCGACCGGAGGCGCTCCCGTTGCTTCCGGGGGCGCGCCGCCGCGGCGGTTCAGGAGTAGAGGTGGCGCTCGATCTCGGCGTCGAGGTCGACGTGGCCGCCCTCTTCGCCCGCCGGCACGATCTCGTAGGTGCGGTGCAGGAACTCCGCCAGCGGCGCGACGGGAGCGTCGAACTCCGCGTGGCCGAACGGCGAGGACAGTGCGATGTTGACGGTGCGCTCGTCGCCGTCCTTGGCGGGCCAGACCTGGACGTCGCCCTCGCCGACCGGGCGCACGATGCCGACGGTCAGGAGTTCGCGGGCGAAGATCCATTCGACCGGCTCGTCCTCGCCGGTGTGGAAGGCCACCTTGATCGCGTACGGGTCATCGGCGGTGTAGTCGATCCGCGCGACGAGGGGGACCGACGTACGCTCCGGGACCAGGAGCTGCAGGCCGAGCTCGGCGCTGGCCGTGGTGCCGCTGCTGTTCATGTTCGCCAAACCTTTTCTCGTCCGGCCCCGCGGGGCAAGGATCGCTGCCGTCTCACCCGCTCCACGGCGGTGGGCCGCTTTCCATGACGCGTGCTCGCGGGACTTTTCGCTAAGGGATCGCCAAGCTGCGCCCAAGCGGAGTCTCACCGATCCTTCGTCACTGTAATGAGCTGCGGAAACCAGTAATTTCCGGTTCATATGTGTCCCGCGTCACCCAGCTTGGGGCAGCCCGGTGACCCGCTCGTCGGCCGTCGTTCACATCCCCTTTACTGAAGGGGATTCACGTTTTGCGCGATCCTGAACGAGGCGACCGCGTCCTTGGTGAGACCTCAGTCACACACCTCGCCGGACCGCCGGGGGCGCGGGTTGCGCGAGCACCCCGCCGGATGCGCTAGAGTTCTACATGTTCGCCCCGCCGGGAGAGCGGGAGACACCAGGGCGATTAGCTCAGTTGGCTAGAGCGCGTCGTTCACACCGACGAGGTCACTGGTTCGAGTCCAGTATCGCCCACCCTGGTTTCAGGTCGGCTTCGTTCTGCGGAGTCGGCCTTTTTTCATGGGGATTCGGCCAGTCCGCAGTCGCGGTCCGGTCCTCCGCCCCGCTGCGCTGTGCGGCCGCTGCTCACCCCCTGCGACCACTCCGACGTGCGCCCGTGCGATCCGGTTCGGACAGACCCCCGTGAACTGCGCAACAGTGCAGCCCCCGGTGGCCGCTTTCAGTCGCCGGCGCTGCCCCCGGTCACCCGTAGTTAAGAGCCGGGCCGATATCCGCTGCGCTGCCGGCGCCGTTCGCGGCGGGCGGCCCGGCGCTCCCGGCGCTGCCGCTCGATCGCCAGGGCCTTCTCCTTGCCCTTGACCGCGTAGGTGCGGGCCCGCCGCAGCAGGCCGTGCGCCCAGCCGAACTCGGTCGACAGGATGGCCAGGCCGAGGATGATCGCCGCAATGCCCGGACCGGGCGTGATGCTCATGATCAGGCCGGCCGTCAGCACCGCTCCGCCGACGACGGCCACCGCGGTCCGCCAGGTCGCGTGCAGGACGGGGTGGGCATGCATGGCGCGCCGCCACAGCCGCATGCGGACGCGCGTCCGGCGCCAGGCGCGGCGCCCGCGCGGGCCGGCCCTCTGTCGCGGTGCCGCCGCGTCCGTGGGGACCTCGGGACCGCTGCCCGGCTCCGGATCCGGTGCGTCAAGACCGGTGGGTGGGGCCTGAGTCATGCCCGACAGGATATCGGTCGCATCAAGGTCGGGTATACGGTCCGAAACGCTGACGTTGCCGATCGGGCGTCCGTGCCGCCGCTGCGCCCCTGCTCTGCGCCGTGTTCAGCGGTGTGCCCGCAGTGCCGTGATCCGGCGCGCCGCGTCGGCGGCCGCGTCGAACGGGTGGATCCACTCCGCTGCGGCCTCCTCGATGGCGCAGAGCCGGCGGGCCCGCTCCTCCGGGGAGAGGCCCGTGCCGGGGGCCGCGGCCGGGAGGGTGTCGAACCCCAGGCCCTGCACGCGCCGCACGCGCTCAGCGCGGGCGCGGGAGAAGGCCGAGAGGGCGCGGCCCGCGCTGAGCGCGTCGGCGCGGAGCAGGAACTGCGCCAGGACCGCGCCGTCCTCGACCGCCTGGTCCACGCCGCGCGAAATGTGCGGCAGCATCGGGTGGGCGGCGTCGCCGATCAGGACGACGCGGCCACCGGTCCACGCCTCCACCGCCGGCCGCTCGCTCAGGTCCCAGCGGCCGACCTGCTCGACCCGCTGCACCACCGAGAGCAGGTCCGGATGCCAGCCGCTCAGCCGGCCGTACAGCTCGGCGGCGCGCCCGTCCGCGCTCCACCGGTCCGCCGGCGCACCCGGCGGCAGCAGGGTCGCCGAGACCGCGGCCGCCCCGTCCGCTGCGGGCTGCACGGTGGCGGTCCCGCCCGGCCCGAGCCACACGCTGATCCGCGGCGGACCAGCCGCTGCTGCGGCAACCGCCGGTGCGGGCACCACACCGCGGTAGACCGCGAGGTCGAGGGGGCGCGCTTCCGCGCTGCGGAGCAGCGGCCGCAGCAGTGAATGGACGCCGTCGGCGGCGACCACCACGTCGCCGTGCAGCACGTGCCCGTCGGAGCAGCGCACCTCCACCTCGTCGCTGTTCTCCAGGATGTCGGTGACATAGCGGCCCTGCTGGACCGCCGAGCGCGGCACGGCCTCCCGCAGCAGCGCGTGCAGGCGGGGGCGGAGCAGGGTGAGCTCGGGGGCCCCGAACCGCTCCGCGGCTGCCGCGCCGAGCCGGGTGCGGTGCAGCAGCCGGCCGCTGGCGCCGTCGCGGACGTCGCGCTCCTCCGGCCGCACCGATGCCGCAGCCAGCTCCCGGCGCAGGCCGATGCCGGTCAGCAGCCGCGTGGAATTGGGGCCGAGTCGAACCCCCGATGCGATCGTGTCCGGATACGGCGCCTGGTCGACGAGGACGCACGCGCGGCCCGCTCTGGCCAGCGCCGCCGCTGCAGTGAGTCCGGCGATGCCGGCTCCGACGATCACGATGCGCACGCGCTGCCCCCCGTGCCGCTGCCGCGGCTGAGACGTCCGTTCAGCCGTCTGCATACCCGCGCCGCGCCCGCGTATCTACCCGCGGCGCCGGCGGCCTGGGCGGCGCCCGGCCGACCCTCGGCCGCCCGCGGGGGAGGGACCCGCGCCGGGCCGGGCGGGCTGCGCCGCAAACGGGCGGCGCGGACCGCCCAGCCGATAGCATCGGGGCAGGCGGCGCCGGAATACGGCCCGCCTGCGCCGTCTTCCGTGCGCACCCCGCAGACGATCCCGAAGCGATGAGGAGTCCCCGTGTCCGCCCAGCCCGAGCTGCAGATCACCCTCGCCGGAACCGAGCGTGCGGTGGCGGCCGGCACGACGGCGGGACAGGCGCTGGAAGCCGACGGCCGCACGGTGATCGCCGCGCGCGTCAACGGTGAGCCGCGCGACCTGGCCCGTGAACTGGCCGACGGCGACGCCGTCGAGCCCATCGAGGTGGGCTCCGAAGAGGGGCGCGCCATCCTGCGCCACTCGACCGCGCACATCCTGGCCCAGGCCGTCCAGGAGCTCTACCCCGAGGCCAAGCTCGGCATCGGCCCGCCCGTCGAGAACGGCTTCTACTACGACTTCGACGTCGCCGAGCCGTTCACCCCAGCCGACCTCAAGGCGATCGAGAAGCGGATGCAGCAGATCGTCAAGCAGGGCCAGCGCTTCGAGCGGCGCGACGTCACCGATGAGGGGGCCCGGGCCGAGCTCGCCACCGAGCCCTACAAGCTGGAGCTGATCGAGCTCAAGGGCGGCCAGGGCGGCGAGGCCGCGGAGGGCGCCTCGGTCGAGGTCGGCGACGGCGGCCTGACCATCTACGACAACCTGCACCCGCGCACCGGCGAGCTCTGCTGGAAGGACCTCTGCCGCGGCCCGCACCTGCCGACCACCAAGGCCGTCCCGGCGTTCACGCTGATGCGCAGCGCCGCCGCCTACTGGCGCGGCAAGGAGACCAACCCGCAGCTGCAGCGGATCTACGGCACCGCCTGGGAGTCCAAGGACGCGCTCAAGTCCTACCTCGCCTTCCTCGAGGAGGCCGAGAAGCGCGACCACCGGCGGCTCGGCGCCGAGCTCGACCTGTTCTCCATCCCCGAGGAGATCGGCTCCGGCCTCGCCGTCTTCCACCCCAAGGGCGGCGTCGTCCGCCGGGAGATGGAGGACTACTCGCGCAAGCGCCACGAGCAGGCCGGCTACGAGTTCGTCTACACGCCGCACGCCACCAAGGCCAAGCTGTTCGAGAAGTCCGGCCACCTCGACTGGTACGCCGACGGCATGTACCCGCCCATGCAGCTCGACGGCGGGGTGGACTACTACCTCAAGCCGATGAACTGCCCGATGCACCACCTGATCTACGACGCACGCGGACGCTCCTACCGGGAGCTGCCGATGCGCCTGTTCGAGTTCGGCACGGTCTACCGGTACGAGAAGTCCGGAGTGGTGCACGGCCTGACCCGCGCCCGCGGCTTCACCCAGGACGACTCGCACATCTACTGCACCCGCGAGCAGATGGCGGACGAGCTCGACTCGCTGCTGACCTTCGTGCTGGACCTGCTCCGCGACTACGGCCTGGACGACTTCTACCTGGAGCTGTCCACCAAGGACCCGGAGAAGTACGTCGGCACCGACGAGGTCTGGGAGGAGTCCACCGCCATCCTGCGCCAGGCCGCCGAGAAGCAGGGCCTCGACCTGGTCATGGACCCCGGCGGTGCGGCCTTCTACGGGCCCAAGATCTCCGTGCAGGCCCGGGACGCCATCGGGCGCACCTGGCAGATGTCCACCATCCAGGTGGACTTCAACATGCCGGAGCGCTTCGACCTCACCTACACCGCCGCGGACGGCACCCGCCAGCGGCCGGTCGTGATCCACCGGGCGCTCTTCGGCTCCATCGAGCGGTTCTTCGCGGTGCTGCTGGAGCACTACGCCGGCGCCTTCCCGGCCTGGCTCGCCCCGGTGCAGGCCGTCGGCATCCCCATCGCCGACGAGCACGCGCCCTACCTGCAGGAGGTCGCGGACCGGCTGCGCGCCCAGGGCATCCGCGCCGAGGTCGACGCCGGCGACGAGCGCATGCAGAAGAAGATCCGCACCGCGCAGAAGCAGAAGGTGCCGTTCATGCTGCTGGCGGGGGACGACGACGCCGGCAAGGGCGCCGTCTCGTTCCGCTACCGCGACGGTTCGCAGAAGAACGGCGTCCCGATCGATGAGGCGGTCCGCGAGATCACCGAGGCGGTGCGCGAACACCGCTGAGGGCTGCTCCGGCGCGCCCGTGCCCCGTCCGGCCGGCGGGGACACGGGCGTGTCGTGCTGCGCGGCCCCGCGGCCCCCGAACGGTAGCGTGGTGGGCGTCCGGCGGGTGTCGGGCCCCCGGCGGACCGGAGACGACGGAATGCTACGAAGAACCACCATCCTCACCGCCGTCAAGCGGGCGGTGATCGCCCTGGGCTCGGCCCAACTGGCCGCCATCCTCGGGCTCATCGGCATCGACCTGTGGCGCAAGCGGGTGCGGCCCAAGCGCGCCCGGTTCCCGCGGACTCCGCCCAAGGAGCTCGCGGTGGGGGACAGCCTGGTCACCACCTACACCTACGGCGAGGACCTCTACGCCGACATGCTGGACGCGATCCGCGGCGCCCGCACCCGGATCCTCTTCGAGTCCTACATCGTCAAGGGCGACCAGACCGGCCGCGCCTTCAAACGGGAGCTCATCGCGGCGGCTGAGCGCGGCGTCGAGGTCTACGTCGTCTACGACGGCTTCGCCAACCTCGTGGTGCCGCGGGCGTTCTTCCGCTTCCCGCCCACCGTGGACGTGCTCCGCTATCCCGTGCTGCACCCCGGTGTGCTCCTGCTGGACGTGCGCAAGCTCGGCCGCGACCACCGCAAGATCCTCTCCGTGGACGGCCGGATCGGCTTCGTCGGCGGGTACAACGTCGGCCGCTCCTACGCCACCGAGTGGCGCGACACCCACCTGGGCATGGCAGGGCCCGCGGTGTGGGAGCTGGAGAACGCCTTCTGCGAGTTCTGGAACCGGCACCGGCGCGCCGGCCAGCCCCGCCTCACGCCGATCGGCGATGCACCGTGGACGCCGGAGATCCGCGCCCAGCGCAACGTTCCGGACCTCTTCGTCTACCCGATCCGCGGCATGTACCTCGACGCGATCGACCGCGCCCGCAAGCACATCTACATCACGCAGGCGTACTTCATCCCCGACCGCGAGATCGTCGACGCGCTGGTTGCGGCCGCACACCGCGGGGTGGACGTCCGCGTCCTGGTGCCCGAGGCGTCCAACCACGTCATCGCCGACTGGATGTCCCGCGGCCTGTACTCGGTGCTGCTGCAGGGCGGAGTGACGCTGTGGCGGTTCCGCAACGCCATGGTGCACGCCAAGACCGCCACGATCGACGGCCGCTGGTCGACGGTCGGCACCGCCAATGTGGACCGGCTCAGCCTCACCGGCAACTACGAGATCAACGTCGAGATCTTCGACGACGGGATGGCTGCCCACCTGGAGGAGGTGTTCGCCAACGACAGCAGCAACGCCCAGGAGCTCCGCGCGGCGGAGTGGCGGGCGAGGCCGCTGCTGGCGAAGCTCACCGAGCGTGTGATCGGGCCGCTGCGGCCGCTGTTCTAGCGCGCGGGGTGTCGGCGGGGCGTCGGGCGGGCCAGCGCGGTCTGTCGGATCGGCGAACCCCGCGGACTCCTCGGGCGTCGGATTACCGACGGTGCCGCGGGGAGAGTACGCTCGCGACACGACCGACGCAATGGAAAGTGCCCTTCCGATGCCGAAGAAGACCGCTGCCTCGCTGAACGCGAACCGCTCCTCACTGGTGCACAAGGTCCGCTATGCGCTGGCCCACCCCGACCGCATCGCGCCCTACCTCAAGCGGTCGGCCCGGGACCTGAAGCTGCGGCTGCAGCACCGCGACCACGTGTCCTACTACCGCGCCGTGATGGCCTCCGACACCGCCCGCGACCCCAAGCAGGCGGTCGGCAGCGGCAGCCGCAAGCGCTGGCTGGCCCTGGGCCAGATGCAGTTCGACTACCTGGTCAAGCACGGCCTCAAGCCGGAGCACCGCATGCTCGACATCGGCTGCGGCAACCTGCGGGCCGGCTGGCGCTTCATCGACTACCTGCACACCGGCAACTACTACGGCATCGACATCTCCCCGGACATCCTCATCGCGGCCAAGGGCACGCTCACCGACCAGGAGCTGCAGCAGAAGCTGCCGCACCTGACGCTGACGAAGGACCTCACCTTCGACTTCCTGCCCGCGGACTCCTTCGACGTGGTGCACGCCCACAGCGTCTTCTCGCACTCGCCGCTGCCCGTGATCGACGAGGCGTTCGCCCACGTCGGCCGCATCCTGGCCCCCGGCGGCTTCTTCGACTTCACCTTCGACCGCACCGAAGGGCGCGAGCACCAGGTCCTCAACGAGGACTTCTACTACCGCACCGAGACCCTCATCTCCCTCGCCGAGAAGCACGGCCTGCAGGCCCGGTTCATGGCCGACTGGGACGAACTCCCGCACGGCCAGTCCAAGATCCGCATCACCGCGGAGTAGCCGGCGGCAGCACGCGTCAACCGAAGATCTCGCGGGCGTGCTGGACGGTTGCGGCGCGGATGATCCCCCGGTCGAGCTGTTCGATGTCGGTGCAGTGGGCGATCCGGTCGCGTGTGTCCGGGTCGATGGTGATGCCGCGGGCTTTGAGCATGAGCAGGAGTGCCTTGGCTTCGCCGCGCGCCTCTCCACGGGCCTCGCCGATGGCTTCGTGGGCGCGGGCGAACTTGCTGCGGGTCTCGTGGTGGACGTCTGTCATGGGCGTGCGTCGAAGAGTTCGTCGGCGTGTTCGACGGTGCTCGCTCGGAGGATCCACTCTTCGAGCTGTGCCGAGTCCGTGCAGTCGGTGATGCGGCGGCGTGATGCGGGGTCGACGGTGATGCGGCGCGCTTTGAGCATGAGCAGGAGTGCCTTGGCTTCGCCGCGGGCCTCGCCGCGCGCTTCCCCTCGGGCCTCGCCGCGCGCTTCCCCGCGGGCCTCGCCGATGGCTTCGTGGGCGCGGGCGAACTTGCTGCGGTGGACGAAGTCGATGTCGGTCACTTTGGCATCCCATCGTTCGACGGTCGCCGCGGAGAGGCCGGCGAGCACGAGTCCAGTGTAAGTGCGGAGGGTGTCTTCGGGCAGGTCTCCGATGCCATCGGCGAAGGCGTCGAGGACGGAGAAGTCCCGGTCGCCGTGGACGATGGCCGAGAGGGCGGAGAGTTCCGGGGCCTCCCTGGCGGTGGCGGGGGAGGTGACGACCGGGACGGTGTCGGGGCCGAGGACGAGGGGGCGCAGGTCCCACTCCGGGTGGCCGGTGCAGATCGGATCGGCGGCCCAGCGGGCCGTGGCCGCGGCCGGGCAGAGTACGACCAGCACGGTCGGGCACTTCAGGCGGGCCCGGATGGTGGCCAGGTAGACCGGCCAGCTCCACCGCTTTCCGGCGTCGGTGCCGAGCTGGACCTCCAGCACCACGGCCAGCTTGTTGGTGTTCTCCTTGTCGGCGAGGGCGATGACCCCGTCGGCGCGGAACTCGCTGGGCTGCACGTCCGTGCACGACTCCGAGGCGAGCAGGGCCGTGGTGTCCTCCGGCACCTCGTAGCCGAAGGACTCCTGCAGCAGCTGGGGGGCGAGGCTCGGCCGGTTCTTGAAGAACTCGATCGGCACCTCGTGTGCGTTCGATGGCATGGCGTGACGCTAGCGGGGCCATGCCGGACAAGCGGGCGGTTTCAGAGAATCCGCGGAGAAGTCTCGGGTATCGGGCCGTCTGCCGAGGCGGGGAGGGCGGACCGGTTCGCGGTGCGCCGGATTTCGGCGGCTACCCGGCCGGGTGCGTCGGCCATCGGGATGTGGCCGCAGCCCAGCAGGATCACGGTCCGGGCGTGCGGGATGAGCCGCAGGGCGCGGACGGCGTTGGACGGCCGGAGGAGCCGGTCGCGGTCGCCCCAGCCGACGGTCACCGGGCAGTGGACCGGGCCGCTGAAGCGGTGCCGGGCGATCTCGGGGATCAGCCGTACGAACGCCGACCCCGAGTTGAGCACGCTCGCGTCGAACACCAGGTCGCGGGAGCCGGACGCCTTCGGGTCGCCGCGCAGCGCCCGGCGTGCCAGGGAGCGGCCGGGCGGGCTGGCCGCGACGGCCTGCCGGATGTGCGCGGGCACCCGCGAGGCGGCACCGGCTCCGGCGGCGAGGGCGTACATGCCGGCGCGCGTCCCCGGGTCCGCGAAGCCGACCGGGGAGAACAGGGTGACCGACGCGGCCCGGCCGCGGCGCGCCAGCTCCAGGGCGATTGCGCCGCCCAGCGAGTTGCCGACCAGGTGCGGGCGCTCCCAGCCGAGGCCGTCAGCCCATTCCGCGACCGTGTCGGCCAGCGCTGCGACGTCGTAGGGCGCGCCGGGCGGCGGTGGCGGAGTGGCGCCGAACCCCGGCAGGTCGGGGGCTGCTGCGTCGAATCCCGGGCCGAGGGCCCGGATGACCCGGGTCCACGCCTGTCGCCGGTGCCCGAGTCCGTGCAGCAGGACGACCGGGGTGCCGGAACCGGCGCGGTCGTAGGCCATCGGAGAGGTCGGTGAGCGGTCGGAAGTGGGGGCAAGCACGGCGCTGCCTTTGCTGCGTCGGATCGGGGCGGGCACCCGCGGCGCGGGGCGCCGCGCCCGCGCTGGGCGGTCCCGACTTTACTCACCGGTAGCTGCGGGTCCGGGAGCCGGGGAGGCGCGTCGCCGGGTTTCCTGCTCGGCGGTCGGCGGTCGGCGGTCGGCGGTCGGCGGTCGGCGGTCGGCGGTCGGCGGTCGGTGAGAGGGCGGGCCTGCTCTGCGGAAGGGAGGCACGCGGCTGTCACCGGGGAGTGGTTCACTGGCGCCATGGAGATCCGACGCGCCCTTCCCGGGGAATCCGAGCGCATCGGCGCCCTGCGCCTGGCCGCCTACGGGGCCCAGAGCCTGCTGGACTCGGCGCCGGACTACGCCGGCGAGCTCGCCCGGCTGGGAACGGAGGGCCCCGGCACGGTGCTGGTCGCCACCGACGGCGCCGACCTGCTGGGCACGGTGATGCTGGAGCCCTGGCACGCCGGCAGTGAAGTGGCGGCGGATGCGGCAGAGACCGAGGTGCGCGCGTTCGCCGTCGACCCCGGCGCCCAGCGGCGCGGCATCGGCCGTGCGCTCATGGCGGCACTGGAGGAGCACGCCGCAGCGGCGGGTGCCCGGCGCGTCGTGCTGTCCACACAGCCGGCGATGCACGGGGCGCACCGCCTCTACGCATCCCTCGGCTACACGCGCCTGCCCCAGCGCGACTGGACGCCCGTCCCCGGCCTGACCCTGCTCGCCTATGCAAAGGAGCTCCGACCGCGCTGACCCCCGCGCGGGAGGGGCGTGTCCGCACGCCAGCGGGCCGGACCGCCGGTAGGAGCCAGCCGGTCCGGGGCGGCGGCCGTGTCAGAGGCCGAGCAGGACGCCAGCCCGCGGACCCCCAGCGGTCCGCGAGCGGGGACAGTGCACCAGCGCCGTCCGGCGGGGCGGTCGGGCTGCCCGCCCCGCCGGACGGTCCGTCAGGCGGGCATGCCGAGTTCGCGGGCGATGAGCATCTTCTGGACTTCGGAGGTTCCCTCGCCGACTTCGAGGATCTTGGCGTCGCGGTAGAAGCGGCCGACCGGGTACTCGTTCATGAAGCCGTAGCCGCCGAAGACCTGGGTGGCGGCGCGGGCGTTGTCCATGGCGGCGTCGGACGCGGTGAGCTTGGCGATCGCCGCCTCCTTCTTGAACGGTTCGCCGGAGAGCATCCGGGCCGCCGCGTCGTAGTAGGCGAGCCGGGCGACGCGGGCGCGCGCCTCCATCTCCGCGATCATGAACTGGATCGCCTGCCGAGTCGCGATCGGGGCGCCGAACGCCTCCCGTTCGGCGGCGTAGCGCAGGCTCTCGTCGACGCAGCCCTGAGCCAGCCCGACTGAGAGCGCGGCGATCGCGATCCGGCCCTCGTCCAGGATGCGGAGGAACTGGGCGTAGCCGCGGCCGCGCTCGCCCACCAGGTTCGCGGCCGGCACCCGCACGCCGTCGAAGGAGAGCTCGCGGGTGTCCGAGGCGTTCCAGCCGACCTTGGAGTAGGCGCGGCCGACAGTGAAGCCGGGCGTGCCCGAGGGCACCAGGATCGTCGAGATCTCCGGGCGGCCGTCAGGCTTGCGGCCGGTCACCGCGGTCACCGTCACCAGCGCGGTGATGTCGGTACCGGAGTTGGTGATGAAGCACTTGGAGCCGTCGATCACCCAGGAGTCGCCGTCCAGCCGCGCCGTGGTGCGGGTGGCGCCGGCGTCGGAGCCGCCGCCCGGCTCGGTGAGGCCGAACGCGCCGAGCGCTTCGCCCGAGCAGAGCTGCGGCAGCCACGCCGTCCGCTGCTCGGCCGATCCGAACCGGTACAGCGGCATCGCGCCCAGCGACACCCCGGCCTCGAGCGTGATGGCGACCGAGGAGTCGGCGCGCGCCAGCTCCTCCAGCGCCAGGCAGAGCGCGAAGTAGTCACCGCCCATCCCGCCGTGCTCCTCGGGGAACGGCAACCCGAACAGGCCCATCCGGCCCATCTTGGCGACGATGTCGTAGGGGAACTCGCCCCGCTCGTAGAGGTCGCCGATGACGGGGGCGACCTCGTCGCGGGCGAACACCTCGACGCTGGCGCGCAGGTCGGCGTACTCCTCGGGCAGTGCGTCGGGCCGCAGGGCAATGGCTCCGTCGGTCATCGCGGTCACTTCCGATCGTGGTTCGGGCGGGACGGGGGCCGGGTCCGGCAGCAGGCTCTGCCGCTCCGCCGGCCCGGGGTGCAGGGCGGTCGGTGCGGTCAGGGCGGTGCGGGTGCGCCTGCTTCCTGCGGCTGCGGAGCTGCGCTGCCGTGCGGGGCGACGACGGCGAGGACGGCGTCCATCGCAACCGCGTCGCCTGCGCGGACCGGCAGTTCGGCGACGGTGCCCTCCGCCGCCGCACGCACGGTGTGCTCCATCTTCATCGCCTCCACCACGACCACCGGGTCGCCCGCGGACACCGCATCGCCCACCGACACCGGCACGGACAGCACCGTCCCGGGCATCGGGCTGAGCAGCGGGCCGCCCGCGGAGGCGGCGGCTGCGCGGGTCGGTGCCACCCGGGGCGCATCGGTGAAGGACCACGCTGCGCCGGACCGGCCGATCCAGAGTGCGCCCCCGCCGGCGGCGCGCGCGTAGCGCTCGGTGCGCCCGCCGGCGGCGACGGTCAGGCTGCGCCCGCTGCGGGAGCGCGCCGCGCGCACGGCGATCGGAGCGCCGCCGTCCACGCACACCTCGTAGTCCTGCTCGCGCTCAGCGCCGGCCGCAGCCGGCTCGGGCGGTCCGAGCCGGCGCACGTCCACGGCGACCGGGTCGCGCCCCGGTGCCCGCAGCCGCCAGGTCGTCCAGGCACCGCCGCCGGGCCGCCAGCCGCTCGGCAGCGCGAACGGGTCGCTGCCCGCCGCGGGCTCCAGGCCCAGCTGGTGGTCGACCGCAGCCGCGGCGGCCACCGCTGCGGGGGGCTCGCCGTCGCCTGCGGTCAGCTCGGGGCGCACCTGCTCGGTGAGGCCGGTGGTCAGCGCGCCCGCCGCAACCGCCGGGTGGGCGAGCAGCCGGCGCAGAAACGCGGTGTTGGTGCCGCAGCCGAGCAGGGTGAATCCGGCGAGCGCCGCCGAGCAGCGGTGCAGCGCCGCCGCGCGGTCCGGCGCCCACGCGATCACCTTGGCGAGCATCGGGTCGTAGGCCGAGGTGATCTCGGCTCCCTCGGCCAGTCCCGAGTCGACGCGCACGCCGTCCCCGGACGGCTCGGACAGCAGCAGCACCCGGCCTCCGGTGGGCAGGAACTCCCGGGCGGGGTCCTCGGCATAGACGCGGCACTCCACGGCGTGGCCGGACCAGGAGACGTCGTCCTGGCCGAACGGCAGCGGCTCGCCCGCGGCGATGCGCATCTGCAGCTCGACCAGGTCGATGCCGCGCGCGCCGCGGACCGCGGTGACCTCCTCGGTCACCGGGTGCTCCACCTGCAGCCGGGTGTTCATCTCCAGGAAGGCGTACTCGGGTTCGGCCGCCTCGGGACCGGCGCCGCCGTGCACGATGAACTCGACCGTCCCGGCGCCGACGTAGCCGCACGCCTTCGCCGCCGCGACCGCCGCCTCACCCAGCGCGGCGCGCAGCCCTGCGCCGACCATCGGCGACGGCGCCTCCTCGACGATCTTCTGGTGGCGCCGCTGCAGGCTGCACTCGCGCTCGCCCAGGTGCAGGACCGTCCCGTGCCCGTCGGCCAAGACCTGCACCTCGATGTGGCGCGGCTGCTCTACATAGCGCTCGACCAGCAGCGTCGGGTCGCCGAAGGACGCGGCGGCCTCGCGGCGCGCCGCGGCCGCCGCCTCGGCCAGCTCGCCGGGTGCGCGGACCAGCCGCATGCCCTTCCCGCCCCCGCCGGCCGAGGGCTTGATCAGCAGCGGATACCCGGTGCGCTCAGCAGCGCCGGCCAGCGCATCGCCTTCCAGCGGCGCCCCCGGCTCCTCGGCGAACCCGGGCAGCAGCGGAACGCCGGCCGCGGCGACCGCGTCCTTCGCGCGGATCTTGTCGCCCATCGCCTCGATCGCGGCCGGCGGAGGGCCGACGAACACCAGGCCGGCTTCGCCGCAGGCGCGCGCGAACGCGGCGTTCTCCGAGAGGAAGCCGTAGCCGGGGTGGACGTAGCGGGCGCCCGACCCCACGGCGGCGCGGACGACGGCCGCCGCGTCCAGGTAGCTGTCGGCGAGCGCGGCGCCGCCGATCCGGACCGCCGCGTCGGCTTCGCGGACGTGCCGGGCGCCGGCGTCGCCGTCGCCGTAGACGGCGACCGAGCGCAGGCCCATGCGGCGGAGGGTCCGCATGATGCGGACCGCGATCTCGCCGCGGTTGGCGACCAGGACGGCGGGCGGTTCTCCAGCGGAGGAGAGGGTCATCGGCGGCCTCGTCTCGTCGGGTGCGCGGCCACTGCGGGCGCGCGCGGACTGGGATGCGGTCTGCTGCTCGGGCGGGGCACGGCGCTCACATCCGGAAGACGCCGTAGCCGACCGGGTCGAGCGGCGCGTGCCGGGCCGCGGACAGGCCGAGGCCGAGGACGGTGCGGGTGTCGGCCGGGTCGATGACGCCGTCGTCCCACAGCCGTGCGGTGGAGTAGTAGGGCTCGCCCTGCTCCTCGTACTGCTGCCGGATCGGGTCTTTGAAGCGCTCCTCGTCAGCGGCCGGCCACTCCTCACCGCGCGCCTCCAGGGCGTCCCGGCGCACTGTGGCCAGCACCGACGCGGCCTGTTCGCCGCCCATCACCGACACGCGGGCGTTCGGCCACATCCACAGGAACCGGGGCGAGTAGGCGCGGCCGCACATGCTGTAGTTGCCGGCGCCGAACGAGCCGCCGATGACGACGGTGAACTTGGGGACGCGGGCGCAGGCCACCGCTGTCACCATCTTGGCGCCGTGCTTGGCGATGCCGCCCGCCTCGTAGTCGCGGCCCACCATGAACCCCGAGATGTTCTGCAGGAACACCAGCGGGATCGACCGCCGGTCGCACACCTCGATGAAATGGGCGCCCTTCATCGCCGACTCGGCGAACAGGATGCCGTTGTTGGCGATGATGCCCACCGGGTGGCCGTGGATCCGGGCGAATCCGGTGACCAGCGTCGTTCCGTACTCGGCCTTGAACTCGGTGAACTCCGAGCCGTCGACGGTGCGGGCGATCACCTCGCGCACGTCGTAGGGGGTGCGGGTGTCGGTCGGGATGATCCCGGCCAGTTCGGCGGGGTCGCGGGCGGGCGGTGCGGACTCCGCGCGCTCCCAGGCCGGATCCGACTGCGGACCGAGCGTCGCGGCGATGCGGCGCAGGGTGTCCAGTGCGTCGGCGTCGTCGTCGGCGAGGTGGTCGGTCACCCCGGACACGCGGGAGTGCAGGTCGCCGCCGCCGAGCTCCTCGGCGGTGACCTCTTCGCCGGTCGCCGCCTTCACCAGCGGCGGTCCGCCGAGGAAGATCGTGCCCTGCTCGCGCACGATCACCGCCTCGTCGCTCATCGCCGGAACATAGGCCCCGCCGGCGGTGCACGAGCCGAGGACCGCGGCGAGCTGCGGGATGCCCTCCCGGGACATCGTCGCCTGGTTGTAGAAGATGCGGCCGAAGTGGTCGCGGTCGGGGAACACGTCGTCCTGCATCGGCAGGAAGGCGCCGCCCGAATCGACGAGGTAGATGCACGGCAGCCGGTTCTGCAGCGCCACCTCCTGGGCGCGCAGGTGCTTCTTCACCGTCATCGGGAAGTAGGTGCCGCCCTTGACGGTGGCGTCGTTGGCGACGACGACCGCCTCGCGCCCGGCGATGCGGCCGATGCCGGTGATGATGCCGGCGCCCGGTGCGTCGTGCCCGTCAGCGCCGTACAGGCCCCAGCCGGCCAGTGGCGACAGCTCCAGGAACGGCGACCCCGGGTCGAGCAGTGCGCGGACGCGCTCGCGGGGCAGCAGCTTGCCGCGCCCCGTGTGGCGGTCGCGCGCGGCGTCGGAGCCGCCGCGGGCGGTGCGGGCGATCCGCTCCCGCAGCTGCTCGGCGAGGGTGCGGTTGGCCTCGGCGTTCGCGGTGAAGGCGGCGCTGCCGGTGTCGACCGCGGATCGGAGCGCGGATGCCCTCGTCATCGGTTCCCCTCGATGTTAATGATCGCTAACATGGCTGATCGTAGTGATGCCGGACACAGGTGTCCAGGGGTGCCGGCGCCAAGGGGCACGGCGGGCCCGGAAACGGCAGCGGGACAGCAGCGGAGGCGGCGATGGCGGTGCGGGCAGCAGGCGGCCGGCGGGCGGAGATCCTCGCCGCGGCGGCGGAGCTCTTCGCCGCACGCGGCTACCACGGCGCCTCCATCGAGGACCTGGGCCGGGCGGTGGGGACTACCGGGCCGGCGCTGTACCGGCACTTCCCCGGCAAGGAGGCCCTGCTCGCGGCGATGCTGCTCGACGTCAGCGAGCGCCTGCACCGCGGCGGCGCGGAGCGGACCGCGGCCGCTGCGACCGACGAGGAGGCGCTCGGGGCGCTGCTGCGCGCGCACATCGACTTCTCGCTCGGCGAGCCGGCGCTGATCACGGTGCACGACCGCGAGCTCGCCAACGTCCCCGAGCCGGAGCGGCGCAGCATCCGCCGGCTGCAGCGCTCCTACGCCGAGCAGTGGGTGGAGGTGCTCGGCCGGCTGCGCCCGGGAGCTGCACCGGAGGAGCTGCGCGCCGCTGTGCACGGAGCGTTCGGTCTGCTCAACTCCACCCCGCACAGCGCCGGCGCCCTGCACCGGGACCGGATGGCGGCGCTGCTCTTCCGGATGGCGCGCAGCGCCCTTCTCGAAGGCCCCCTCCCGGCCGGCTGACCGGCCTGGCGCGGGCCGGGGTCCCGCGGCGCGGGCCAGAAGCGCCTGCTGCCCTGCGCCAGGACACCTGGCCGCACCTGCGGTGCGGCCGGGACCGGCCCGGCTCCGGCGCGAGAGAAGGGCCGGTCCGCGCACACCGCGCGGTCCGACCCCCCTGACTAGCGGCTCGGCCCTTAGCTGATGCCGGGGGCCGCCGGCTCGACAGCCTCGGCCGCCGGCTCGGCGCCCTCGGCCACACCGGTGGCCTCGGCAGCAGCAGCGTCGCCGGTGTTGGCGACGTCGCAGAGCTGGGCCACGGCCTGGTCGAGCTCCTGGGCCTCCGCGGCGGGCTGCTCGGCCTCGGCGGCCGGCTGCTCGGCCGGCTGCTCAGCCTCGGCGGCCGGCTGCTCAGCGGGCTGCTCGGCCGGCTGCTCAGCCTCGGCGGCCGGCTGCTCAGCCGGCTGCTCAGCGGGCTGCTCGGCAGGCTGTTCGGCCCCGGCGGCCGGCTGCTCGGCCGGCTGCTCGGCGGGCTGCTCGGCCGGCTTCTCGGCCTCCTGCGCCACCTTGCAGACCTGGGCGACCGCCGCGGCAAGCTCCGTGTCCGGGAGCGGCTGCTCGTCGGCCCACGCCGAGGCGAAGCCCGCGCAGACCAGTCCGCCGGTCATCAGGACGACGGTCGCCGCCTTGCTGACACGATGCATGGTGTCCCCTTCTCGGGTTTCTCGGGTGATGGTGCTGTGCCCGCGCACCGCGGGCACACGGTCCGCCACCAAGCGCCTCATCAGCGGTGATGACGTTCCGATATCAAACCGTAACTTAAAGCAACGGGATTTCCGAGAGCACTGCGCCGGGTGCGGCGCGGCGGACCGCCATCGCCCCAACGCAGGGCCAAGAGGCGGTCGCCCCCGGGCGCGTCGCGCCGTTGGCGCGCGCCGTGCTGCCTACGTTTCACGGGTGGGCCGGCGGGCAGCCGACTAACAGGGCGCACAGCAGGGCAGCTGCCCGCTGGAGATGACCTATCGAGGGGCCGCACCGGCGCCAGGGGGAGGAAGCGACCATGGCACGTCCGAAGATCGTGGTGATCGGCGCGGGGTTCGCGGGGCTGCACGCACTGCGCCGCCTGGAGCGCCGCGTGCCGCGCGGCGCCGCGGAGATCGTGCTGGTCGCGCCCAACGACTACATGCTCTACAGTCCGCTGCTGCCGCAGGTCGCATCGGGCATCCTGACTCCGCAATCCATCGCGATCGGGCTGCACCGGGTGCTGGCACGCACCCGGCTCGTGCCCGGCGCCGCCGTCGGAGTCGACACCGCGGCCAAGGCCGTCGTCATCGACAAGATCAACGGCGAGCGCGACTACGAGCGCTATGACCGGCTGGTCCTGGCGCCGGGCTCACTGACCCGGTCGTTCGACATCCCGGGACTCGGCGACTTCGCCTTCGGCAACAAGAACCTTGCCGAGGCCGTCGTCCTCCGCGACCACGTGCTCGCCCAGCTGGAGCTGGCCAACGCCACCGCGGACCCGGTCGAGCGGGAGGAGCGCTGCCGGTTCATCGTGGTCGGCGGCGGCTACACCGGCGTGGAGACAGCGGCCTCGCTCGCCCGGCTCACCCAGCAGATGGCCCGCCGCTACCCGGAGCTGCGGTCGCTGCTCCGCTGGCACCTGGTCGATGTCGCGCCGCACATCCTGCCTGAGCTCGGCACCAACCTCGGCGACCGCGCCCTGGACATGCTGCGCGGGATGGGCATCGAGGTCACGCTCGGCGTGTCGGCCAAGGAGATCACCAAGAACCGGGTGACCCTCACCGACGGGCGCGTGCTGCCCTGCCGCACCCTGGTGTGGACCGCCGGAACGACCCCCAGCCCGCTGATGGCCACCCTCGGGGCGGAACTGGACCGCGGCCGGCTCGTGGTCGGAGCGGACATGGCGGCCCGCGGCCAGTCCGGTGTGTTCGCCCTCGGCGACGCCGCGGCAGTGCCCGACCTCAGCAAGGAGGAGAGCGCCTACTGCCCGCCCACCGCGCAGTACGCCCAGCGGCAGGGGGCGGCGGTGGCGGACAACGTCGTCGCCTCGCTGCTCGGGCGCCCCACCACCGAGTTCTGCCACCGCGACCTGGGCCTGGTCGTCGACCTGAGCGGCCACGATGCGCTCGCCCGCCCGCTCGGGGTGGAGCTGACCGGTCTGCCTGCGCTCGGCGTCACCCGCGCCTACCACCTGGCCGCGGTGCCCTCGGCCCCGTCGCGCGCCCGGGTCGCCGCCAACTGGTGCATCGACGCGGTGCTGGGCGCGGAGGTGTCGCGGCTGGGCTTCCACCACGGCAAGCCGTCGTCCTTCGTCGACATGGAGCAGGACTCCTACCTCGACGCCGAGGCCGTCCCCTCCGAGACGGCGCGGCTGGGGGCGCAGGGGTAGGCGGCGCGAACCGGTGCGCCGGCCGGTGCGGCCGCACCAGCCGGCGCACCGGCTCGGGGTCCTAGGAGGCGATCGTGTAGCCGGCCTCGTCGACGGCCGCCTCCAGGGCGGCGGGGTCGATCGGGCCCTCGCCGGAGATGTCCACCCGGCCGGTGGGCAGGTCGACGGCGACCCCGGTCACGCCGGGGATCGCACCGATCTCTTCGGTGACCGAGCTGACGCAGTGCTCGCAGGTCATCCCGTTGACAGTGATGGTGGTGCCGGCCATGGGGCCTCCTCATCCAGGGCTGGGTGCCCGTCGGGGTGGTGTCAGGAGCGCACCAGGCGCGCGATGGCCTCGGACGCCTCGCGCACCTTCGCGTCGGCCTCGTCGCCGCCGTTGGCCACGGCGTGTCCGACGCAGTGCTTCAGGTGCTCGTCGAGCATGGACAGGGCGAAGGAGCGCAGCGCCTTGTTGACCGCTGCGGTCTGCGTGAGGATGTCGATGCAGTACTCGTCGTCCTCGACCATGCGCTGGAGACCCCGGACCTGCCCTTCGATCCGGCGCAGCCGGTTGAGGTGGCTCTGCTTGTCGTCGTGGTAGCCGTAGGTCGCCATCCGGGTGCTCCCCTGATCTTCGGTCTCTGCCCTTGCCAATATACCCCCCACTGGTATCAATCGGTGGCGGTGCGCGGGACCGGCGTGCTGCGCCGGCGGCCGGGCCCCGCGGGGACGCGCAAAGGGCGCCCTCCCCTGGCGGAGGGCGCCCTTCGAGTATCGGTGCAATTCGCCCGGAAGCGAACCTTCCGGCCGCGGCGGACCTTCAGGGCCTGTCCGCGGGCCCGGCCGGCGGAGCAGACTGGCCGTAGCCGCCGATGCGCGCTCCGACCTCGTCCATCTCGGCCCCGGTCAGCGCCCGGTAGGGCCGGGACGCGCCGAGCACGCGCAGTGCCACGTCGCTGAGCCACTCCAGGTGGCGGGCGCGCTCCAGCGCCTGGTCGAGCGTTGCGCCGGTGGTCACCGCGCCGTGGTTGCCGAGCAGGCAGCCGCCCGCCTCCTCCAGGGCTGCGCCGGCCGCCTCCGCCAGCTCCGCGCTGCCATAGGGCGCATACGGCACCACCGGCACCCGGCCGCCGAACAGCGCCAAGTAGTAGTGGATCGGCGGGATCTCGTCGACGAGCACCGACAGTGCCGCTGCAGCCGGGGAGTGCGTGTGCACCACGGCCTGCGCGCCGGTGCGCCGGTAGACCTCCAGGTGCATGCCCATCTCGCTGGTCGGCGCCAGCGGCGCGTCCAGGGCCGCGCCGTCGAGCGCGTGCAGCCCCACCAGCTCGGGTGCCAGCGCACCGTAGTCGAGCCCGCTCGGTGTCACCGCAACGGCGCCGTCCCCGTTCCCGTCTCCGGCGCGGACGCTCACGTTGCCGGCGGTGCCGACCACGAGCCCGTCGCCGACCAGCCGCTGGACCGCGGCGACGACCGCCGCACGCTCCTCTGCGCAGCGCATGCGTGCTTCCCCCTTGTTCTTCTGCGCCCCGGAGGTCTGCTCCCGGGCGGTGGCTGAGCTCCGCGCGGTCCGGCGCGGGCGGTGGCGGCCCTGCGGATCGGCGCGGCCTTCGGTGCGCCGGCCGGCGGCGGGCCCACCGGAATGCGGCGGGCGCGCCGGCAGCGCCGTGGCGGGTGCCGCGCCTCCTAGCGTGCGGCGGCGGCCCACATGGGGCGGGCGGCTTCCAGGCGGGACAGGTAGCGCCCGTACCCCTCGGCGTACTGCTCCACCAGCGCCGCGGGCGGCGGCGCCGTGGCCGGTGCCGCGGTCCAGGCCGCCTCGTCGACGCCCTTGCCGAGCGCAGACAGCCCGGCGAGCACCGCGCCCTTCGCGCCGACCTGCGCGCCCGGCTCCAGGCGCACCGGAAGCCCGGTGACCGCGGAGAACACCTCCACCCAGCGAGCGCTGCGGGCGCCGCCGCCGCAGAGCACCAGTTCGCCGCTGAGGCCCGCCGCCTCCAGGCAGTGCCGCGCGGCGTAGGCGATGCCCTCGCACAGGGCGCGCACCACGTCGGCCGGCCCGTGGTGCAGGCTCAGGCCGGCGATCTCGCCGCGCGCGAACGGGTCGACGAACGGGGCCCGCTCGCCGGACGGCGCCAGGTAGGGCAGCATGTGCACGCCGCGCGCGCCGGCCGGCGACTCGGCGAGCAGGTCCTCCAGCCGGTCGATGCTGGTGCCGGTGGTGCGCAGGGCCCAGTCCAGGCCTGCCGTGCCGACCATCGCCGGCATTGCGCGCAGATAGGCGCCGCCGCCGGTGGCCAGCGTCATGCCGGCCGGCGCGCCGGTGGTGTCCACCTCGGCGCGGGCGACCTGGCAGGCCAGTGTGGTGCCGATGGTGACCAGGCCGTCGCCCGGCTGGACGACGCCGGCGCCGCGGGCGCAGGCCGGCAGGTCGAACGGGCCGGAGCTGACCGGGGTGCCGGCCGGCAGGCCGATCAGCGCGGCGCCGGCCGCGGTGAGCGGCGCGGTGGGCGGGCCGTCGGCGACCGGCGGCAGCAGGTCCGCGCGGTGCTCCAGGCCGGTGGCCTTCAGCGCGGTGGCGGAGTATCCGCCGGGACCGCCGCCGAAGGGCAGCGACGCGTCCGAGGGGTCGGTGGCGCGCTCGCCGGTGAGCCGCTGGAACACCATGTCCTTGCAGTAGCCGGCGGTGGCGGCCGCGTCCAGCTCGGCGGGGGCGCTGGTGTCGAGCCAGGAGAGCAGGGCGGCCTGGGCACCGGGGAAGACGGTGTTGCCGGTGGCGCGGAAGACCTGGTCGCCGATCCCGCGGTCCTCCCAGTCGCGGATGAGGCCGGCGGCGCGGCCGTCCATCCAGGACAGCGCCGTGCGGGTGGGCCGGCCGTCGGCGCCGAGCAGCCACAGGCCGTCGCCCTGGCCGGTGAGGGCGAGCAGCTCCACCGCACCGGAGCGGGCGCCGGGCAGCCGGTCGGCGAGCCGGCCGACGACGGTGCCGACCGAGGCGAAGACCTCGTTCGCGTCCTGCTCCACGCGCCCGGGCTCGGGGTGCAGCAGCGACGTGGACAGCGACTCCGCGTCGATCTCGCGTCCCGTCCCGTCGAAGGCGACCGCCTTCGTCAGCGACGTTCCGATGTCCACTCCGATGTACATGCGGCCTCCGCGCTCGATCCGTCCTGCGCACCCGGCCGGATCGGTGGCGCGGGCCCGGGGGAGGGCACGCGGACCGAGGTGCGGCGGGGAGACGACCTGGGAAGTTCTGGTGCTGCCGGTGTGCAGACCGGTGACTGGTGCCGCGCCGGAGCGCGGATTTAACACTGTGAATGTTTGTTTATCACTTTTTACGTTTATATTCCATGCCCGTCAACCCCGCGCCGCGCCCGCCGCGAAGGCCGCAGCTGACGGGGGGCCGGGGCAGTTGAAGCGCGGCCCGAAGGAGCCGGCCCGGCCCCGGCCCTCACAGGGATGCACATGCAGGGTAGGGTCCGGCGGGTGCGGCGCTCCCCGGAGTGGGTGCAGTCAGGCCAGGTCAGCGCCGCGGCGGCCGCTGCGGCGCCCGGTTCGAGCCCGGGTGCGGGGCACGCCTCGGGGGCGGCTGGAGCGCCGGCGCCGCCTCCCGGGCTCGGGGCGTCAGTGCCCGACAGCGTCGCCGAGCGCCTCGTTGAAGCCGAGCAGCGCCGCCCGGTGGGAGCTGCGCCAGCGCAGCCGCACGCCGCGGCAGTTGCCGACCGAGGGGAAGACCCGCCGGTAGCGCCCCTTGTCGATGCCGAGCAGGGAGCACAGCACCAGGCGGATGAGCGTGCCGTGCGCGACCACCAGCACCCGGCCGCCGGCTGCCGCGAGCGCCGCGTCCGACAGCGCCGCCAGCCCGCGCTCGGCCACCTCCACCGGGTCCTCCGACCCGGGGATGGGGTTGCGGAACGGGTCCATCTCGAACCGCTCCCGCGCGGCGCCGAGCCGCTCGCGCATCTCCGCTGACGTCAGCCCCTCGCCGTCGCCGAAGTGCTGCTCGACCAGGCGCGGGTCGGCCACCGGCGCCAGCCCGGCCGCCGCAGCGGCGGGCTCCGCGGTGCGCTGCGCCCGGGACAGCGTTGAGCTGCGCACCGCAGCCAGGCCGGCGCCGGCCGCCCACCGGGCCAGGCCAGCGGCCTGCTCCTCACCGCGCGCCGTCAGCGCGATGTCGCTAGATCCGGCGTACCGGTTGTCGGCGTGCCACACCGTCTCGCCGTGGCGCACCACGATCAGCTCCGTGGGCTCCACCTCGACCGCCTCCGCCATCACGCTGCCCCTTCGCTCGCCGCCGGAGTCCAGCCGCGCTCGGCGAGCGCGGCGGTCAGCCGCCGGTACGGTTCCTCCAGCCGCGCACCCACCTCCGGGCGCGGCTCTACTCTGCCCTCGATCCGCACCGCCGCGCGCACCGCCTCGGCGATCGGTGTGTCGGTGGAGCCCGACAGCGCCAGCAGCGCCATGCCGAACGCCGGCTCCGCGCTTGCCGGGACCTCCAGCGGACGTCCCAGCACGTCGGCGCGCAGCTGCGTCCAGGCGGTGCTCCTGACCGCGCCGCCGGTCACCCGCAGGGCCCCGGCTGCGCGCGCGCCGAGCGCGTCCAGGCGCTCCAGGCAGAGCCGCTCCAGGAACGCCACGCCCTGCAGTACCGCCGCGTAGCGGTCCGCCTCCCCGCGCGGGGTGCCCAGCGCGAACCCGGTGGCCTCCGGTGCGCTGAACGGGAACCGCTCGCCGCGGCCGGAGAGCGGGTAGACGACGGCCGACGCCGGGCGGTCCAGTGCGGCGGCGGCGTCCATGGCGGCCAGGTCGGCGCCGGGGAAGGCGGTGCTCAGCACGCCCGCGCCGGTGCTGGACGCCCCGCCCGGCCACCACAGGCCGTCCGGGGAGCGGTGGCTGTACACCCCGGCCGCGGTGTCGGCGACCCGGTGCTCGGCGGCGCCCTTGAGGACGAGGGTGGTGCCCAGTACCGAGTTCCAGGCTCCGGGCTCCAGCGCTCCGGAGGCGATCTGGGCCGCGCAGCCGTCGGTCATGCCCGCCGCGATCGGGGTGCCCTCGGGCAGGCCGGTATGCGCGGCCGCCGCGGCGCTGACCGCGCCGATCAGGGTGCCCGGCGCGACCGGTTCGGGCAGTGCCTCCGCGGGGGCGCCCAGTGCGGCGCGGACCTCGCCGGGCCAGGCGGCGGCGAGCGGATCGGCGCCGGACTTCAGCGCGTGGCTGGTGTCCGGGGCGACGGGGCCGCCGTTGAGCCGGCCCGCCACGTAGTCGGACTGGTGCAGCACCAGGTCGCCGGCGCCGGGCCGGAACCGGGTGCGGACCAGGTGCGCGATCCGCGCGAACGCCCAGTGCGGCTGCGGGCGCAGGCCGGTCCGCTCCCAGACGGCCGCGCCGACCGCGTCGGCGAGCTCCTCCGCCCCGGCGGCGGTCTGGGCGTCGTCGTACATCAGAGCCGGCCCGCGGGGGGTGAAGTGCCGGTCGGCGACGAGCGCGGTGCCCGACGTCGCGCACACGGCCGTACCGCCCACCGGGCGGGCTCCGGCGGCGGCGATCGCGGTCCGGCAGGCCGTGCCCACCGCGGCCCACCAGTCGCCCGGGTCCTGCTCGTGCCGGCCGCCGCCGCGCACGCTCCGCAGCGGCGCCGACCCCTGGCCGGCGACGGCGCCGCCGCGCTCGGCGGCGACCGCCTTGACCCCCTGGGTCCCGATGTCGATGCCGACCCACACGGGCGCAGCCGGTGCGGACATGCCCACCCCCTCTATGTTATGAAGAATGTTAACTTCTCATTGAGATTGAAGCAGACGGGCCGGAACGGTGGAACGGGTGGTGGATCCCCGGTTCCGCGGGCCGAGGCCCGGCGGGTGCATCCGCGAATCCGCCCGCGGCTCTGCTCTGGGTAAACGTCGCGTCTGGCGCGGTTGGCGGTGCTTGTCCCGGCCCGGTGCGCCGCCGATCATGAGGCCATGGATGCAGACAAGAGGGCCGAGCAGGACATCTTCGGGCGCATCGACGCACTGGTGCAGGAGGAGAAGGCGCTGCGCGAGCAGCACGAGCACCGGCTCACGCCCGACGAGCGCACCCGCATGCGCGACGTCGCCGCCGAACTCGACCAGTGCTGGGACCTGCTCCGCCAGCGCCGCGCCCAGGACGAGTACGGCGAGGACGCGCCCGAGCCCAGCGTCCGCCCCGCCGCCGAGGTCGAGGGCTACTGGAACTGACGGCCGGCGGCGGGCCGGCGCTGTCCCGGGACAGCGGGGCCGGCCGCGGAACGCCGACCGGTGGCGGGCCGGAGCCCCGTTCCCGGGCCCAGCGGCGCCGCCATCGGCTTCCGTTTGCCGGCGGGGCCGGGCGGGCGCCTCCTCCAGCGCGGGACCGGGCGCCGCTCGCGGGGCCGTGCCGCGCCTCGGTGCGGGGGCCCGGCGCAAAGCCGCGCGCGGGCCGGATGGGGC
>NZ_BAAGXT010000012.1:0-157885 GCF_054779695.1 Nocardiopsis coralliicola | reverse complement strand
GTCGTCGGTCAGCTCGGCCTCGTCGAACTCGAACAGGACGTCGGCCCGCAGGGCCACGGTCTCCTGGTCGGAGTCGGTCTCCCGCCCGCCGACCACGCTCTCGGTCGTCGAGACCAGCGAGGAGACGAGGGGCTCCTCCTCCGACTCCCCGCCATCCACCGGGACGGTGACCGTCTCGCCTTCCTCCGGCCACCCTTCCGCCCGCTCCTCGGGGAGGCCGGCGGGGTCGTCCCGCGGTTCGCCGTCGGTCACGGGCACCCCCGCGAACTCCCCGATCCCGCCGGGCCCCTCGACGGTGACGCGGTCCGGGTCGCCCTCCAGGGGCGGCAGGAACGCCACCATCTCGTAGGTGACGCCCGGCTTCCACAGCTCTTCCTCGTAGAAGTCGCCGATGTCGGCGCCGATGTCGGGGAACGGGGCGTAGCGGAGCTGGTTGACCGGGTCGAGCACCCGGAAGAACGACTGGATGTGCATGGGGTTGTCGTAGGCGCCCATCTCCTGGATGGGTTCGTCGCCCAGACCCGTGTATTCGACGGTGAGGCGCGTCATCCCGTCGATGCTCGCCAGCTCGGTGACCTCCATCCGGACGTTCTGGTACGCGCCCCAGGTGCCGACGTAGCCTTCGCGGACAAATCCGTCTTCGGGGGTGCCGCCGGAGCCGCTGCCGCCGGGCTCCTCGGGTTCGCCCCCTCCGCCGAAGAGGCCGCAGGAGCTGGCGGACAGAGTCAGGGCCACGGCTCCCGCTGCGGTGGACAGTGTGCGCTGCATGGAGGGGCTCCATTCGTAGGCATGCGCTCTCCACTGTGACGTGCAGCACCGGATTCCGGTTCGGCTGGCGCGGAAAAACATCGGTAGGGCAGTGCAGCGGCGTCCCCGCGCCGCCCGCCCGCAGCGGCCTGGGCGGCGGGTCCCGGTGCGGACGTGCGGTCCCCTTTGCCTGCGGGTCCCTAGGATGGGGCCGGTGGAACCCGATCGCTTCGTGCGCGTCCGCGGGGCGCGCGTGCACAACCTGCGCGACGTCGACGTCGCCATTCCGCGCGACGCACTGGTCGCCTTCACCGGCATCTCCGGGTCGGGGAAGTCGTCCCTGGCCTTCGGCACCCTCTACGCCGAGGCGCAGCAGCGCTATCTGGAGTCCGTCGCCCCCTACGCGCGCCGGCTGCTGCAGCAGGTCGGAGCGCCCGACGTGGACGCCATCACCGGAATGCCGCCGGCTGTGGCGCTGCGCCAGCAGCGCGCCGCGCCGTCGTCGCGCTCCACGGTCGGCACGCTCGCCCAGCTCTCCAACACGCTGCGGATGCTCTTCTCGCGCGCCGGCGATTACCCGCCCGGTGCCGAGCGGCTCGACTCCGACGCGTTCTCGCCCAACACCGCGGCCGGCGCGTGTCCCCGCTGCGAAGGCATCGGCGCTGTCCTGGACACGACCGAAGAACTGCTGGTGCCCGATCCGGGCCTGAGCATCCGGGACGGTGCGATCGCGTCCTGGCCGGGAGGGTGGCAGGCGAAGAACCAGCGGGAGATCCTGGAGACGCTCGGCTACGACGTCGACGCCCCGTGGAAGTCGCTGCCCCGCGGCGACCGCGACTGGGTCCTCTTCACCGACGAGCAGCCGGTGGTGACCGTGCACCCGGTCCGTGCGGCGCACCGGATCCAGCGGCCGTACCAGGGCACGTTCGCCAGCGCCCGGCGGATGGTGCTGCACGCCTACGCCGCCTCCGCGAGTGACGCGCGCCGGGACAAGGCCGCCGCGTTCCTCTCCAGCGAGCCGTGCCCGGTCTGCGGCGGAAAGAGGCTCCGCCCGGAAGCGCTGGATGTGGCCTTCGCGGGCCGCGACATCACCGAGCTGGCCGCGCTGCCCATGTCCGATCTCGCCGCGGTGCTCGCACCGCACCGCGACCGCACCGAAGGCGCCGCGGGGGTGCTCGTCTCGGACCTGCTGGACCGGATCGACGTGCTGGAGCGGCTCGGCCTGGGCTACCTGAGCACCGGGCGCGGCGCGCCGAGCCTCTCGGCCGGCGAGGTGCAGCGGCTCCGGCTGGGCACGCAACTCCGCTCCGGCCTGTTCGGCGTCGTCTACGCGCTCGACGAGCCGTCCGCCGGCCTGCACCCCGCCGACGCCGAAGCGATGATGGAGGTCCTCGCCGGGCTCAAGGACGCCGGCAACAGCGTCTTCCTGGTAGAGCACGACCGCGATATCGTCCGCCGCGCCGACTGGATCGTCGACGTCGGCCCGGGCGCAGGCGCCCGCGGCGGGCGCATCCTGCACAGCGGCCCGGCCGCGGAGCTGCGCAGCGCAGCGGAGTCGGCCACGCGCCGCTACCTCTTCGACCCGCCGCAGCGCCCCTCCCGCGGACGCACGCCGGACGGCGTCCTGCCGCTGCGCGGGCTGTCCCGCAACAACCTGCGCGACCTCGGCGCGGACCTGCCGCTCGGTGTCCTCACCGCGGTCACCGGCGTATCCGGCGCGGGCAAGACGTCGCTGCTCGCCGAGGTCGCCGCGCACGCAGCGGAAGCCGGCGGCGACCGCATCACCCGCACCGTCGAGGTCGACCAGCGCCCGATCGGCCGGACCCCGCGGTCCAACCTCGCCACCTACACCGGCATGTTCGACGCGGTACGCAAGCTCTTCGCGGCGACCGGTACCGCGCGCGAGCGCGGCTACGGTGCCGGGCGGTTCTCCTTCAACGTCGACGGCGGGCGCTGCCCCGTCTGCCGCGGCGAAGGGTTTGTCGAGGTCGAACTGCTCTTCCTGCCGAGCAGCTACGCGCCCTGCCCCACCTGCCGCGGCGCCCGCTACACCCCGGAGACGCTGGAGGTGGCCTACCGCGGCGCCACCATCGCCGACGTGCTCGCGATGACCGTGGAGGAGGCGTCGGCGTTCTTCGCCGACGTGCCGGCGGCCGCACGTGCGCTGCAGGCGCTGGACGAGGTCGGCGTCGGCTACCTCCGGCTGGGACAGCCCGCGACCGAGCTGTCCGGCGGCGAGGCGCAGCGCATCAAGCTCGCCTCGGAACTGCAGCGCGGCCGCCGCGGCCGCACCCTGTACCTGCTCGACGAGCCCACCACCGGCCTGCACCCGGCCGACACCGACCTACTGGTGCGGCGGTTGCAGGACCTGGTGGACGGCGGCGCGACCGTGGTGGTCGCCGAGCACGACATGGACGTCGTCGCCGGCGCCGACCACGTCATCGACCTCGGGCCGGGCGGCGGGGCCGCGGGCGGCCGGATCGTCGCCCAGGGCACCCCGGCCGAGGTGGCAGCGGCCCCCGGCAGCCGCACCGCCGACTTCCTGAAGGCGTAGCCGGCCCGGCCCCCGGCGGCGGCCGGCCCTGCGGGGAGGCGGCCGGCCCGGCGGCGTCCGTGTGAGGATGGGGCGCATGAGCGACACCGGTGCGGGCGGCACGGACACCGCCGACATTCCAGCGGCCGTGGCGCGGGTGGCGCGCCGACCCGCGGGGCCCGCGGAGAGCGCGCGGGCCAGCCGCGCCTGGTGGGACGCCTCGGCCGACGAGTACCAGGCCGAGCACGGCGGCTTCCTCCGCGACGCCGGGTTCGTGTGGGGTCCGGAGGGGCTCGACGAGGCCGACGCCCGGCTGCTCGGCCCGCCCGAAGCGCTGCGCGGCGCGCGGGTCCTGGAGATCGGCTGCGGCGCCGCCCAGTGCGCCCGGTGGCTGCTCGCCCAGGGCGCGCGGCCGGTGGGGGTCGACATCGCCTTCCGCCAGCTCCAGCACGCCCGGCGCATCGACGGCAGCGAGGGCGTCCGAACGCCGACTGCGCAGGCCGACGCGCAGGTGCTGCCGTTCGCCGACGGAGCCTTCGACATCGTCTGCTCGGCTTTCGGCGCCTTCCCGTTCGTCCCGGATGCGTCCGCCGCGGTCGCCGAAGCCGCCCGCGTGCTGCGCCCGGGCGGCCGCCTCGCGTTCGCCGTGACCCATCCGGTGCGCTGGATGTTCCCGGACGACCCGACCGCGTCGGGGCTGACCGCCGAGCAGTCCTACTTCGACCGGACCCCCTACATCGAAGAGGACGCCGCGGGCCGCGCCGCCTACGTCGAGCACCACCACACGCTGGGCGACTGGATCGGCGCCATCGCCGCCTCCGGCCTGGTCCTGGCCCACCTGGCCGAACCCGAGTGGCCCGCGTCCCTCACCCAGACCTGGGGCGGCTGGGGCCCCGTCCGGGGCCGCCTCCTCCCCGGCACCGCCATCTTCGCCGCCGACAAGCCCGCGGAGGCCCGATGAAGCTCAAGCTCGACCTGCACGACATCTACAACCGCGGCGCCGACATCGACCGCGCCCTCGCCGACATCCTCGCCGAAGCCGTCCGCACCCGCGCCCCCCTCGTCGAGATCATCCCCGGCAAGGGCTCCGGCCAGCTCAAGAAGCGCGTCCTGCGCTACCTCGACCGGAAGGACGTCCGGCCGCTCTACCACCGGATCGACAAGGACTCCAAGAACCACGGCCGCCTGTTCGTGCGCTTCAAGCACTGAGGAGGATTGGTGCCCGGGGAGCCCGTGGACGGTGGCCATCGCGCCGGTATGAGGCGGTGTCCGCGGAATCGGCGGAGGAGCTGACCGAGCATGCCGATATGGCCGGGATGGACGTGCCGTCTTGCCTTGTCAACGCGGCCCTGCGGCAGATGGCAGAGACCGAGCAGGCGGAACAGCAGTTCGCCCGCGTCGGTGCGCTCATCGCGGAGGCCGAGCGCGATGCCCCCGGCGTCGAAGCGTGAGCGGAAGGCGGAGCGGTGGGAGGAGCGTTCGTTCGAGGCGCTAGGGCTGCCTGCGGATCCATGATTGCCGCGGAATCGTGCCAACGTGGCCGACCTCGCCAACATCGCCAACATGGCGCATAATGGTGGCATGAGTGCTGAGCGCGCCGAACTGTCCGTTGCCCACGCCCGCGATCACTTCTCCGAGCGTGTGAACAGAGCCGCTTATGGAGATGAGGTCACCTATGTGACGCGTGGTCGCAAGCATGAGCGCGTGGCGGCGATCGTCCCGATCGGTCTGGTCGAGGCATATGAGGAGATGATCGATCTCGAGGACGGGCGAATCGCCCACCAGCGGCTGGAGGAGATCCGGTCCGGGGACGCTGAAGTCGTTTCCGCTGAGGACGTGGCCAGGGAGCTCGGCCTGTGACGGACGGTGGATCACGCGTCTTCGAGGTGGTGTTCGACAGCCGGGCCCGCAAAGAACTCGGCAAGCTGGACGGGATCGTCGCTCGCCGCGTGTACTCGGCCGTGCTGGCGCTGGCTGAGGAGCCGCGCCCCGATGGCTGCCGCCAACTCAGCGGTTACCCGGGCCTGTGGCGTGTCCGGGTGGGCGACCATCGAGTGGTCTACTCGATCGATGACGGCCGGCTCGTCGTCGTAGCCCTGCGCATCGCTCATCGCCGTGAGGTGTACCGCAAACTCTGAGGCCGCTTCCACGTCCTGAGCCGCATTTCTCCTTTCCGTGCGTCGCACGGCCGCGCCGCTACGGGGTCGGGCCGGTTCGCGGGGCCGGGCGGTAGGTGAGCCTGCGCAGGAGGACCTCGGCCGGTCCGCGGAGGCCGGCGCGGTCCAGGGCGAAGGCGATGGCGACGGTGGCCAGCCAGGCCGCGATGCCGAGGGCGGCGGCCGACCAGCTCGACAGGTGGGCGCCCAGGCCGAGGCCCCAGGCGGCGAGCAGCGGCCAGAGCAGGACGGACTGGGCGAGGTAGCCGCTGAGCGAGCGGCGGCCCAGGGCGGACAGCGCGCGGACCGGCAGCCGGCCTGCGGAGCCGCGCCGGGCGATGCGGTGCGCGATCAGGCCGAACAGGGCGGCGTACCCCGCGCCGGTGAAGATGCCGGTGAAGAAGTGGACCGCGGTCAGCGCACCGTCGGGGGCGATCTCGGCGGCACCGGTGTGCTGCAGCGCCACCGCGATCCCGGCCGCCCAGCCGGCCCCGATACCGAGCACGGCGGTGCGGCGCAGCAGCTTCAGGTGGCGCTGCGGCTCCTCGAGCACCCGGTGCCGCGCCGCCAGCAGGCCCATCACGAACGCCGCCGGCAGGGCGAACGAGACCACGCCCGAGAACATGGTGAACACCCAGGTCGGGAAGCGGACCAGCGCCGAGGCGAGGAAGGCCGGCTCGGCGATGCTGAGCCGCTGCATGTCGGCGGCGCTGAACGCTTCGCCGGCGGGGGCCGCGTAGGCCGCCGCGACGGACACCGCGCACACCACGGCGGCCGCCCCCAGCAGCGCGCCCAGCCAGATCATGATCGTGCGGTCGCTGCGGTGCAGCAGCAGCCCCACCATGATCAGCCCGATCAGGCCGTAGGTCCCGATGATGTCGCCCTGCCACAGCAGCGCCGCGTGCACCGCACCGAACGCGAGCATCCACCAGTGGCGCCGGCGCAGCAGCCGGCGCACGTCCGCAGGGCCGGCGCCGCGGGCCGCCTGCCGGGCGGCCATCTGCCCGATTCCGTAGGCGAACAGGAAGCCGAACATGGTGTGCGTGCGGGCGTCGACGACGATCAGGGTGAGCGCCTGCACGATCCGGTCGGCGAGGCCCCCTCCGACCGGGTGGAGCATCGCCGCGCCGGTCGGAGCGGTGTAGAGGAACCAGGGGACGTGGGCGAGCACGATCAGCAGCAGCATCATGCCGCGGGCCAGGTCGGGGGCGAGGATGCGCTCGGCCGCCGTCGTCGGGGCGGCCGGCTCGGCAGGGCGGGGGGCGCTCGCGGGGAGGGGCGGAGCGGTGGATTCGGACATGGCATCAACGATGTGCCGCAGGCCCGCCCCGGGCCCAGTGGGGCGAGTCACCGGTTGGCCGTGACATCTGTGCGGGGGCGGACATGACGCGGCGTCACTGGCGGGGGTGGGATGCTGAGCCGGAGACTGCTGGGTGTCCGATCCGCGACACCGACACTGCTGGGGGTTTTCCGGATGGTTCAGGGCCTGCGGGCGCCGGCTGCGGCGGCCCATCGGGGGGTGTGCCCGTGACGTCGCCGCAGACTGAGGCGCAGCAGGGCCAGTTGCGCAGCCTGAACCACTCGATCGTGATCGGCTCGCTCTCGGCGGTCGGGGCGCTGCTGATCGCCGTCGACGCCCGGTCGCTGTCCGACGGCCTTCTGCTCGGCTCCGGGCTGGCGCTGACCCTGCTCGTCGTGCAGCGGTGGAAGGGCGAGCGCGTGCCTCCCGGCGAGCTGCTCGCCGGCCTGGCGGCGGTAGCCGTGGTGTGGCTGCTCAGTGTGCTGGTCGCCGACCTCACCGCCGGCGCCTACTTCTTCGCGGTCCTCGCCACCGTCACGCTCCTGGAGCTTCCGCGCCACCGGCGTGTGCTGAGCGCGGTGCTCGGCGTCTATGTCGCCGCCGTTCTCGTGGTGAAGCTGACGGTGGGCCGCGAAGACGCGGTGGACGTGCTCATCCGGTACGTGGGCATCTCCGCGTGCGTCTCCCTGGGCGGCGTCACCCTCGCGTTCCTCGCCCATGCGGTCCTGGGCCTGGTCAGCGAGCTCGCCCGGGCGCGCGAGCGCGAGGCGGAGATGGCCGTCATGCAGGAGCGGGTGCGCTTCGCCGGCGACCTGCACGACATCCAGGGCCACACACTGCACGTCGTGAAGCTCAAGATCGCCCTGGCCAAGCGGCTCCTGCAGGTCGACGCCGGCCGGGCCGAGCGGGAGCTGGACGAAGTGCACACGCTGGTCGGCGACACCATCGCCGAAACGAAGGAGCTCGCCTACGCCCAGCGCAGGCTGAACCTCTCCGCCGAGCTGGAGAACGCGAAGAACCTGCTCGAGGCGGCCGGGATCAGCGTGCACGTCGACCGCAGCGGCGAGCCGGGAGCCGGCGGCGAACTGCTCGGCCAGGTGCTGCGCGAGACCACCACCAACATCCTGCGGCACTCCGACGCCGGCGAAGTGCGGATCAGCCTCACCGGCGACGGCATATCCGTCGCCAACGACGGGGCCGGCACCGGGGAGCAGCCCCGGCTGGGCGGGCTCGCCGCGCTGCGCGACCGGCTGGCCGCCGAAGGCGGCACGCTGGAGGTGGAGCGGAGCGGGGGGCGCTTCCGGACGGCCGCGGCGGTTCCGTACCGCCGCTCCGGCGCCGCACCGACGACGCGGAAGGACGACCGATGACCACCGTGGTACTCGCCGACGACGAGGCGCTGCTGCGCACGGCGCTCGCGTCGCTGCTCCCCCTGGAAGGCGACGTCACCGTGCTCGCCGAGGCCGCAGACGGCGACGAGGCCGTGCAGGCCACCCTGGAGCACCGTCCCGACGTGCTCGTGATCGACCTGGAGATGCCGGGCACTGACGGGCTCGGGGCGGTCGCGGCGATCCGGCGGAAGCTGCCCGACCAGCCGGTCCTCATGCTGACCCGGCACGCCCGGCCCGGTGTGCTGCGCAAGGCCCTCAAGCTCGGCGTGCAGGGTTTCGTCAGCAAGTCCGCGGACCCGTCGCACATCACCGAGGTGGTCGCCGCCCTGCACGGCGGCCGCCGGTGGATCGACCCCGAGGTGTCGGCGCTGGCGGTCATCGACGACAACCCGCTCACCGACCGCGAGGCCGACGTGCTGCGCGAGACCGGCGAGGGCTACTCCGTCGCCGACATCGCGACCCGCGTGCACCTGGCGCAGGGAACCGTGCGCAACTACCTCTCCAACGCCATGCAGAAGACCCAGACCCGCAACCGCCACGAGGCCGCCCGCTACGCCCGCGAACACGACTGGCTGTAGCGGCGGGCCGGTCCGGGTGATGTGGCCCACCGCGCCGCGCAGGGCGGGTGATCTCGGGAGCTGCGGGTAGAGGGCGGGTGGGGCCGGAACAGGCCCGTCCGCGCCGCGGACCGCCGAATCAGGAGGGGCCACTGCAGATGGCGAATCTGAGCAGAAGCAGTTCGTCGAAGGTCATCGCGGGGGTGTGCGGCGGCCTGGCCAAGCGCTTCGGCCTGTCGCCGACACTGGTCCGCGCCCTGTTCATCATCTCCTGCGTGCTGCCGGGCCCGCAGGTGCTCATCTACATCGCCCTGTGGATCATCATGCCCAAGTAGAACTGACCCCTGCCCGGCCGCGCGCCGGAGCAGGCGGCGCAGGACGCACGGGGCTCGGCAGCGGCGGCAGCGGGCTGAGGAGCGGCTGCCGTCAGCGGTCCTCGTTGAGCACCTGGTAGACGATGTGGTCCTGCCACTCGCCGGCGATCCTGAGGTAGCGGGGCGCGATCCCGAACGGGGTGAAGCCGTTGCGCGCGAGCACGCGCTGCGACGCGGTGTTGTGCAGGAGCGTCTCGGCCTGGAGCCGGTGCAGCCCCAGCCCGGTGAACGCGCGGACCTTCGCCTCGGCGAGCGCGGCCGTGGCCACCCCGCGGCCGGCGGTGTCCTCGGCCACCCAGTAGCCGACGCTGGCCGACTGGAAGGCGCCGCGGGTGATCCCGCTGAGCGTGATGCGCCCGGCGATGCGCCCGCCGTCGACGATGGCGAGCGGCAGCATGGCCCCGGCCGCGTACGCCTTGAGCGCCGCGTTCAGCAGGCCCCGCTGGGCGGCCGCGGTGAAGTAGGCGTCGTCGCGGAGCGGTTCCCACGGTGCCAGGTAGGCGCGGTTGCGGCGCAGCACCTGCGCCAGCTCCTCGGCGTCGTCAGGGGTGAACAGCCGAGTGGTCTCCACGGTCCCGCCTCCGTCGCCCGGCACCCGCTCCGGGCGCACCGGAACGACTCTACTGGGGCCGGCCCCTCCCCGGGGCGCTCCCGCAAGGGCAGCCCGACGGGGCGTGCGGCCGCTGGTCCGGGCCGGCTTCCCGCTACTTCAGCAGCCGGGACATGCGCCGGTCCGCCAGGATGCGCCCGCCGGTCTGGCAGGTCGGGCAGTACTGCAGGGACGAGTCGGCGTAGGAGACCTCGCGGACGGTGTCCCCGCAGACCGGGCATGCCTGCCCGGTGCGCCCGTGCACGCGCATCGCGCGCCTGCCGGCCGCTGCCCGGTCCCCCGCCGCGGCCCGGGCGCGCTCCAGCGCCGCGCCCAGCACCGAGCGGATCGCATCCGACAGCCGGTCCACCTCGTCTCGGCCCAAGTCCGCGGCCAGCGCGAACGGTGAGATGCGCGCCGCGTGCAGGATCTCGTCGGAGTAGGCGTTGCCGATGCCGGCGATCAGCTTCTGGTCGCGCAGCACCCCTTTGATCCGGGTGCGCCGTCCGTTGAGCAGGGCACCCAGAGCGGCGGCGCCGAAGTCCGGCGCCAGCGGCTCGGCGCCGAGGTCGGCGAGGCCCGGTACCTCGGCCGGATCGTGCACGAGCCAGACCGCGAGCCGCTTCTGCGTGCCCGCCTCGGTGACGTCGAATCCGGAGCCGTCATCCAGCCGGATCCGCAGCGCCAGCGGGCCCTTGCCCGGCCGCGGCGCGGCGGACGGCAGCCGGTCAGCGAGGCGCACGCGCCCGGCGCGGGCGAGGTGCAGGACCAGGTGGAGGCCGCCGATCTCGGCGTCGAGGTACTTGCCGCGCCGCTGCACCCCGGCGAACTCCAGGCCGCCCAGTGCGTCCAGCGGCGGGTCGTAGGTCTTGAGCACGGCGACGGCGCGCACGTCCGCGCGGGCGACCGCGCGGCCCCGGGTCCGCGCGTCCATCTCCTCGGCGAGCGCCTCCAGCTCAGGCAGTTCGGGCATGGCGCATCCCCCTCACGTCTCCTCCAGGTGCCTACCCCGCGTCTCCCGGATGCAGCGGAGCACGAACACGGACGACAGCGCGGCGGAGACGGTGTGGAGGAGGGGGGAGCCGCTGAGGCTCCACCCGCACGGGCGCGGGACGCTCGCCGTGGCCGGCCGGTTCGCGATCCACCGGGCGGCGGTGGCCGCACCCGTGGCCGCGCTCCGGATCGGCATCGGGAACATCTCCCCGATCAGCACCCGCATGACGATGCTCTACGACGTCCCGTAGCAGAGCACGAACAGGCGTGCGGCGGCCAGCGCGGCGCCCCCGGCCGAACGCGGCGCCCCATCCGGTCGACCAGGAGGAGCGCGATCACCGTGCCGGCGATGGTGGCCACCGAGGTGAACAGGCTCGGCAGTAGCGCGCCGTCGGCGCTCGCCGAGTAGGAGAAGACCACGCCGGTGCCGGCGCGCGACGCCGCCGCAGCGTGCCCGCTTACGGTGCCGGCTTCCCCCCCCCGGGAGGCCGCCGGGCACCGTGCCACATGCCCGGGCGAGGGGCGGGCGCGGCGGCGCAGTCCGGCTCCGCCGCGCCCCGACGTCACGCCCAGCCGTCGGGGACGAGGCCGGCGGCCGTCAGCAGCGAGTAGAGGAACGCGAGGCCGAAAACGGTGATGAGTACGGCCTGGAGCACGGGATGCGCGATCCAGCCCGCCTTCCACAGGGGCTCCTGGTCACCGAAGCGGCGGGCGCGGCGCAGCATGAGCACGGGGACGACCGACATGATCGCGCCGGCGAACCCTCCCGCGTACCCCAGCGCGGACACGAAGCCGGCCAGGTTCAGGGCGGCGATGAGGAACGGCGGCACGGCGATGAGCGCGAGGGCGGCCAGCCGGTACCCCGGCGCGTCCTGCGCGGGCCAGGAGAAGCGGTCGAAGACGTTGGTCATCAGAGTGAGGCCGATCGCCCAGAAGGACGTGAGCATCGCGAGCACCGCGAAGGCGTTGGCCAGGATGTAGGCGACCGGGCCCAGCTCGCGGCCCCAGCCGATGGTGATGACCTCGGTGACGCCGTCCGGCCCCATCATCCCCAGCGCCGCGAGCGGCACCAGCACCAGCAGGAAGCCGGTCGCCCCCATGCCGGCCACGACCGCGCCGGGCAGGACGCGACCGCCGTGCCCGGCCAGGCCGCGGGCGAGCTCGGGCACCGTGTACTGCGCGATGAACGCGAACACGGCGAGGTTCATGATGGGCACCACGAAATAGGGGTTGGTGTAGGCCAGGTGCTGCGCCTCCACCCCCGGTCCGGCGATCGTCCACCCGCACAGCAGCAGGATGATCCCCAGCATCGCGACGGTGATGAACTGCTCCGAGCGTCCGGTCGCCTTCAGGCCCAGCCACACCACCGCGACGCCCGGCACATAGAACAGGGCGCTGCCCAGCACCGGCGGGATGCCGAACAGGTCGCCGAGGATGGCGCCGCTTCCGCTGGCGTAGGAGATCAGCGCGCCGATGCCGTTGACGGCCACGCCGGCGAAGATCAGCCAGGAGCCCGTCTCGCCGAGGTACTTGCGCGCCAGTCCAGCCAGCTGGAGCGGCTTGCGGGTACGCAGCGACACCTCGGCCACGTACAGCATGGAGACCGTGGTCAGGAAGCCGGCGATGCCCAGTGCCACGACGAGGGCGAGCAGCCCGCCGTTCCGGGCTCCGTAGGGGAGGCTGAGAATTCCGGCACCGATGTTGGCGCCGAAGATGATCGCCACGCCCTGCCAGAAGGACAGGACGGGGGAATGACTGCGCTGCTGAGAGGACACGGTTCTCCTTGCGCCGGTGGCGGCAGGCGCCGCCCAGGGGGTCCGGATGTGACGAGGATACGCATCGTATGTGTCGATTCGGTGTCCCGGGCTGGGGAAACCGGCCCCCGCCGTCGCCGATGGCCGCGCCGGTGGAGCACCATCCTCTGGACGACCCGCTGGAGGAGGAGAACCATGGACGCACCCGCCCCCCGATCCCCGCGCATCCAGGATGCAGAGGGGGTCCGCACCATCGCGTTCGACCGCCCGGAGGCCCTGAACGCCCTCATTCCGGACGACCTCGCCGCCGCGGTGGCGGCCCTGCGCGAGGCCGAGGACGGCGCCGCCGCGGCCGTCGTGTTCACCGGGACCGGGGAGCGCGCCTTCTGCGCGGGGATGCACCTCTCCTGCTTCGAAGGGCTCACCCCGGGTTCGGCGCGCGCGCTCATCACCGGGGTGCGGGACTTCCTGCGGGCGGTGCGGACCAGTCCGCTGCCCACGGCGGCCGCCGTCAACGGGCACTGCATCGGCATCGCGTTCGAGCTGGCCCTCGCCTGCGACCTAAGGAGCTCATCCTCACCGGAGACCTCTGGGAGGACGCCCGGCTGGAGGGGCACGGGTTCTTCAACCGCATCGTCGAGCGGGCCGAACTGCACGGGGCCGCGGCGGAGCTGCTCGGGCGGATCACCCGGCACGAGCCCCGCGTCATCGCGGCGCAGAAGCGGCTCTTCGAGACGTGGCAGAACACCGGGCTGCAGGACGGCGCAGAGGTGAGCATCGGCGAGTTCGCGCGCGTCTTCGCCTAGCGCGCGTGGTGGGTGGCGTCTGCCGCGAGTCGTGCCGCCGGGGGCACCGCCGACACCGCTCGCGACGAACGCCATTCACCGCACACGCCCTAGCCGCGCGAACCCACCGCGTAGGCGTACTGGTGCGGCCAGCGCCGCTCGGCGCCGAGGTGGCGGGCGGCGTGGTGCGGCCAGTAGGGGTCGCGGAGCAGTTCGCGGCCGAGGAAGACGGCGTCGGCAGCGCCGGAGGCGACGATCGACTCGGCGTGGTCGGCGTCGGTGATCATGCCGACCGCGCCGGTCGGCAGCTGCGTCTGGGCCCGCACGTCCGCGGCGAACGGGACCTGGTAGCCCGGCTCCGCCGCGATCGCCGCGTCCGGCACGGCGCCGCCGGTCGACACGTCGAGCAGGTCCACACCGAGCGCCCGCAGCTCCTTGGCGAGCCGCACGGTGTCCGCACCGGTCCAGCCGTCCCGCGGGTCGGCGGGGTTCTCCGACAGCCAGTCGGTGGCTGATGTGCGGAACAGCACCGGAAGGCTGTCCGGCCAGACCTCGCGGACCGCCGCCGCCACCTCCAGCGCCAGCCGGATGCGGTTCTCGAACGGGCCGCCGTAGGCGTCGGTGCGGGTGTTCACCGCGGGGGAGAGGAACTCGTGCAGCAGGTAGCCGTGGGCTCCGTGCACCTCGGCGACAGCGAAGCCGGCGCGCAGGGCGCGCCGGGCGGAGTCCGCGAACGCGCGCACGACGCCGGCGATCTCCTCCTCCGTCAGCGCGTGCGGCGCGCGGAAGCCGCCGAACGGCTCGCCCGTGGGGCCGACCGGCGTCCAGCCTCCCTGGTCCAGGGGCACACTGGCCGACGGGTCCTCCCAGGGCACGTGGGCCGACGCCTTGCGTCCGGCGTGCGCGAGCTGGATCGCCGGGACGGCGCCGTGCGCGCTGACCGCCGTGGTGATGCGGCGGAAGGCGCTCTCCTGCGCGTCGTTCCAGAGGCCGAGGTCGGCGGGGGAGATCCGGCCCTCCGGGCGGACCGCGGTCGCCTCGACCATGACCAGCCCGGCGCCGCCGGCGGCGCGCGCCGCGAGGTGCCCGAGGTGGAAGTCGGTGGGGGAGCCGGTCTCCGGCCCTTCCGCGGCCGCCGAGTACATGCACATCGGCGACATCCACGCCCGGTTGGGGATGGTCAGCTCGCGCAGTGTCAGAGGCTCGAACAACGCACTCATGAATCGTCACTTTCCAAGCGGGGAACGCGGTTTTGTGGACAAAACCGGCACTCGAACCCTAACCGCGCGGTCGGAGTGAGGGGGCGCACGCCGGCGGCGGGGCCGGAGCGGAGGGGCTCAGCAAAAGTGCGTCACTTCTCGCCCACAAGAGGACAAAGTGGGGCATCCCACCGGGATTGGGAGGGCACCGGACCCGTAGCGGAGATGACGAGTCGGGGGATTGGTTCACATGGCGGAACAGCGAACGGCACAGGACTTCGTCGGCCACAGCCTGCTGGACAGGGAAGGGAACCACGTCGGCAAGATCGAGCAGGTCTTCGTCGACGACCGGACGTCGCAGCCGAAGTGGGTGTCCGTGCAGACCGGCATGTTCCGGAGCCGGCACGTGTTCGTCCCGCTCCAGGGGGCCCGCTCGCAGGCGGACGACCTGACGGTCCCCTACGACCGGCAGATGATCAAGGACAGTCCCCGATTCGACACTGACCAGCACCTCTCCATGACCGAAGAGGAAGAGCTCTACCAGTACTACGGCGTGAACGTACCGCACGCCCGCACCCAGCCCGAGGCCGAGCAGATGGACCACGCGGCGGAGCACCGGACCGAGGCGTCCGGCGGCGCGGACACCGCGCAGCGCGCGGCTCCGGACAGCGCGGCCCCGGACAGCGCGGCCGCGGGCACCGCTGCCGCGGCGGGTACCGCCGCAGGCACGGACGAGGGGCAGCATGCGCAGCACGCCGGGCCCGAGGCGGAAGCGGCGGACTCGGCCGCGGCGCCCGACGAGGCGGCCGCGCAGCGCGCGGCCATGCCCCCGCGCGGGCGGCACGCCGCCCCGGCCGGGGAGACCGCGGAGGGGATGGCGGCCGCGGAGGACACCGAGGGCAGCGCAAGCGGTACGGCCCACGAGCCGATTCCCATGCCGGCCGCCGCTCCGGAGTCCGCGCCGCACGACTCCGATTCCCTGCAGTCCGAACGCATGGTCTACGAGGGCAGCCCGCCGAACGCGGCCGGAACCGCAGCCGCGCCGTCCGCTGAATCGGCGGCCGCACCCGCGGCAGCGCGGGCGGAGGACGACGGCGACCTGTCCATGACCCGCTACGAGGAGCAGGCCCGGGTCGAAGTCTCCAACGACGAGGTGGGGCGGGCGCGCGTCCGCAAGACCGTGGAGCACCAGCACTTCGAACGCGACATCCCGGTCAGCCACGAAGAACTGCGCATCGAGCGGATGCCGGTCACCGAGGCCGACCGCGCGCCGGACGGCACCTTCCAGGAGCGGGACGAGGAGATCTACCTCTACGCCGAGCACGCCACGGTGACCACCGAATCCATCCCGGTGGAGAAGATCCGCATCACCAAGGAGGCGGTGTCCGGCACCCAGCACGTCGAGGGCGAACTGCGCCGCGAGCGGATCGTGATCGACGGCGACTCCGGTTTCACCACCGACGACGACGCCGAAGAGCAGACCGGCGCGGCCGACGGCACCGCCGGGCCCGGTACGGCGGACTCCGCCGCCGAGACCGGCTCCGACGACCACCGCGCCCTCTGACCCGGAACCGTCCGCAACCCCGGCGCCCTGCCGATCCCGCATCGGCCGGGCGCCGCTGTCCTGCGGCCTGCGCCGGCGGCCCGGCACCGGCACTGCGCCGGCGGCCCGCCATCCTTGCCGCGGGCTGCCGCCGACCGCCGTGCGGGAGGCGCGGCGCGTGCGGACCGCGGAATCTGTTCTGCGGTCCGGCGACCGGCCCGGCTGCCCGGGCTCGTCAGTTCAGCTCTGCGCGGCCGGGCCAGGCAGCCCCGCCGGTGCACGGGACGCGGCAGGGGAAGGGCGGCCCGGCTCCGGGAGCCGCCTGCCCGGCGGATCCTCAGCGGGCGGGCAACCGATCGGGGCAAACCCGCGCGGTCATCTAGGCGCGGGCCGGAATTGGGCGCACAATGACCGGCGCGACACAGCGAACCCGCCGTTCCCGACCAGCACCACCCGCCCCATCCGCGGATTCCCGACGAGGAGTCGTTGATGACTGCTGGCACCCCTGACGGACCCCCCGACGCTCAACCGCCCCGCACTGACGTCGAGTCGGCGCTGCTCGGCCAGGCCACCTACCGCAGCCTCGGCGAGCAGCGGCTCTCCCCGGCCGAAGAGAGATTCGAGAAGGCCCGCAACACCGCGGGGTTCATCCTCGCCCCGCTGATCACCGCTCTCGTCTGGTTCCTGCCGCTCGACATCCCCGGCGACCAGCACGCCCTCGCCGCGATCCTGCTGGGCGTGATGGTGCTCTGGGTGACCGAGCCCGTGCCCATCCCCGTCGGCGGGCTGATCGGCGTCGCGGCGGTCGTCATCCTCGGTGTCGCCGAGCCGGACGCGGTCCTCGGCCCGTTCGGCAACTCGACCGTCTTCACCTTCATCGGCGCGTTCATCCTCGCCCAGGCGATGCTGCGGCACGGCCTGACCCGGCGGTTCGCGCTGTTCATCCTCGGCCTGCCCGGCGTCGGCCGGAGCAGTCACGCGGTGATCATCGCCTTCGGCTTCATCACCTGCGTCATCTCGGCGTTCATCTCGAACACGGCCACCGTCGCGATGCTGCTGCCCACCGCCCTGGGCATTCTCACCGTCATCGCGAAACTGCTGCAGACCCGCGGGCTCGTCGCGGCCGACTTCGACCCGACCCGGCTCCGCGTCGGCACCGCGCTGATGCTGATGCTCGCCTACGGCGCGAGCGTCGGCGGCCTGCTCACCCCGGTCGGGTCGCCGCCCAACCTCATCGGCCGCGGCCTCATCGAGGAGGCGACCGGCGTCCGCATCTCGTTCGGCGAGTGGATGATCATGGCGCTGCCGATCTGCGCCGCGATGTTCGTCCTGCTCGCCGTGGTGATGCTGCTGCTCAACCGGCCGGAGCTGCGCCGGCTGGAGGGCGTCGAGGAGTACGTGGCCTCCGAGCGCGCCGAGCTCGGCCGGATGTCGCGCGCCGAGGTCAACACCCTCATCGCCTTCTCCGCCACGGTCGCCCTGTGGATCGCGCCGGGCATCGTCGCCGTGGCCGCCGGCACCGAGTCGGCGATCTACGAGACGGTCTCCAACCGGCTGGACGAGGGCGTCGTGGCGATCGCCGGCGCATCGCTGCTGTTCCTGCTGCCGGTGAACTGGGGCCGCCGCGAGTTCACCCTCACCTGGTCGGAGGCGGCCCGGATCGACTGGGGCACCGTCGTGCTGTTCGGCACCGGCATCATCTTCGGCACGCTGCTCACCGACGTGGGGCTCGCAGAGACGATCGGCACCGGCTCTGCCGACCTGCTCGGCATCGGCAGCCTCTTCGCGCTGACCGCGTTCGCGGTGGTCCTGTCGATCATCATCTCGGAGACGATGAGCAACACCGCGTCCGCTGCCGTCGTGGTGCCGATCATCATCCCGATCGCGGTCGGTGCGGGTGTGGATCCGCTGGTGCCGGCCTTCGCGGCGACGTTCGCCGCCTCGTTCGGCTTCATGCTGCCCGTGTCGACGCCGCAGAACGCCGTCGTCTACGGCTCCGGGACCGTGCCCATCACCCGGATGATCCGCACCGGCGTCTCCTTCGACGTGCTCGGCGGGCTGATGATCCTGGTCCTGCTGCCGCTCATGGTGGCGGCGATCAGCCTGGGCGCCTGAGCCGGCATCTTCTGCGCGAACGCCGCAGATCCGTGCCCGCAGATGCGGGTCAGCGGCGGCGAGAAGGGAAAGGATCACTCGCGGCGCCCGTCACCGGCGGGCGCCGCTCGATCGTGCAGCCGAAAAACCGACAAGGAGACCGGACATGGCGACCAAGCGCAAGGCGACCACCGAGTGGAGCGGCGGACTCCGCGACGGCTCCGGGCAGGTGGCCCTGGAGTCCTCCGGCACCGGCACGTTCGACGTGAGCTGGCCCTCGCGTGCGGAGGAGCCGAACGGAAAGACCAGCCCGGAGGAGCTCATCGCCGGCGCGCACTCCTCGTGCTTCTCGATGGCCCTGTCCAACGGCCTGGGCCAGGCCGGCCACACCCCGGAGTCCATCCGGACCAGCGCCGAAGTGGCCTTCCAGCCGGGCCAGGGCATCACCGGCATCGCCCTCACCGTCCGCGCCCGCGTCCCCGGCATCTCCGCCGCCGATTTCACCGCCGCGGCGGAGGACGCCAAGGCCAACTGCCCGGTCAGCCAGGCCCTCGCCGCCGTCCCGATCACCCTTGACGCATCCCTGGAGTCCTAAGGCGTTCGGCGGCGCCGCCCCCCAGCCAGGGGCGGCGCCGCCGTGCCGCTACCCTTCGCCGCCGGAGCCGCCGCGGCCGGCGGTGAGCGTGTGCTTCCGCGACACGTAGACCGCGGCCATTCCTGCGGCGACGGCGACTCCCGCCAGCCGGACCGCCCAGGCGGCGATCTCGGATGCGACCGCGCTGATCTGCGCGCCCGCTGCCCCGCCGGCGGCGACGCCGACCGCGAACAGCAGGCCGATCACCACGCCCAGCGCGACGGCAGCAGCGACGAGCACCGCGTAGGCCTTCTCCAGAACCGGTTGCACGGCCTCTCCTATCCGGCTCCGACCGCGGCCAGCGGCAGAAGCCCTGCGAGCAGGATGATGGTGGTCAGCAGGTGGAAGGCGACCCAGGGGAGGGCCGCCCTGACGGTGGCGCCGAAGCCGGAGCCGGCGATGCCCATGGTGACGAACAGCCCGAGCGCCATCGGCGGGGTCATGCCCTCCATCGCGCCGGTCATCGCCGGGAGCAGCACGGCCAGCACCAGCGGGTCGCCGCCGGTCGCGGCGAAGCCGGCGACGACCGCCGAGCCGAGGATGGCGACCTGCGCCGTGCCGGGCAGCACCATGCCGAGCACGGCGAAGAACAGCGGGATGACGATGATCATCGCCGTCAGGTTCAGGTCGAGCCCCACGAACCAGGCGTGGATCTCGTCGTCGGCCTGCAGCCCCGCGAACGCCTCGGAGACGGCATAGGCGAAGTACACCGTCGCGCCGATCGGGACGACCCGCGGCACCGCTGCGGACAGGGTGGACAGCAGGGCGGACGGCCGGAGCAGCCGGCGCCCGCCGCCGCCCGCGATGAGCAGGGCATACAGGGCGGCGGTGCCCGGGATGATCATGAGCACGCTGTCCGAGAAGGCCGCGGCGCCCGCGGTGCCCAGCCGCGCGGCCAGCAGGTCCTGCGCGCCGATGTCGACCAGGAGCGGGATGAAGAGGACGACGGGGAGGAGCAGGGCCGGCCACCCCTCCCGCCATGCCTGGCGCAGGTCGGGCCGCTCGTGTGCCGGGACCGGTTGCACGCCGGCCCGCCGGCACAGCACGTAGAGGTAGAGGAACCGCTGCAGCAGGTACCAGCCGCCGACCGAGTACGACGCCAGCAGCCATCCGCTGAGGGAGATGCTGCCCGGGGCGAAGCTGTCGTAGATCCCATAGGTCAGGAAGATGATCCCCGCGGGCGGGATGATGTTGCCCAGCATGCTGGCCGACATCTCGATGGTGGCCGCGTGGGCGGGGCGGAAGCCGGTGCGCTTCATCAGCGGGATCGTGAAGGTGCCGACGGCGGCGGCGTTGCCCGGCCCGCTGCCCGACAGCGAGGCCATGAACGCGCTGGCCGTCAGCGCCACGTAGCCGGCGCCGCCGCGGACCCGCCCGATGAGGGCCAGCATGATGCGGACGATGCGGTCGACCGCGTCGGTGGCGTCGAAGACGACGGCCACCACCATGAAGGCGACGATGACGTAGAAGAGGCTGCTCTCGGTCGGCGCCGCGAGGTAGGTCGGCAGCCGGTCCAACTGGCCGGAGGCGGCGACGAAGAGCACGAAGGCGACGGCCATGCACTCGTAGATCGGGCGCTTGGCCACGAGGAAGAGGACTGCGACGGCGGCGAGGAGGCCGGCGAGCAGGAGGAGGGCGGGGGGTATTCCGAGCACGGTGGCGCTCCCGGAGTGAACGGGTAGATACCATTGGTGTTACTGGTCATATCCTGTTGGCGCGGAAACCTAGCACGGCGGCGCCTCGCGGGGGAAGGCCCCGGCTCTGCGGCCCCGGCTGCCCCGGCGATGCGGCATCGTGGTCCGCGGCGGCCGGAGTGGCGCCGCAGTGGCGACGCGAGGGAGAGTGACGGTGAACGGTTCCGGGCGCCCGCTGTACGCGCAGCTCGTCGAGACGTTCCGGGAGCGTATCCGCAGCGGAGAGTGGGTTTCAGGGCAGCAGCTCCCCTCTGAGCGGGAGCTGTGCCACCTGTTCGGCGTCAGCCGCATCACGGTGCGGCGCGCCATCGACATCGCCGCCTCCGAAGGGCTGCTCGACCGCGCCCAAGGGGTGGGCACCTTCGTGGCCGATCCCCGCGTGGCGCAGCCCATCGACCACATCAACAGCTTCGAGCGCACGCTCGAAGAGCGCGGGATCGTCGCCTCCACCCGGGTGCACGCCGCCCACCCGGTCGTCGGCGACCTGCAGACCGCCGCCATCCTGCGCATCCCCACCGGCGATCCGGCCGTCCAGCTGCAGCTCGTGGGCTGCGGCGATGCGACGCCGATCGTGTTCTACGACAGCGTCTTCCCGCGCGGCCTCGGCGAGGAGATGGTCGCCGCCGCGCGCCGCACCGAGGGCGCGGGCACCCCGTTCTCCACCCTGGACCTGTACCGGGAGCCGGTGTCGCGGCGGCCCGACCGCCTGGAGCAGACCTTCGAGGCGACCACCGCCGACCCGGCCCTCGCCGGCCTGCTCGAGGTTGCCGAGGGGTGGCCGATCCTGCGGGTGACCTCCCTGCTCACCGCTGCCGGGGAAGCGCTGGAGTACCGCCGGGCCGCGTACCGGGGCGATCGGTACACGTTCGCCGTCGACCGCCGGCTCCCGCCGCTCGCACCGGGTTCCTGACCGGCCGCTCCGGCCCGTCCCCGCGTGCCGGGACCGGTGCGGCTGCGGTTCCCGCCGCCGTCTGCCGCCGTCCGTTCGCCGCTGCGTCCGGGGGTTTCCCGCGTTCTCCGGCGTTCAGCCCCGGCGCAGGGCTGTTGACAGCCCCTGGAGCCGCTGCAATGCTGCGCCAAGTGGTTATAACCGGTTATAGGGAGGTCTCGTGAAGTCCGAGCTCCGAGTCGTCAGCCCCAACGGCCATCTGGGATTCGCTCCGACCAAGGAGGAGAGCTTCCGCATCGCCGCGGCCACGCGGCCCGACTACTACTGCTGCGACTCCGGCAGCGATGACATCGGCCCCGGCGCGCTGGGGACGGACTCGTCGGTCAGCATGGCGGAGTGGCAGCGGCACGACCTCGAGCTCATGCTGCTCGCCTCCCGCGAGCAGGGGGTGCCGATGATCGTCGGCTCGGCTGGGGACTGCGGCAGCGACAGCAGGGTCGACCTGTTCGTCCAGATGATCCGGGACCTGGCCCGCGAGCACGGGCTGGCGCCCTTCACGCTCGCCTACTTCTACTCCGAGGTGGACACCGCGGACCTGTCCGCGGCGCTCGGGCGGGGGCTGGTCCTCGAAGGGCTCGACGGCCGCGCGCCGCTCACACCGGAGGACGTGGAGCGCACCACGCGGGCCGTCGCGGTCGCCGGCGTGCACCCGTTCATCACTGCCCTGGAGGCGGGGGCCGACGTCATCATCGGCGGGCGCTCCAGCGACTGCGCCGTGTTCGCCGCCCCCGCGATCTACGAGGGCTTCCCCGAAGAGCACGCCTACTACCTGGGCAAGGTGCTCGAATGCGCCTCCTTCTGCGCCGAGCCCTACGGCGCCAAGGAGAGCGTGATCGGCACCATCACCCACGACGACGTGAAGGTCACCGCGATGGCGCCGCACCAGCGGTGCACCATCGCCAGCGTGGCCGGCCACGCGATGTACGAGCGCTCGAACCCCTTCTACGAGCACTTCGCCGGCGGCATGCTGGACATGTCCGACTGCACCTATGAGCAGTACGACGAGCGCACCACCCGCGTCACCGGGCAGCGCTACGTGCCCTCGGCGGGCGGCGCCGCGGTGAAGATCGAGGGCTCCGGGCGCGTCGGCGAGAAGTACATCGGCATCGCCGGTGTCCGCGATCCCTACACCATCGCCAATATCGACACGGTGGTCGAACTGGCGCGCAACGAGGTCGCGGCCGTCCTGGGCGGGGCCGACTACCAGCTGAGCTTCCGCGTGTTCGGCAAGAACGGGGTGATGGGCGACCTCGAGCCGGTGCGCGAGACCGCCTCGCACGAGCTGTGCATCGTGATCGAGGGCATCGCCGAGACGGCGGAGCTGGCCGAGACCGTCGCGCTGATGGGCACCCGGCAGATCTTCTACGCCCGCCTGCCCGAGGTGAAGGGCACCGCCGGCACGGCCTCCTTCGTCGTGGACGAGGTGCTGCCCGCGAAGCCCGCCTTCATCTGGACCGCGAACCACACGCTGCCGGTGGACGACCCCGCGTCGCTGTTTCCGGTCCACACGGTGCACATCGACGGCACCGGCGGCGCGGAGCCGGTCGGCGCCGCCGCCGCGCAGCAGGGCTGACCCAGCGGCGCCGGGTGCGCGCCGCACGTGGAGAGATCGGGAGAGGACATGGCGATCACAGCGGATGAGACCACCGGCACGGCACTGGCGGAACTCGCCAAGACCGTGCGGAGCAAGAACGCCGGCACCGACCGGATCACGTTCGACGTGATCTTCCACGGCCGGGAGGACTACGAGCGGGTGAAGCGCAGCGGCGCACTGACCCGGGCGACCGTGGCCGCGCTCTACCGCATCCCGGACGAGCGGATCGTGGACTTCGTCGAGTTCGATCCGGCGTTCGCGATCAAGTTCACCATTGCGCGGACGCAGCCGAGCGGAAGCCCGGGCGAGGGCGACATCTTCGGCTGCCAGCAGTACCCGCCGCTGCTGGGGGTGCGCATCCCCGCGGACTCCTGACGGCGTCCGAACGGCGCGCTGCCCGCGGGTTCCGGCTGCTGCCGGAGCGCGCGGGCAGTTTCCGGTGCCCCCCGGGTCAGGCGCGCTGGCGGATGGCGGGGAGGACGCGCTCGGCCAGGAGGGGGGCGAGGCGGACGCCGGCGGGCGGGGCGGCGGGGTCGATCCGGAGGAGTTCGGCGATCTCGCCGTCGGCGGCGGGGGTTCCGGGGAGCGCGGCCGTGTAGACCGTCGCGCAGACCTCGGTGTCGGCCTCGTTGGCCGCCGGGGCGGTCCAGGCGCCGAGGGGGGCCAGGGTGCCGGCGGGCACGGTCAGGCCGATCTCCTCGGCGACTTCGCGGACGGCCGCGTCAAGCGGCTCCTCGCCCGGTTCGAGCTTGCCGCCCGGAAGCATGAAGGCGCCCGTTCCGCGCTTGCGCACCGCGACGACGTGCCCGTCCGGGTCGGTGAAGCAGACAGCCGCGACGTACAGGGTGGTCAGAGGCATACCCGGATTCTATGGCGCGCTCCGGACCGCGGCCCGCCCCCGCCCCCGACCGGGACGCTCGGCCCACCCGGATCCGCCGGCGGGCCCCGCGCTAGGGTGTGGGCTGTGACGAAGGTCTCAAGAGGCGGCGAAAGCGGCGGACCTGCGCCGATGGGCGGCGAAGCCGGCCGGGTGCAGGCGTTCTGGCGCGCGCTGGACATCCCCGGACTGGCCGATGCCCGCACACGCCGGGTTTCAGGGGGCGCAGATGCCTGACGGTGTGCGGCGCGAAGCGCCGTCTGAAGAGCCGCCCTCGGGCGTCGCCGGCGTGCGCGGCGAGGCGGAGCGTGTGCGCGGGCTGTGGGGTGGGCTCGGGATCCCCGGGCTGGTCGACGTGCACACCCATTTCATGCCCGACAACGTGCTCCGCAAAGTCTGGGCCTACTTCGAGGCGCTGCCCGGGGGCGTGTGGCCGATCACCTACCGGCGCTCTGAAGAGGAGCGGGTGGACCTGCTGCGCTCCTTCGGCGTGGCGGCCTACAGCGCACTGTCCTACCCGCACCGGCCCGGCATGGCGCAGTGGCTCAACGGATGGGCCGCCGGCTTCGCCGCGGCCCATCCCGACAACCTGCACAGCGCCACGTTCTACCCCGAGGAGGGCGCGGCGGCCTACACCGCGGAGGCCGTCGGCGCGGGGGCGCGCATCTTCAAGGCGCACCTGCAGGTCGGCGGGTACGACCCGCGGGACCCGCGGCTCGACGGCGTGTGGGGGACGCTGGCCGAGGCCGGTGTCCCGGTCGTGGTGCACTGCGGCTCCGGCCCCGAGCCGGGGCGCTTCACCGGGCCCGGGCCGTTCGCGGAGGTGCTGCGCGCGCACCCGCGCCTGATCGCGGTCATCGCGCACGCGGGCACGCCCGAGTACCGCGGCTTCCTCGATCTCGCCGACCGCCATCCAGGGGTCCACCTGGACACCACCATGGTCTTCACCCCCTTCACCGAGCGCACGGCGCCGTTCCCGAAGGATGAGCTGCCCCGGTTGAAGGGGCTCCAGGACCGGGTGCTGCTCGGCTCGGACTTCCCCAACATCCCCTACCCCTACGAAGTGCAGCTGGAGAGCCTGGCGGCGCTGGACATGGGAGGCGACTGGATGGCGGACGTCCTCTACCGCAACGGCGCCCGGTTGTTCCGGCTCGGCACAAGCGGCACCTCCGCCTGACGGCCGCACCGCCCCACCCCCTGATCGATCCCCGCGCAGCATCACCGTCCCGGAGAGAAGGCGCCATGGAAATCGCTCTCAGCCCGCTGCAGTTCGCCCGCCGCACGCGCCGGCTGCACCCGCAGCGCGAAGCCGTCGTCGACGGCGGGCTCCGCCTCACCTACGAGGAGTTCTTCGACCGGTGCGACCGCTGGTCCACCGCACTGCAGGGGATGGGGGTCGGCAAGGGCGACCGCGTCGCCTACATCGCCCCCAACACCCATGCGCAGCTGGAGTCCTTCTACGCCGTGCCGCAGATCGGCGCGGTCCTCGTGCCGATCAACTACCGGCTCACCGCCGAGGACTTCGTCTACATCGTCGAGCACTCCGGCGCGACGGTGCTGTGCGCGCACTCCGACCAGCTCGACACGGTCGACGGCGTGCGCGACCGGATGCCCGGTGTGCAGCGGTTCATCGCGCTGGAGGGCGCCGAGGAGGGACGGCCCGGGTGGGAGGACTACGAGAGCCTCGTCGCCGCCACCGAGCCCGCCGTCGTGCAGCCCGACATCGCCGAGTCGGACCTGCTCACCATCAACTACACCTCGGGAACCACCGCGCGCCCCAAAGGCGTGATGATCACCCACCGCAACGCCTACATGAACAGCATCGGCACGCTGCTGCACCTGCGGATGGACCTGGGCGACCGCTACCTGTGGACGCTGCCGATGTTCCACGCGAACGGGTGGACCTACACCTGGACGGTGACGGCCGCCGCGGCCACCCACGTCTGCCTGCGGGCGGTGGACCCGGCGCGGGCGTTCGAACTGATCCGCACCGAGCAGATCAGCTGGCTCTGCGCGGCCCCGACGGTGCTCATCATGCTCGCGAACACGCCGCCCGAGGTGCGCGGCGAGCTGCCGCCGGGCGTCCACGTGGTGACGGCCGGCGCGGCGCCGGCGGCCGCGACCATCGAGCTGCTGGAAGACGTCTTCGGCTGGACCGTGACGCACGTCTACGGCCTCACCGAGACCGCGCCGTTCATCACCGTGTGCGAGATGCGCCCGGAGCACGCGGGCCTCGGCGCCCGCGACCGCGCTGCGCACAAAGCCCGCCAGGGCGTCGAGATGATCAGCTCGGGCGAGCTCGCCGTGCTCGACGACGCCGGGCGCGAGGTGCCGTGGGACGGCGCCACCGTCGGAGAGATCGCGGTCCGCGGCAACGTGGTGATGGCCGGATACTTCAACGACCCGGAGGCGACCGAGAAGGCGATGGGCGACGGCTGGTTCCACACCGGCGACGCGGCCGTGACCCACCCGGACGGCTACGTCGACATCCAGGACCGGATCAAGGACGTGATCATCTCCGGCGGCGAGAACATCTCCTCCGTCGAGGTGGAGGGTGTGCTGCTGCGGCACCCGTCGGTGCTGGAGGCCGCGGTGGTCGGCGTGCCGCACGAGCGGTGGGGCGAGACGCCGCTGGCCACCGTCGTCCTCCAGCAGGGCGCGGAGGCCACCGAGCAGGAGATCATCGCCTTCGCCCGGGAGCACCTCGCCCACTTCAAGGCCCCGACCCGGGTGGTCTTCTCCGACGCCCTGCCCAAGACCGCCACCGGCAAGATCCAGAAGTTCGTCCTCCGCGGTGGCGCCTCCGCGGTCACGCGCCAGTAGGGCGCATCCGGCGGCGCGCTCCGGCGCGCCGCCGGCTCGGGGCACTGCCCCCCCCGCCGCGGAGCGCCCGAAGCCGGAGGGGGCGGGCAATCACGGCAAAAGGCCGGTGATGCACGCGTAAAACCAGATGCCGGGCCGCGCGCCGCCCCGCCCCGGTCGCGCACGCGTACGCAGACTGGCCCCCATGAAACGAGCGGGCACTGTGAGGGCGGGCGTGCGGATGCTCGCGGCGGCCGCGGCGCTGCTGCTGGCGGGCGCGCCGGCCGCCGGTCCGTCCGCCGCGGCGGAGCGCGTTGCGGCCGGACCGGCCGCACCCGCTCCGGGAGCGGCCCCGGTCCCGGACCCGCCCTCAGCGACGGCGACCCCCGAGCCGCAGCCGACTCCGGACCCGCCCTTCCCCTCTGCCGAGCACGGCGCCTCCTCCGCAGAGGCGGGGGCGGCCGAGGCGGCGGGCGGCGCGAGCTCCCCCGGGGCGGACCGGGAGACGCCGGACGCCGGCGAAGGCGGTGGCGGAGAGGGCACCGCGGACGGGGCCGAGGACGGCCGGCTCGCTCCGCAGCTGTCGGTGTCGAAGACGGCGTCGCCGGACCCGCTGGCCATCGGCGGTGAGGCCGTCTACACGATCACCGTCACCAACTCCGGCGACGAGACGGCGCGCGGCGTCACCGTCACCGACACCCTCGACCCGAACGTCACGGCCGGTGCCCTGCCCCCGGAGTGCAGCGCTACGGGCGCGACCGTCACCTGTTTCGGCGCCGGTACCGACATCCCGGCCGGCGAGTCGGTGACCGTGGAGGTGCCGGTCACCGTCGACCCGTCGCTGTCGGACGGGACCAACATCGCCAACCGGGTCAGCGCCGTGGCGGAATCCGGCGAGTCGGCGAACGACCAGCTCATCAGTGTCGCGCGGGTGGAGACCGACGTCGAGATCATCAAGACGGCGTCGGCGACGGCCGAGGAGGACGGGACCGTCACCTACACGATCACGGTCATCAACCACGGCCCGTCGAACGCGGTCGAGGTGACCGTGGAGGATCCGACCGACGGGAACCAGACGACGCTGGTGGGGCGGCCGGGCGTGTGCAGTGTCGAGGGTCTGACCCTGACCTGCCCGCTGGGCACGCTGGCCCCCGATGAGGAGGTCTCCTTCTCCTTCACCGAGTCGGTGAACGACGGTGTCGACGCCGGTGAGCTGATCGAGAACTGTGCGGAGGTCTTCACCGGGAGCACGCAGACCACCACCGACAACGACCGCTCGTGTGCGACCACCACGGTCGTGCCGGCTCCGACCCCGACTCCGACGATCAGCCCCAGCCCGATTCCCATCCCGACCGTGTCACCGCTGCCGATTCCGTCGCCCAGCCCCAGCCCCAGCCCGACCGTGGAACCCTCGCCGAGTCCGAGTCCGACGGTGAGCCCGAGCCCGACCACGTCGCCCACGGCTTCGCCGTCGCCGGAGCCCACGGCGTCACCGGGCCCCACCGCGGAGCCGTCCGGTGAGCCGGAGGAACCGCCGGGTCCGGGCGGCGGCGCTGCGGGGGCGGGCGCCGCGGGAGAGCCGGCCGGCCCGATCCTGCCGCTGACCGGTGCGGGGATCTGGTCGCTCGTGGTGGCGGCGGTCGCCCTGACCACGGCGGGGGTAGCGGCCTGGCGGATCGGCCGGCCCCGCGCCGGCGGCCGCTGAGGCACCGCGGCGCCGTGCGGGCGGCGCCCCGCCCCTCCCCGGAGGGGCGGGGCGCCGGGCCCGGCCGGGAGCGTCTGCACGGATCGGACGCCCCGCATCCCGGTGCGCGCGTGTGTCCGCGCGTCAGCCCGCCGCGGACGGGATGTGCTCCCGGAGGAAGGCGGTGACCAGGCCGGCCACCTCCGCGGGGCGGTGGTAGAGCATGCCGTGGTCGGCGGCGATCCGGCGGACCCGCAGCGAAGGACGTGCCGCCGCCAGCGCATCGAGGTCGCGCAGCAGCGCGGTGCGGAACGCGGCCATCAGCGGGTGCAGCTCGGCCGGGACCTCGGGGCCGGTCTGCGTCGCGGCGACGACCAGCAGCGGCGCCGTGACTTCGGCGAACACCGGAAGCGAATCCCGGAACTCGGCGGACTCGCGGAGTGCGGCGGTGGTCTCGGGACCGGGGCGCAGCCGGGTGCGGCCGCCGCGCTCGTCCAGGTTGCGCCGCACCGCCTCGACCGCCGCGTCGGCATCGGCCCCGGTGGCGGCGCTGGCGCGGCGCTGCATGGCGAGCAGTGCGGTGACACCGCCGGCGTCCATCGGCTGCGCCGTGGCGTCCTGCTGCGCACTGAACAGCGCGCGGAGCCGGGCGAGGTCCTGTTCGAGCCGTTCCGCCGGGAGGCCCGCGTAGTGGACGGCGTCGGTCTCGGCGGCGCGGTGCCCGTCCAGGCTGACCGCGGCCGGGCAGTCGGGATGCCGCCGCGCCCACGCCCCGGCGAGCATGCCGCCCAGGGAGTGGCCCACCACTGCCGGGGTGCCGAGGCCGCACTGCGCGGCGACCGCGTCGAGGTCGTCGAGCACCCGCTCCCATTCCCAGGCCGCGTCGCCGGAGCGGCCGTGGCCGCGCAGGTCCACGGCGACGACCCGGTACCCGGGCACGAGGAAGGGGGCGAAGCCGGCCCAGTGCAGCAGATTGCCGCCCGCGCCGTGCAGGAGCAGGACGGGCGGGCCGTCCCCGCCGTGGTCGCGGACGGCGATGCGGGTGTCCGGGGTGGTGACGGTCGCCGCGGTCATCCCTGCGCCTCCGGTCCGCCCGGACGCGCGGCGGCGCGGTCGCGCACCGACGCCGACGTCACTCCGCCGTCGGGGTGGCGCACGAGCTTTCCGCGGCGCGCCAGGTCGTGCACGCCCTGCCGGGTGATCCCGAGCATCGCGCCGGCCTCGGCGAAGGTGACCCGCTGCTTGGCGGTGTGCCCGAGCGTCCGCGCCACCGCGCCCCCCAGCGGCGTCCGCCACCACTGCTCGGGCGGATCGAACGCCTCGTCACCGGGGTAGAGCAGCCCCACCAGCCGTGCCGCGGTATGTGCCGCCCGCTCCTGGTCGCGCCCGAGCAGCTGCGCCGCCCACATCTGGGCGTCGGCCTCCACCCGGCGCCGCACCGGAGCCACCAGCTCTTCGTCCTCCACCAGCACCGCCAGCGGATCCACCAGCCGCGCCGCCACCACCCGCCGCAGGTCCTCCACCAGCGCCGCGTGTACCGCCGTCGACACACTCGCCATCAGCCCGCCTCCTCTGCTTGACAGGAGTGTGCAAATGCTTGACATAATTTGTCAAGGATATTGCGGGCGGTGGCGAAGCTCGGTGGTTGCAGCGGAGGCGGCACCGCGCGGCCTCCGCGCGGTGCCGCCTCCGCTCAGTCGTGCGCGGGGTCCGCGGCGGTGGTCGTGGTGAGCCGCTTGGTGGACTTGCGCCATGCCCAGACGATCACCACGGCGGCCACCGCTGCCAGCGGGAACCCGGTGACGGTGTCCGCGATGGCGAGGCCGGTGGTGGAGTCGGCGCGGTAGAACCATTCCTGCGAGATGTAGCGGGCGGCGAAGACGGCGGCCACCGTGCCGGTCGCCAGGTCGTGCGCGAGCAGCACGGGCCGGTCGGCGCGCCAGTCGTGGCTGCCGCCGTGCATCGCGTTCCAGATCATGCCGGTGACCGGGCGGCGCGCGACCAGGGTGGCCAGGGTGGCCAGGCCGAGCACCAGCGCGGCCCAGATCCCGATCAGGAAGAAGTCGGCGGCCGAGCCGGTCGCGGCGGACACCGCACCGGCGGCGGCGACACCGATCACGCCGCCGGTGGCGGCGCCGAACTTCTCGCCGCGCCACATGCGGAAGACGGCGAGCAGGACGGCCGCGGCGACCGCGACGCCGATCGCCACCGGCAGCGCGGTGAATCCGGTGATGGCCGCGAAGAGGACGACGGGCAGGGCCGTGTAGACCATCCCCATCGGTCCGCCGACGCCGTCCAGCACCGCCTGCTTCACATCGGCGGACGCGCCGTTCGTTTCGGGGCCGGCGCCGCTGGGCGGGCCGTGCGGATTCGGGTCCGGTTCGGGGGGTTGCATAGTCACTCCGTCGTTCGGGTAGCGGGAGGCTGCGGGTCCGCCGCAGCCGTCAGCGGCCGCCGAGGTGCTCGGCGAGGAAGCGGTCGGCCGCGCGGTAGGCGGTGACCTGGTTCTCCGGGTTCACCAGCGCGTGGCCCTCGTCGGGGAAGACGATGTACTCGGTGTCCACGCCGCGGTCGCGGAGCCCCTGGACGATCCGGTCGGACTCCTCCTGCACCACCCGGGCGTCGTTGGCGCCCTGGACCACCAGCAGCGGGGTGCGGATGGCGTCGATGCGGCTGATCGGCGAGCGGGCCAGCATGTCGGCCTCCTGCTCGGGGATGTCCGGATCGCCGACGTAGCGGTACCAGTTGGTGACCAGGCCCGGCCGGACGAACTCCGGCTGATTGCGCATGAAGTTGGCGAGGTCGGAGATGCCCACCAGGTCGATGGCCGCGGCGAAGCGGTCGGGAGTGAAGGTGACACCCACCAGCGCGGCGTAGCCCCCGTAGGAGCCGCCCACGATCGCCACCCGCTCCGGGTCGGCGTAGCCCTCTCCGACCGCCCAGTCCACCGCGTCGATCAGGTCGTCGTGCATGGCGCCGGCGAACTCGCCGATCGCCGCCTCGGTGTGGGCCCGGCCGAAGCCGGTCGATCCGCGGAAGTTGACCATCAGCACGGCGTAGCCGCGGTTGGCGAACAGCTGCGCCGCGGTGTGGAAGCCCCAGGAGTCCCGGGCCCACGGGCCGCCGTGTACGCAGAGCACCAGCGGCAGGGCGCGGGGTTCGATGCCCACGGGGAGGGTCAGGTACGACGGGAGCCGGAGCCCGTCGCGCGCGGTGATGGTGACCGGCTGCATCGGGGCCATGGCCTCGGGGTCCCGGTGCGGGTAGGGGCGGAACAGCATTCGCGATTCCCCGGTGGCGTGGTCGTAGAACCAGGTGACGCCCGGGTCCCGGTCGTGCACGAAGGAGACGGTCCAGCGCATCCCGCTGTCGTCGCAGGAGAGCGCGCCGACGTCGCCGTCGGACAGCGCCTCCAGGTGCGCCAGCACCTCCGCGAAGTGCGGGTCCAGCGGATGGATCACCTGGCGCTCGCCGTAGTAGCGCACCCCGAGCAGCTCGCCCCTGCGGTCGGTGATCAGCGGCGCCGGCAGGGTGGGGAACGCCTGGGCCCGCGGGTCGATGTCGTACTCCGGATGGCTGTCCACCTCGGTCTGGGCACCGGTCGCCAGGTCGATCCGGACGAGCCGGGTGCGGTCCGTTCCGCTGTTGGAGCCGATCAGCATTCCGGTCCCGTCGGGGGTGAACTCCGACGGGTAGGCGCCCATGGGGAAGTCGTCGCCCTTGAGCCGCACCACCGGGCGCCGCTCGCCGGTCTCGGGGTCCACCCGCGCGAACTCGGTATCGCCGTTCTCGGCCAGGGAGCTGGAGAACCACTGCCCCTCACCCACCTCGAACACGCTCTGGCCGGGACCGGGGCTGCGCGCGAGCATCGTGAGCTCACCGCTTGCCACGTCCAGCTCGTGCAGGTCGAACTCCCCGGGTGTGCGTGCGTTGAGCAGCAGCGTCATCTTCCCCGGGCGGCCGACGGCCTTGTCCATGGACACGACCCGCGCGCCGGGGAACGGTGTCATGTCCACCGCGGCCGCCCCCGGGGCCTCCAGGTCGATGCGGAACACGTGCCAGTTCTCGTCCCCGCCAGTGTCCTGCAGGTAGAGGATGTGGCGCGCGTCGTCGGCCCACTCGAAGCTCAGCACGCTGCGCTCCTCGAACGAGACGCACCGGTCAGTCCCCTCGCCGCCGAGGTCGGCCACCCACACGTTGAGCCGGTTCTTCCACGGCGCCAGGTAGGCGATCCGCAGCCCGTCCGGCGCGATCGCCGCCCCCGCACGTTCCGGCGATCCGAAGAAGTCCTCAACCGCGATCCTGTCGGGCAGTGCCATGCCGTCTCTCCTCCGTGCGGACTGGGGCCGCCCTTGCGGCCTGCTGACATGCCCCAATCCCATCCGCCCGAGCCGCGACAGCACAGTGCACGCGCGTCACCACTCCGCGATGACATTCCGCGAGGCCGCGCATGACCCCCGTCATAAGCCCAGCTCCGAGTGGTTCTCCCGCAGAGCTCCCGGAGCGGGTCGAAGGGGGAGCTGCGTCCGACGGGCGCCCCCGCTACCTCCGCGCCCTCGGCATCCGCGGCGTCCGGAGTGCACGCTCCGGCGCAGTTTCGGGGGATTGGTTGCGATCTGGTGACGGGACGTTCCTTCGCGGTGCCGCTCTGTCTACCGTTATGGGGTCCTGCCAGGGGTGGCGGGACGGCTGCGCTCCTGGCCGGCCTGGGCTCCGTGAGGGAGGGCGATGGAGCTGGAGGGGCTGGAGCCGGCGGATCCCGAGCGGATCGGCGGATACCGGCTGACCCGCCGGCTGGGCGAGGGCGGGATGGGCCGGGTCTACCTCGGCAGCACCGCATCGGGGCGCCAGGTCGCCATCAAGGTCATCCGGCCGGCGCTGGCCCGGGAGGAGGGCTTCCGGGCCCGGTTCTCCCGGGAGGTCGAGGCCGCGCGGCGGGTGGGGGGATTCCATACTGCGCCGGTCGTCGACGCCGATCCGGACGGGGAGCCGGCCTGGGTCGCCACCGCGTATATCCCCGGCCCCACCCTGGACCGTGCGGTGCGCGACGAGGGGCCGCTTCCATCCGCTGCGCTGCGCACGCTTGCGGCTGGACTGGCGGAGGGACTCCAGGCGGTGCACGCCTGCGGCCTGGTCCACCGCGACCTGAAGCCGGGGAACATCATCCTCAGCGCCGACGGGCCGCGGATCATCGACTTCGGCATCGCCCGCCCGATGGACTCGGAGAGCCTGACGACCCACGAGGCCGTGTTCGGCACCCTGCCCTACATGTCCCCCGAGCAGACCGAGAACTCCCACGTCGGGCCGGCCTCGGACCTGTTCTCCCTCGGCACCGTCCTCGCCTTCGCCGCCACCGGCACCAACCCCTTCAACGGGGACTCCATGGCGGCCACCGTGCGCCGCCTCATCGGCCCGCCTCCCGACCCCGGCGACATGGACCCGGAGATCCGGGCGCTGACCGCGGAGTGCTGGAACCATGTCCCGCACCGGCGGCCCACCGCGGAGGCGGTCCTCGCCCGGTTCGCCGCGCACATCGACCGCCCCGCTGATCCGCCGCCCGGTACTCCCCGGGAACCCGCCGGCGGAATCGGGCCCGACGCGGTCACGCATGCCGCGGGGCCGCCGGCGCCGACCTTCCTCGAACCCACTCGCCGGGTTGCCGGTGCCCCGACACGGACGCCGGCGGACGGCGCGGCAGCCGCTCGTTCCGGCGGATCGCGGCGGAGAGCGCTCTGGATCGCCGCGTCGGCTTTCGTCGCGGTCAGCACCGCCGCCGCAGTGGGCGCCGTCGCGCTGCGCGCGCAAGGCGACAACGCCGCGCCCGCAGGCGACGCCGGCGGCCCCGAGCTTGCGGCCACCTTCGCTGAATACGAGGAGTGGGTGGTCACGGTGGCCTTCAGTCCGGACGGGTCCACTCTGGTCACCGCCTACGAGGGCGGCACGGTGGAGCTGTGGGACACCGGCAGCTGGGAGCGGGACCGCACTCTCATCGAGGAAGACGACCTGCTGACCCAAGGCTCGCCCGTGGCGGCGTTCAACGGCGCGGGGGACCTCCTCGCCACCGGGGGAGAATCGCTCGAAGTCTGGGACACCGGTACCTGGGAGAAGACGCAGACCCTTGAGGACGAGGACTGGATCACCGCGGTCGCGCTCACCACGGGCGGGGACACCGTGGCCGCCAGCGACCCGGTTGGGCGGGTGCGGTTGTGGGACACCGCAACTGGTGCGGAGTCCGCCGAATTCTCCGGTCCCGGCGACTACATGACCTCGGTGGCCTACAGCCCGGACGCCTCGGTGATCGCAACCAGTACCGCGGTGGACACCTCCGAGGTCGTCGAGGACAGCGACGGCGGTGCCATCCGGCTGTGGGACGCCGCCACCCTCGAAGAGGTCGACGCCCTCGTCACCGAGGGACCGTCCTACGAAGCGGTCGTGTTCAGCCCGGACAACTCGATGCTTGCCGCGGTCTCCGGCGGCCTCGATGTCTGGGACACCGGGACATGGGAAGAACGCACCGGCCTCCCGGACTGGCGGCAGGAGGACGGCGTGCTTTCGGCGGCGTTCAGTCCCGACAGCGGCACGCTCGCCACCGGCCACAACAGCGGCACCATACGCCTCTGGGACACCGCAACCTGGAAGCGGACCGCCGAGATTCCCCCGAAGGAAGACGATTCAGTACTGTCCCTGGCGTTCAACCCGGACGGCGACACACTCGCAGCGGGCCACGCCAACGGCACGGTCCGGGTGTGGGACCTCCCCTGACCCCGCCCGTCCCGCAGACGTGCCCACCGGCCGCATCCGCCGCGTGTGCGTCACGCCTCCGGGAAGCCCCAGTAAACGACGAAAGCCAGGCCCCGGTTTCCCGGTGTGACCTGGCTTTCGTCGTTGCTGGAGCGGATGACGGGGATCGAACCCGCGTTATCAGCTTGGGAAGCTGAAGTTCTGCCATTGAACTACATCCGCGTGCGGGGAGTACCCGACAGTGGACAGCTTAGCGGATGGCGGGTGGGAGCGGTAATCGGCCGGGCCGGATCTGGCCGGGCTGGGGGGACGGAGCAGGTAGGTTCGGAGCGTGCTGCTCTCAGATGGGGATATCCGGGCCGAGATCGAGGCCGGGCGGGTGCGGATCGACCCCTATGACCCGGGTCTCGTCCAGCCGTCCAGTATCGACGTGCGGCTGGACCGGTTCTTCCGGGTGTTCGAGAACCACAAGTACCCGCACATCGACCCCGCTGCTGAGCAGCCCGACCTGACCCGGCTCGTCGACGTGGAGCCCGACTCCGAGTTCGTGCTGCACCCGGGGGAGTTCGTGCTCGCCTCGACGTACGAGGTCGTGACACTGCCGGACGACATCGCGAGCCGCCTCGAGGGCAAGAGCTCGCTCGGCCGGCTCGGGCTGCTGACGCACTCCACGGCCGGCTTCATCGACCCGGGGTTCTCCGGCCACGTGACGCTGGAGCTGTCCAACGTCGCGACGCTGCCGATGAAGCTCTATCCGGGCATGAAGATCGGCCAGCTGTGCATGTTCCGGCTGACCTCGCCCGCCGAGTACCCCTACGGCTCGGACCGGTACGGCTCCCGCTACCAGGACCAGCGCGGGCCCACCCCGTCGCGCTCCCACCTCAAGTTCAGCCGCGCCTCCTTCTGAGCGCAGCGGCTGCGCCCGTACCGGCGCAGCCTGCCGGCAGCACGAAGGGGCCGGGCGGTGATCGCCCGGCCCCTTCGCCATGCCTGTCCCCGGTACGCCGTGCCCCGGAGCGCTGCCGCCCCCGGGCGGCCCCGTTCCGCTAGTACCGCCCGTACGGCGGACCGTAGGGACCGGTGTTCGGCGGGCCGGGGCGGTAGCCCGGGGTGGGGCCGTAGCCGGGGCGCGGGTGGTAGCCGCCGGCCGGCGGCTGGCCGTAGGCACCCGGGACGGCGGGCCCGGCGGGGCCGGCACCCCGGGTGCGCCTGGGCAGGAACCAGGCGGAGAGGAGCCCGCCGAGGAAGCCGAACAGGTGGGCCTGCCACGAGACCCCTTCGGTGAGCGGGAGGACGCCGATGATCAGCGTCCCGTAGAAGAGGATCACGCAGACCATGATCACGATGTCGATGGTCTTCCGCTCCACGATTCCGCGCAGCACCGTGTAGCCGAAGTAGCCGAAGACCAGGCCGCTCGCACCGACGGTGAGGGTCCCCGGAGCGGAGAACAGCCAGACACCGGCGCCGCTGACCAGGATCACGATCACGGTGGTCCACACGAAGCGGCTCAGGCCGCTGAAGGCGACCAGCGCCCCCAGCACCAGCAGCGGCACCGTGTTGCTCATGAGGTGGGCGAAGTCGGCGTGCATGAACGGGGCGGTCGCGATCGTCCAGGGCGCGTCGGCGTTCCAGGAGCGCAGGCCGAAGACCATGTCGAGGGCGCCCCCGAGTAGGAAGTCGACGAGCTCGAACACCCACATCGCCGCGGCGAAGCCCGCGACGGCGAGTATGGCGACTATCCGGGAGTGCGTCACCCTTCCGAGGGTATGCGACGGCCGGCCGGCGACCTAGGACGAATCCGGCCTCTGTGCGTCGCGGTGACGTATCCGGACCGAAGGGGTGCGAAGGGTGGCCGCCGGACCTGCCTTGACCGGGATTTGTGTGACACGATTCACACCTTTTGCCCAAGTGGCATAGATCACATTTCGCCGCGTTCGCCCGCGCCCGTTGCGGGGCCCGCCTCGCCTTGCGCGCCGCGACCAGGCTAAACGTGTTACTTTCCCGTGATCTCCGCGGGGCGGCAGATAAGCTTAGCTCGGTAATGTCCGTAAAGCCATAAAAAGGACTTAAGGCGCGGTGGGCGGCACGCGCCGCACCGTGCGCCTGAGGGCCCCGGGGGGAGCCGGGCCCGGGACGACGGGGTGCAGCCTCGCGCGCCGTTTCGCCCCAGTGCCGGAGGGCAAGGGTGCCGAGGGCGGCCGGACGAGGGGTCTGCGCTGCCTCCGGTCCCTGGTGAGCAACGAGGCTAAGAGGAGACCGTGCCAGCAGTTCGTGCAGAGAATCTCTACAAAGTGTTCGGGAAGCGGGCCGACAAGGCTGTCGACCTGCTCGCCGACGGCCGCCACCGGGACGAGATCTCCGATCTCGGCGTCACGGCGGCGGTCATCGACGTGTCGTTCGAGGTCGAGCCGGGCGAGATCTTCGTCGTCATGGGCCTGTCCGGCTCCGGCAAGTCGACGCTGATCCGCATGCTCAACGGCCTGTGGCGCCCCACGTCGGGCACGGTCGAAGTCGGCGGCACCGACATCACCAGCCTGTCGAAGTCGGGCCTGCGCAACCTGCGCAGCGAGAAGATCAGCATGGTCTTCCAGCACTTCGCGCTGTTCCCGCACCGCACGGTGCGCGACAACGCGGCGTACGGCCTGGAGGTGCGCGGGGTCGACCGCGAGGAGCGCGAGGCCAAGGCCCAGGAGGCGCTGGAGCTGGTCGGACTCGCCGGCTGGGAGGACAAGGTCCCCGGCCAGCTGTCCGGCGGTATGCAGCAGCGCGTCGGCCTGGCCCGCGCGCTGGCGGCCGACACCGACATCATCCTGATGGACGAGGCGTTCAGCGCGCTGGACCCGCTGATCCGACGCGACATGCAGACCCAGCTGCTGGAGCTGCAGGAGTCGCTCGGCAAGACCATCGTCTTCATCACCCACGACCTCAACGAGGCCATGCGCCTCGGCGACCGGATCTGCGTGCTGCGCGACGGGCGCGTCGCGCAGATCGGCAGCGCCGAGGAGATCCTCAACGACCCGGCCAACGACTACGTGGCCCAGTTCGTCGAGGACGTCGACCGCACCCGCGTGCTCACGGCGTCGTCGGTGATGGAGCAGCCGATCCCGGTCGTGGCGCCGGACAACGGCCCGCGCGCCGCACTGCGGACGATGCGCGAGAACCAGACCTCCTACGCGTTCGTGCGGCGCAACGACCGCCGCCTCGTCGGCGGCCTGCGCGAGGGCGCGGTCGCCGAGGCCGTGCGCGCGAACAAGAGCGATCTGGCCTCGCTCACCGACACCGAGATCGAGCGCGTCTCCCCCGACACCGCCGTCGCCGACCTGTTCGGCCAGGCCGCGGAGAGCACGTTCCCGCTGGCCGTCGTGGACGAGGGCGAGCGCCTGGTCGGCGTGATCCCGCGGGGCACGCTGCTGGCCGCGCTCGCGCCGGACAACGGCAGCGGCGAGGCCCCGGCCGGCTCCGGCGCTGTCAGCGCCGCCGACGCCACCGACGCCGCCGGCACCGACGCCGCAGAGAGCAGCGAGAGCGGCGATGCCGTCGGCTCAGCTGCCTCTGACGAGGAAGGGGGCGCGAAGTGAACCCGCTGACCATCGCGATTCCGCGGATCCCCGTCGGTGACGCCTTCGAGGCCGCGATCCAGTGGATGCGCGTCTCGCTCAGCGCCGTCTTCGACGCGGCCGGCGTCGTCATCCGCACCTTCGTCGACGCCCTGTTCGGCCTGTTCGCCGAGACCTCGGCGACGCAGTACACGCTGCTCGCGGCCGCCATCATCGGCGTCGCGCTCTACCTGCGCGGCAAGCGCCAGTCGGTACTGATCGCCGTCGCCGTGTGGGCGGTGCTCTACGTCGGAGAGCTGCTGTTCGGCCTGGTCACTCTGATCGTGACCAACCTGCCCGCCGCGCTCTTCCAGCCGTTCATGGCGCTGTTCGGCTCCGAGTACGTCTACCCGCCGCTGATCGCCGCGCTGCTGCTGCTGATCGCGCTGCTGGTGCTCAGCTTCGTCCAGGGCCGCAACACCCGCCAGGAGCTGCTGGCGGCGATCACCACGGTGGCGCTCTTCGCCTTCCTGGTGCTGCACTTCGTCGCCGGAGTCCAGCTGGCGCTGCTGAACATGCTGCTGTTCGCGCTGCTCGCGACCGTTATCGCGAGCTGGAAGGTCGGCCTGTTCACCGTCCTCGGCTTCCTGCTCATCATGAGCATGGACAAGTGGGAGAACGCGATGAACAGCCTCGCGCTGATCGTCGTGGCGACGTTCGTCGCGGTCATCATCTCCATCCCGATCGGCATCCTGGCCGCGAAGAGCGACCGTGTCAGCACCGTCGTGAAGCCGATCCTCGACTTCATGCAGACGCTGCCCGCCTTCGTCTACCTGCTGCCGGCGATCGCGTTCTTCAGCATCGGCGCGGTGCCCGGCGTCATCGCGACGGTCATCTTCGCCATGCCGCCCGGTGTCCGCCTCACCGAGCTGGGCATCCGCCAGGTCGACAAGGAGCTGGTGGAGGCCGGCGAGGCGTTCGGCGCGCCGGACATGCAGATCCTCCGCCGGATCCAGCTGCCGCTGGCACTGACCACCATCATGGCCGGCGTCAACCAGGTCATCATGCTGAGCCTGTCCATGGTCGTCATCGCCGGCATGGTCGGCGCGGGCGGTCTGGGCAACGACGTCTACACCGGTATCGCGCAGGGCAACATCCCCGTCGGCTTCGAGGGCGGCATCGCCGTCGTCATCCTGGCGATCTACCTGGACCGCCTCACCGGGGCGGTCACCCGCTTCTCCCCCGCGGCCCGTGCGGCCCGCGCGGCCTGACCCCGCTGCCGGCGGAGGCGGCCCGCGGTTCCGGGCCACTCCGCCGGATCACCGTTCACCCAGCACAGAGGAGAAGGACATGCGCACCCGCATCCGATCCCGTCGTTTCCTGGCCGTCGGCGCGGCATCCGCGTCGCTCATGCTCTTCGCTGGAGCCTGCGGCGGCGGTGGCGGCGTCGCCACCGGCCCCGAAGGCGGCGAAGAGGGCGGCCAGGAGATCAGCATCGGCATGATCCCCTGGGAAGAGGACATCGCGGTCACCAACATGTGGAAGGTGATCCTCGAAGAGAAGGGCTACACGGTCAACGTCGAAGAGGTCGACGTCGCACCGACCTTCGAAGGCGTCTCCAACGGCGACATCGACCTGTTCCTGGACACCTGGCTGCCCACGACCCACGGGGAGTACTGGGACCAGTACGGCGACCAGCTGGAGGACCTCGGCACCTGGAACGAGAACGCCTCGCTGGAGCTGACCGTCCCGTCCTACGTGGACGAGGTGGACAGCATCGCCGACCTCAAGGACAACGCCGACCTGTTCGACGGCCGCATCGTCGGCATCGAGGCCGGCTCCGGCCTGGTGCAGCAGGTCGAGAACGAGGCCATCCCGACCTACGGCCTGGAGGACTACGAGCTGGTCAAGTCCTCCACCCCGGCGATGCTCCAGGAGCTGGAGACCGCGATCGCCGACGAGGAGCCGATCCTGGTCACCCTGTGGCGGCCGCACATCGAGTACTCCAAGTACGACCTCAAGGACCTGGAGGACCCGGACGGCGCGATGGGCGAGGCCGAGAGCATCCACTCGGTCGGCCGCGCGGGCTTCGGCGAGGACTTCCCCGAGGTCACCAAGTGGATGGAGGGCTTCGAGCTGTCGGACGACCAGATCCAGGAGCTGGAGACCGCCGTCCTGCTCGACAACGAGGACGACCACGAGGCCGGCGCCCGCCAGTGGCTGAAGGAGAACCCGGACTTCCTCGAGACCGTCATGGGCGAGGACGCCGAGGGCCTGGAGTTCTGATCTCCGCCTGACGTATGCGCAGCCGCGCACCTGCACAACCGGCCCCGTCGGTCCGCCGGCGGGGCCTTGCTGCGCCGAAAACCGGTTCGGACGAGCCAGCGCGCCCGCCTTCCCCCGCCCGCACACCCACCGCCTGCGGCCGTCCCGCCGGCCGCGCCCCCCGCAAGGAGATGGTTCGGATGGCTTCCCTTCCCCGGAGTCCCCGCTGGCTGCCCCTCGGCGCGCTGGCCTCCTCGGCCGTTCTGCTGGCCAGCTGCAGCGGAGGCGGCGGGGTCGCCACCGGCCCGGAGGGAGGTGAGGGAGGCAAGGAGATCAGCATCGGCATGATCCCCTGGGAGGACGACATCGTCGTCACCAACCTGTGGAAGGTGATCCTGGAGGAGAAGGGCTACACGGTCACCATCGAGGAGGTCGACGTGGCGCCCACCTTCGAAGCCGTGGCAAACGGCGACCTCGACCTGTACCTCGACGTGTGGCTGCCCACCACCCACGAGGACTACTGGGACCAGTACGGCGACCAGCTGGAGGACCTCGGCGCGTGGAACGACACGGCGTCGCTGGAGCTGACCGTCCCGTCCTACGTGGACGAGGTCGACAGCATCGCCGACCTCAAGGGCAGCGCCGACCTGTTCGACGGCCGCATCGTCGGTATCGAAGCCGGGTCCGGCATCGTGCAGCAGGTTGAGGGCGAGGCCATGCCGGCCTACGGCCTGGAGGACGACTACGAGCTGGTCACCTCCTCCACCCCGGCGATGCTCCAGGAGCTGGAGACCGCGATCGCCGACGAGGAGCCCATCCTCGTGACGATGTGGCACCCGCACATCGAGTACTCCAAGTACGACCTCAAGGACCTGGAGGACCCCGAGGGCGCGATGGGCGACGCCGAGTCGTTGCACGCCGCCGGCCGGGCGGGCTTCACCGAGGACTACCCCGAGGTCGCCGAATGGCTCGGCAGCATGGAGCTCGGCAACGAGGAGATCGAGGACCTGGAGTCGGTCGTCCTCGTCGACCACGAGGACGACCACGAGGCCGGCGCCCGCGCGTGGCTCGCCGACAACCCCGAGTTCCTCGAGACCGCCATGGGCGAAGACGCCGACGGCCTCGAGTTCTGAGGGCACCCGCCCGGGCAGCCGGCGGCCGCGGGCCGCCCGCCCCCACCACCACCGGTGAACAGCCGCCGGACGTGCCCCGGGCACGGCCGGCCCCTGCGCGGACGCCGCAGGACATCCCCGAGGGAGAACCGTGAATACCGTAACCACCAGTCGATCCCGACGCTCCTGCTGGCTGCCCGTCAGCGCGCTGGCCTCCTCCGCCGTGCTGCTGGCCGGCTGCGGCGGCGGTGGCGGTGTCGCCACCGGCCCGGAAGGCGGCGAAGGGGGCGGCCAGGAGATCAGCATCGGCCTCATCCCGTGGGAGGAGGACATCGCGGTCACCAACCTGTGGAAGGTGATCCTGGAGGAGAAGGGCTACACGGTCAACGTCGAAGAGGTCGACGTCGCGCCGATGTACCAGGGCGCCGTGAACGGCGACATCGACCTGTTCCTGGACACCTGGCTGCCGGAGACCCACGCCGGCTACTGGGAGGAGTACGGCGACCAGCTGGAGGACCTCGGCAGCTGGAACGACAACGCCTCGCTCCAGCTGACCGTCCCGTCCTACGTGGACGAGGTGGACAGTATCGCCGACCTCAAGGGCAGCGCCGACCTGTTCGACGGCCGCATCGTGGGCATCGAGTCGGGATCGGGCATCGTGCAGAAGGTCCAGGACAGCGCGATGCCGACCTATGGCCTGGAGGACGACTACGAGCTGGTCACCTCCTCCACCCCGGCGATGCTCCAGGAGCTGGAGTCCGCCGTCGCCGAGGAGGAGCCCATCGTGGTGACCCTGTGGCGGCCGCACATCGAGTACTCCAAGTACGACCTCAAGGACCTGGAGGACCCCGAGGGGGCGATGGGCGAGGCCGAGAGCATCCACATGGTCGGCCGCGAGGGCTTCGGCGAGGACTTCTCCGAGCTCAACGCCTGGCTGCAGGAGTTCGAGCTCGACGACGAGCAGCTGCAGGAGCTCGAGTCGGTCGTGCTGATCGACAACGAGGACGACCATGAGGCCGGCGCCCGCGCGTGGCTCGCCGACAACCCCGGGTTCCTCGAGACGACCATGGGCGAAGACGCCGAGGGGCTCGAGTTCTAGCAGCACCGGATTCTCCGAGCGGTGGCGCTGCCGAGCGGTGCTGCCCGCGGCGGCCGCGCCTGCAGGGGTGCGGCCGCCGCTCTGCGCCGGGGCTCCCGGCTGCGCGGAGCGTCAGGACCCGGCGGTGAGCGAGCGGTCCCGCGGCGGGATGCCCGCGCCGCCCATGAACATCTCGACCTTGTCCGGCGAGGTCAGGCCGGTGAGGGAGAGGTAGGGACGGGACGCCCGGCGGCCCTCGGTGGAGGGGAACTTCAGCGGCCGCCCGGCCGGGTCGTACAGCGCGAGCGAGCGGGTGCGGCCGGTCAGCATGGCGTAGGAGCCGATCCGGTCCCGCGGCACGGTGACGTGGTAGCGGCCGCGCGCGTAGACGAACTCGTCGGCGTCGACCTCGATGACCGGCGCGTGCAGGGTGGCTCCGTGCCCGGCCAGCGCCACGCCGGCGGCGGCCAGCAGGATGCCCAGGACGAGCCCGGCCCAGTGGTCCCACGCGCTGGCGAGGACCGCGATGCCGACGGCGGCGAGCGCGGCACCGCCCCACAGCTCGCCGTATTTGCGCCCGAGGGGGCAGAGCAGGCGGACCGGCTCGGACACAGCGGAGCCTCCCTCATCGGAGTGGCGGGTGCGGCGGAGATCGCGCATCGAACCCTATCGGCTGAGCGCCGGCCGCCGCGGCCGATTGGGGCACACGGCGGGTCCATTGGGCGCGGATCCGCGGAATCACCGCCTATGCGGACAACGCTATCGGTTGTCCCCGCGGCGAATGCCGCGGCGCGCCCGGCGGCAGCGCGGCCGCCGGGCGCGCCTGCCGGGGAAGCACGGGCGGCCGCGCCGGTGGTCGGGCGCGGCCGCACCAGGTCCGTGCGCGGGGGAGCGCGTGGCCGTCCCGCTGCTCACTCCGCCTCGCCGGCCCCGCTGACGAGGAACGGCTCCAGCAGGCCGGGGACCGCGGCGTCGGCGAAGGCCACGGCGCGCCCCTGGGCCATGTCGGCGGTCCGGTGCACGCCGCCGCCCGCGGCGACGAACGCGCCCAGCGTCGCCAGGCCGGCGCGGCGCTGGAACGGCGTCCGCCGGATCGACCAGCCGATCACGCCGTCCCGGCGCAGTGCGTCGGTCGACCGGGCCGGACCGCCGCGGCGCAGGTAGAGGAAGGTCCGGTCGAGGCCGTGGCCCAGGCCCCGGTAGGAGCTGCGGGCCCACGCCCCGCCCACCGCGGCGGTCAGCAGGGCGGCCGCGGCGGTGCCGGCGGCCGTGGCCGGCGCGCTGGTGAACGGCAGCAGCGCCGCACCGGTTCCGGCCGCCGCGACGGCGAGGACGGCGAAGGCGGCGCGCACAACCCGGCGGCGGAGCGCGGCCTTGGGGTGCGGCGCCAGTGCGGGGATCTGTGCACCGCCGGTCGCCTCGGCCGCCACCGCGAGCGCGCGCTCCCGCGGCATCTCCGGGGTGAGCGTGCGCTTCGGCACGAGGCCGGCCTTCTGCGAGGACTCGGTGAGCCCGGTCGCGATGGCCGCCACCGAGGCGGCTCCGGCCCAGCGCAGCGGCAGCGGCTCGTGCACGCGCACACCGCGCATCCGGCCCTCCTCGATGGAGACCGAGCTCAGGTTGGCCAGCCCGCGGCGGACCCGCAGAGTGCCGTCGGGCTCGCGGGTGAGCCGGTAGTCCCACCACGCCTCGGTGTGCAGGGCGAGCGCGCCGAGCACGCCCAGCGCGAGCGCGCCCAGCACGGCCGCGGCGATGGCGGGGACGGCCCGGGCGGTCAGCGAGCCGACGGCGCCGACGGCCTGCTGGGTGAACCCCTCGAAGGCGACCTGGGCGGCGACGCCGAGCACGGCGAGGAGGATCGCGTATCCGGCGGCCAGGGACGCGGGCGAGAGCGCACCGTAGGCTAGCCACGGCTTGTGCAGCGAGGCGAGGACGGGCGCCTCCGCCGAGGTGCCCCCCTGCTCCGCCGCGCCGGGGTCCGCGGCCGCGTGCCCGGCAGAGCTGGTGCGCTGGAGCAGGGTGCGGCGCAGGCGCTCGGACTCGTCGGCGGTGACCAGCTCCAGCACGGCCTCGTCGCCGTCGCCGGCGTCCTGGCCGGTGCCGACCGTGACCTTGCGCAGCCCGAACGGGCGCGCCCAGAGCGGTGCGGCGGCGTCGACGCTGCGCACCCGGTCGCGGCGGAGCGAGCGGTGGGTGCGGGCCAGGACGCCCGACTCCATCTCGACCCGGTCCGGTGTGACCCGGTAGCGGGTGAGCCGGTGGCGCACTGCTGCGTCGCCGATCAGGACGCCGGCGAGCAGCGTCCCGGCCAGGAATGTGAGCGCGCCCCACGGCCAGAGCAGGCCGAAGAACCCGAGCACGGCGGTGCCGGCCACCGCCGGAACGGCCACGACCAGCACCACCACGGCGGCGCTGGCGGCCACGGTGAGCGGGCTGAGCCGGAGCCAGCCGCCGTCCGGGCTGTCTGCGCCGGGCGGTGCGGAGCCGGGCGCAGAGCGGGCGGATACCGCTCGGGCGGGCGCCGGGCCCGCCGTGCCCGCCGGGGCCGCGCCGGCGCGCCCGCCGCCTGCGGTTCCGGGTGCGGTTCGGGGTGCAGTGGTGTCGCGCATGCTCGTCACGTCCTTCAGGTGGCATCGCCGGGGACGGCCCCGGCGGAGTCGGACAGGCGGTGCGCCAGGTCGGCGGCGTGCCGGGCGTCGAGCCCGGAGACCCGGAGCGGCCCGGCTGCCGACGCCGTGGTCACGGTGAGCGTGGCCAGTCCGAAGAGGCGCTGCAGCGGCCCGCGGTCGGTGTCGACGGTCTGGATGCGGCTGAGCGGGGCGATGCGCCACTCCTGCCACAGCCAGCCGGTCGCCGTGTAGACCGCGCCGCCGGTGGCCTCCCACCGGTGCACGCGGAAGCGCCAGAGCGGCATGACCGCGGTGGTGAGCAGGCCTGCCGCGCCGATCGCGGCGGCGGCAAGCCAGAGCCACGGAGCGGCCGCCGGGAGGATGCCGAAGCCCTCGGCGGCCGCGGCGAGCCCAGCGGGCAGGGCCGCCGCCGGCACCGCGATCGCGGCGGAGACCGCAGCCCAGTGGGCCATGGCGCGCCGCTCCACCCGGTGCCGCGGCGGACGGAGCCGTACGTCGTCCCGGAGCGCCGGAGCGGCGGCGCCCACCGCCGCTTCCGCTGCGCCCGGGGCGCCTTCCGGCGCTGCCCGGCGCGGTTCCGGACGGGCGTCCTGGGTGCCGCCGGTTCGGGTGTCGGTGCGCTGCCCGGCCATGGCTCCTCCTCGTGCTGGTCGATCAGGCGTTCTTTTAAAGTGATATCACAAAGCTATGCTAGAGTCATCATGTAATTCACGCCGGACGCCGGGAGGGACCCCATGACAGCGCCGCAGCCCCAGCCGCACCCCGACACCGCCCCTCCAGTGGAGATGCCGGCCCCGCAGTACCGCGAGCGGACCGCGTTCGGCACCGCCGGCGTGCCGGTCGCCCTGGTCTGCATCGTCGGCCTGCTCGCCGGAGCGGCGCTGATCATCGCCGGGATCCCGGGGCCCGGCTTCCTGCTGCTGGCGGCCGGTGTCGTGCTCGTGCTGGCCGCCTCCGTGGTCGCGATCGGGCTCACACCTGTCGCGCCGAACGAGGCGCGCGTCGTGCAGTTCCTCGGCCGCTACACCGGCACCGTCCGCCAGGACGGTCTGCGCTGGGTCAACCCGCTGTCGACCCGTACGGCCGTTTCCACCCGGATCCGCAACCACGAGACGTCGGTGATGAAGGTCAACGACGCTGACGGCAGCCCGATCGACATCGCCGCCGTCGTCGTGTGGCAGGTGGAGGACACCGCCCGGGCCGCGTTCGAGGTCGACGACTTCGTCCAGTTCGTCTCCACCCAGACCGAGGCGGGCGTCCGGCACATCGCCGGCCGCTACCCCTACGACGCGCACGACGGCCGCGCCCTCTCGCTGCGCGACAACGCCGAGGAGATCACCGAGCAGCTCTCCCGCGAACTCACCGAGCGCGTCGAGTCCGCCGGCGTGCGTATCGTGGAAGCGCGCTTCACCCACCTCGCCTACGCCCAGGAGATCGCGCAGGCCATGCTGCAGCGGCAGCAGGCGGGGGCGGTCGTGGCAGCGCGGCGCCAGATCGTCGAGGGCGCCGTCGGCATGGTCGACGAGGCCCTGCAGAAGCTCTCCGAGCAGGAGGTCGTGGAGCTCGACGAGGAGCGCAAGGCCACCATGGTCAGCAACCTGCTCGTGGTGCTGTGCTCGGACCGGCCGGCGAACCCCGTCGTCAACACGGGGTCGCTCTACCAGTAGCCGCCAACGATCGGAGGAGCGGCGCACCACCGTGGCTGAGCGGAAGAAGATCCTGCTGCGACTGGACCCGGCCGTGCACGACGCACTGGCCCGCTGGGCCGGCGACGAGCTGCGCAGCACCAACGCCCAGATCGAGTTCGTGCTCCGCCGCGCCCTGAACGACTCCGGGCGGATGCCCCGCGGCGCCGGCGCGATCCCGCGCCGCGGCCGGCCGCGCAAGACCGCCGAAGAGGCTGCGGACACGGCTGACACCGCGGCCGCGGACCGCGGCGAGCCCGGTTCCGCCCCCAGCGGCGGCGCGGAAGGCGCCGGGCCCGGCACGAGCGGCAGCGGAGGCACGGCGCGCGGCGGCGGGGCGGAGGAGCAGTGACCGGCGGCCGGCACAGCGCGGCCCCCGGTGAGCGCGCCGGGGGCCGCGGCTCAGCAGAGCCCGACCCCGCAGCGCGCTTCACCGGACTCGCCAGCGGCTACGCCCGCTACCGGCCCGACTACCCGGCCGAGGCAATGGAGCGCCTGCGTGCCGCGGTGGCGGACGGGGGCGGCGGTAGGGCAGCCCCCCTGCTGGTCGACGTGGGATGCGGCACCGGTGTCTCGACCCGCGCACTGCGCGCCGCCTTCGGCCCCGAGCCGCGCATCGCCGGCGTCGAACCGAACGCCGATATGCGCGCGCAGGGCCTCGCCTCGGCGGCTGAACCGGGGGCCCGGCCCGGCGAGGGCGTCAGGTACGTGGCCGGCCGGGCGGAGCAGCTGCCCTTCGGCGCCGGTACCGCGTCGCTGGTGCTCGCGGCGCAGGCGCTGCACTGGTTCGACAGGCCCGTGTTCTACCGGGAGGCGGTGCGGGTGCTCGCTCCGGGCGGCGTCGCGGCAGTGCTGTCCAACGACCGGCAGCTGCACGAATCGGCGCTCCTCGACGCCTACGAGTCCTTCCTTGAGGCCTATGCGGAGGGCTACCGGCGCGACTTCCGCTCGTACGACGCCGCCGGCGAGCTTGGCGCTGTGCCGGGGGTCGGCGCCGTGGCCGAGTTCCGCGTCCCGTGGACCCGGCACCTGGACCGGGACGGCTTCCTCGGCCTCGCTTTCTCTTCCTCGCGCACCGCTGACGCGGTCCGCGCGATCGGGCGCGAAGCCGTCCGATCCGGGATCGCCGCCCTCCTCAACTGCCACCACCCGGACGGCCGCGTGCCCATGCCCATGGCCACGCGCCTGGTGATCGCCCGCAAAGAGGGCGGCGCGAAGGATTGACCGGGGGGCGCGTACCCGGTGGCAGTGCGGCGCTTCCCAGACCGGTCACCAGCAATCCTGCACGCGCAGCAGCGCCGGGCAGAGCCGTGATTCCCGAAGGGGAGCGATTCGGCGTGCGGGTGTCAGCTGCCGGTGGGGGCGCGGGCCGGGAGGGCACGGACGAGGAGCCAGGCGACCGCGGCGCAGACCGCGCCGACGAGGAGGCCCGTGGCGATACTGCTGATCAGCGCGGCCGAGCGCAGTACCAGCTCCTCCGCGCCCGCGGAGAGCGTCCCCGCGAGCGCGCCGCCGAGCGACGGCGCGCCGGCCGCGAAGACCGTGCTCCACAGCAGCTGGTGAACGGCGCCCAGCAGCACTCCGTACGCGGCGCCCACCAGCAGCAGCGACGCGACCGGCCGCGCGGGCCGGAGCGCGGCGACGACGGCCACCCAGACCACCGGCGGCAGAAAGACCAGTACGGCGTTGACGGCCGGGCCGACGAGTTCGAGGTCGTGCGCGACTACGCGCGGCACCCCCAGCAGGGCCAGCCCGATAACGCCCCACCACGGCAGCAGCCGCATCCCCTGTGCCTTCATGCCGCTCCCTCGGTGCTGCGGATCAGTTCGGCGCTCACCGTAGGCGGCCGCTCCGGGGAAGCGCGTCCCCCAGGGGGCGGCTCTTCTCGTGCTCCGCCGGGAGTAGCCGGGCACGGGTTCTCCGCCGGAAGGAGGGGCGGGCTGCCGGCCGCCGCACGTGTGCGGGCGCCGGTCAGCCTCGCTGGCGGCCCGCAGCGACGACCGCGCCGTACTCCTCCGAGGCCAGCGTGTGCGCGGCGAGCCCGGCCTCCGACATCGCCCGGGAGACCGCCGGCGCCTGGCCTCCGGCCACTTCGGCGAGGAGGGTGCCGCCGGGCGCGAGCCAGTCCGGCGCGGCGGCGATGATGCGCCGGTGGACGTCGAGGCCGTCCGGCCCGCCGTCGAGCGCGTGCGGCGGCTCGTGGTCGCGCGCCTCGGCGGGAAGCGTCGGCAGTGAGCGCGTCGGGACGTAGGGCGCGTTGGCCACGAGCACGTCGATCCGCCCGCGCAGCGTGGCAGGCAGCGCATCGAACAGGTCGCCCGTGTACACCGCGCCCGCACCGGAGAGGGTGGCGCCGGCCAGGGCGGTCGCGGCAGGGTCGATGTCGGAGGCGTGCAGTTCGATGCCGGGCACCGCCGCCGCGAGCGAGGCGGCCAGGTTGCCCGCGCCGCAGCACAGATCGGCGGCAACGGATCCGGGGCGGCAGCGGGCGATCGCCTGCGCGGCGAGGAACTCGGTGCGGCGCCGCGGCACGAAGACACCGGGACCGACGGCGATCCGCAGGTCGCAGAACGCGGCCCAACCGAGTACGTGCTCCAGCGGTTCACCCGCCGCGCGGCGGGCGGCCAGCGCGGTGCGCCCGGCGGTATCGGGCGCAGCGGCGGAGATGAGCCGCGCCTCGTCCTCGGCGAAGACGCAGCCGGCGGCGCGCAGCAGCGCGGTCAGCTGGTCGGGGGCGGCGCCGGCCGGAGCGTCCGGACCGGGCCGGGAAGCGGCCGCAGACGCTGCGCGGGTCGGGGCATCCGAATGGGGGAGAGCGGAGTGGGGAGATGGCACGGAGACCTCCGGGTCGTCCGGGCGCTTGGCGCGCACCCGCTACCGGGCCGGCGGCGCGCGATGCTGAAGGAGCGCCGGTTCTGTCGGGACGGGAACGGGACTCACCTCCTCGGTCGCAGTCGGGCGTGCAGCCTATCCCAGCGCCGCAGCGCCGAGGGGAGGCGCGGCGGTGGCTCTGCGGCCGGCGCGCGCCGTCCGCCGCGCGCCTCCACCAGGACCCTTTGCGGTCCCGTGGCGGCCTCTCCAGACAACGTCCGGAACTGCTCTCCCGGAGGAGGTCCACTCGCCGGTCCGGGACCCGTCCCCGACCGCCCCGCACGCACCACCGGCCCCAGCGCCCACGGCGCGTCGGCAGGCCGGAGACGCCCGGCGCGGTCGCGAGCCGCCCCGCCCGCGCCATCGGCCGGTTCCGGCTGGTGCGCCCAGCCGCCCGGCTTCAGCGTCCGGCTCCAGCGGGCGCTGCGGCAGAGCCGCCGATGCGGTGCCGGCAGGGCGCGGCGTCGCTGCCGCCGGATGACCCGGGGCCTTCTGCCCCTCCGCGCAGCGCGGTCGCGGACCGACGGCCGATGCCCGGCTCCAGGGGCCTCCGGCGGCGCGCGGGCAAGGCGCTCCGGCCCTGCGCAGCGGTACCGGTCCGGCGGGTACGCCGTGCGCACCGCCGCTGTCCGGCGGGCCCTGTGCTCGCCCGCTGGGACGAGAGCACCCGCCGCGCTGCCCGCCGGTCCGGAGGCGGGAGCGGCAGCGCGGCCGCCTAGCCGCACCCGGGCATGGGCGGTGCCCCCGCCGGCAGCCGGTTCCGCTTCAGGACGCCTCGCGGGCCTCGGAGACGGCGGCGGCGAGCTCGTCGCGGGTCATCGAGGAGCGGCCGCGGACGCCCAGTTCGGCGGCCTCCGCCTGGAGCTCCTTCTTGGTGCGGTGGCCGCTGCCCTCCGGGGACCGGCGCGGGGACGGCGCTCCCTTCCCGCTGCCCTTGCCGCGCTTGGCGCGCCGCTTCTGCAGGCTCTCCCGCAGCGCGTCGCTCAACTCCACGACCGTGCCCTTCGGCGCGGGCTTCTCCGCGCGGTAGTGCACGGTCCGGCCCTTCGCCTTGGCGTCGATGAGCTCCTCAAGCCGCTCCTCGTAGGTGTCGGAGTAGTCCTCCGGGCGGAAGTCGACCGCCATCGCCTCGATCAGCTGCGCGGCCAGGTCCAGTTCCGCCTTCTTCGCCTGGCCCTCGGCCGGCGGGTCGAGCACCGCCGACGGCGGGCGCACCTCGTCGTGCCACCACAGTGTCGACGCCGACAGCACCCCCTGCTGCGGCCCGACCAGCACCAGGTGCTCGCGGTCGCGCATCACCACCGTGGCGATGCCGAGGCGGCCGGTCTGCTCCAGCGCAGAGCAGAGCAGCCGGTAGGGCTTTGCCGCTCCCTCGTCGGCGCCCACGTAGTAGGTGTTGGAGTACCAGAGCGGGTCGACGGAGCCGGCCGGCACGAAGCCGGTGATCTCCATCGCCTTGGACCGCTCCGGCATGATGTCCTTCAGTTCCGGCTTCTCCAGCAGCACGTAGTCGCCGCCGCCGGTCTTGGCGCCGCGCACGATGTCGTCCGCGTCCACCGTCTTGCCGGTCCGCTCGTTCACCCGCTGGTAGCGGATGCGGTCGGAAGTGCCGCGTTCGAACTGGTGCATCGTCGGCCCGTGCCGCTCGCGGGCCGCAAACAGCTTCACCGCCAGGGAGACCATCCCGAAGGACAGCGTTCCCGTCCACACCGGATTGGGCATTTCGGACACCCCCCTGCGTCCATGATGGGCGCGGGCGGGCAAAGGCCGGGTCGATGGCGGCCCAGTGAATCCCGTGGCGGCCGGCTTCCGGGCGGGCGCTCCTCAGGTGCTCGCGCGCAGCGGCACCGTCACCGTGGAGCCGTCCGAGAAGTGCAGGTCGATGCTGATCTCGTCGCCGGGCCGGATCGTGCGGGTGGGGATGTCGAGCTGGAGGCGGTCGTCGCCCGGCCGCAGCTCGATGGAGGACTGCGGCGGGATGGTGATCCGGTCCAGTCCGGCCTTGACGTGCTCGCCCTCCTCGTCGGCGGTCGTCACGAGGTTGACCTGCTCGTAGTCGGGACTGGTCGCTCCGGTCAGCGCGACGTCGGAGTCCCCGGTGTTCTCCAGCTGGAGGTAGGCATCGGACGTGCGCTGGGACGGGATCCAGAGCAGGCGGCCGGTTCCCGGGGTGACCCGCACGGACGGCGTGGGCATGGCGTCTCCACTCGATAGCAGTCGAATCGCGGTTCTGGTCGGCGGATCCCGGTCAGCCGGGCCGCCGGCCGGGACGCTGGGCGCGGCACGGGACTGCCGCGTCCAGCCGCTCGTAGACGAGGCTGGTGGCCGCGGCATAGATGGTGTGGTGCAGCAGGTCCAGGGCGATCTCCTTGGTGCCCCACTGCCACCCCGGCGGCGCCGCTCCGGTCGCGGGGAGCATCACCTGCTCGCCGCCCCAGACGGCGGCCAGGTGCGCTGCCGCGGCCGGGGCGCCGCGGAGCCCGGTGGCGCCGAGCACGCCGCGCACCGCGCCCCACCCGGTGCCGTATCCCCAGTGCACGAGAGTGCCGAACCGGCCGCCGTCGCCCTCGTCGGCCGGGCGCACGCCGAGCACCCGGCCGGCCGCGGTCGCCGGTGCGGCGCTCGCGGGGCGGCCGCGCAGCCGCATCTCGACTGTGCTGGAGACCGTCATGGCCGCCGTACCCGCCAGTCCGGCGAGCAGCCCGCGGCCGACCGCCGAGGAATACCGGGCGAGCAGCGCAGTCGTCGTCATGCCTTCAGGATCGCGCGGTGGGGCCGCAGCGGGCGGATCCCACGCCGAAGACCCGCGCTGCCCGGTGCGGCACTGCGCTGCGCCGCGCGGCGCGGATGGCGCACAATGCCGACCAGGGTGGTGCCGCTGCGACGCCAGTGGCCTCTGAGCAGACGCGGAAGGAGCACGGGTGGATCGGGCGATGCTGCTGCGCAATGTGCGCTGGGGGCCGGGCGGGCCGGTACGGGACGTGCGGGTGCGGGATGGGCGCGTCGCCGCGATCGGGGAGCCGGGGGCGCGGGCCGACGGCGAACCGGTGGCCGACGGCCGGGGCGGAACGCTGCTGCCGGGCCTCGTCGATGCCCACGCCCACCTGGGCCAGTGGGCCGAGCACCGCAGGCGGGTGCCACTGGAGGCGGCGGACTCCGCGGCTGCCGCGGCGGCGCTGATGGCGGCGGCGGAACGCCGGCCGGAGCTGCTCCTGGGCGCGGGCTTCCGCGACGCGCTCTGGCCGGACGCACCGCACAAGGACCTGCTCGAAGCTGCCGCGCCCGGCGTGCCGATGGCGCTGCTCTCCAACGACCTGCACACCGTCTGGCTCAGCCCCGCCGCGCTGCGCCTGCTCGGCCGCGACCATGCGACCGGCGTCTTCACCGAGGCGGAGTGCTTTGCCGTGACGGCCGGGCTGCCCTCCGCCGGCGAAGCGGAGCGCGACGCCTGGGTCCTCGAGGCAGTGCAGGCGGCCGCCGAGCGCGGCGTCACCCGCATCGCCGACTACGAGATGGCCGATACGGCCGCCGAGTGGCTGCGGCGCAGCGGGGACCGGCGCCCGCCAACCCGGATCAGCTGCATCGTGGCCCGGCACCTGCTGGACAGGGTGATCGGCCGCGGCCACCGCACCGGCACCGTGCTGGACGACGGCGGGCTGCTCACCGTCGGGCCGCTCAAGCTGTTCGCCGACGGCTCGCTGAATACCCGCACCGCCGCCTGCGACGATCCCTACCCCGGCTCCTGCGGCGCCGGCGCGCACGGCCTGCTGGAGCTGCCGTTCGACGAGCTCGTGCCGCTGATGGAGCGGGCGGCCGAGCACGGCCTGGCGCCGGCGGTGCACGCGATCGGCGACCGCGCCAACCGGGTGGCGCTGGATGCGTTCGCCAAAGTCGGCTGCCGGGGCCGGATCGAGCACGCGCAGCTGCTGGCCCCCGGCGAGGCCGAGCGGTTCGCCCGGCTCGGCGTGGTGGCCGGGGTGCAGCCGGCCCACGCCCCGGACGACCGCGACGTCGCCGAGCAGCTGTGGTCCGGCCGTACCGGGCGCGCCTTCCCCTACGCCGACCTGCTCGCGGCCGGCGCGCGGCTGGAGTTCGGCTCGGACGCGCCGGTCGCGCCGCTGGACCCGTGGGACGGGATCGCGGCCGCGGTCGCCCGGACCGACGACGAGCGTCCGCCGTGGCACCCGGAGCAGGCGGTCAGCCTCGGCGCCGCACTGGCCGCCTCAGCGGACGGCCGCACCGCCGTCCGCGAGGGCGATGCGGCCGACTTCACCGTCACCGCCGATGACCCCGCCGTCCTCGCCCCAGCCGACCTCCGCGCCGTCCCGGTCCTCCTCACCGCGGTGGACGGCCGGCCCACCGCGGGGCCGCTGTCGGCCGCCCTCTGCGGCGGCTGATGACGCGCGGGCTGCGGCGGCCAGGGCCGGACGGCTGCCCCGAGCGGGTTATCCACAGGCTGGGGGCAGGCGCTCTTCCCCGCGGACTCGGCACCGGCTAGGGTCGCGGTCGTTGCTCCGGGCCGTCGGCTCCGGAGGGAAGCCCGATGGAGAGCAGGTGGCGCATGGCGTGCCGGATCAGCGAGCTCGTGCTCGGCTGCCGCGACCCGCAGAAGCTGGCGCGGTTCTGGTGCGAGGTCCTGGACTTCGTCGTTCTCGACGAGGAGGACGACGGCACCCTCGAAATCGGGCCGCGGAGCGGGTTCGGCGGCGCGCAGCCGACGATCATCCTGAGCCGCCGGGACGAGCCCGAGCCCGGCAAGCCCCGGCTGCACATCGACGTCAACGCCACCGACCGCGACCACGAAGCCGAGCTCGAGCGCCTTCTCGCCCTCGGCGCGCGCCCTGCCGACGTCGGCCAGACGGGCGACGAGCCCTGGCACGTCCTGGCCGACCCCGAGGGCAACGAGTTCTGCCTGCTGCGCGCGCGGATCGCCCAGATCTGAGCGGCCGGCCGGGCGCCGCCGAGCCCCGCCGGACGGGCCGCTGCCGCAGGTGGCCGCTGACGGTCCCGGTGCTTCAGCTGCGGCCGTCCCCGTTCCGGGCGCGGCCGGACGGTGCCGCCGGCGGAGCCGCAGCCGGGAGTACCGTGCCGTCCCAGCCGGCTTCGATGGTGCGGCGGACACCAGCGAGGCGCGCGTCGTCGAAGACCGCGCCGGAGTCGGGCTCCAGGTAGGCGGTGAGCAGGGCGGCCAAGCCCAGGGCGGGGGTGGTCCAGTCGGCGTCCCCGGGAGCCCCGAGGGGGTTGGCGCGGACCGTGTCGGCGGTCAGGCCCGGGTGTGTGGGCACCGCCGCGACCAGCCCGCGCATCAGCGCATTGGCCAGGTCGGCCAGAGCGCGGAAGGACGCGCCGGGGCGCAGCCGCAGCCCGAGCAGGCCGGCCGTGGCCGCGTAGCTGCCGGCCAGCCGGTCGCCCAGCGCCGCCTCGGACGCGGTCAGCGCCTCCTGCACCTCCGACCGGAACGCGCCGTCGGCCAGGCTGAGGAACGTGGCGTGCAGCGCGAAGTAGGTCCGCCATTCCGGCGAGGAGTGGAAGCCAGCGACCTCCCGCGGCGCGCCCTGCCGCAGGATCTCGCCGACCAGGGCGAGCCGCAGCTGCGGGGTGCGGAGCCAGTCGAGGCGCTCCAGGATGATCCGGTGCATCCGCGCGACCGCGTCCGCGTCGAACCCGCCCACCACCGGGCCGTCGCCGCGGGCGAGCTCCCGCAGCAGGTCGCTGAAGAACAGGTCCTTGTAGGGCCAGCGCCGGTAGACCGCGCTGCGCGACACACCGGCCGCGCGGATCACGTCCTCGAACGCCAGGTGGTCCAGGCTCACCGTGAGGCCCTCGGCGTTCACCGCCTCCTTGGCGGTGTCCAGCATCCGGCGCTCGGTCTCCGCGTCGGAGAGCCTGCGCCGCCGCCGTGTCGCGCCGGTCGCTGCGGGCGGCTCCATCGGACCTCCTGGCACGCTCGGGTCCTTGCGGCGTCCGGAGAGCGGCGTGCGCCGCTGACCGCATCGGGCTGCGGAAAACACGGAACCCCAAGTCCCGCAGGCCCGCCGATTCTACGCGGAGCCGCCCTCCTGGGCGGCACGCCCGCGGCCGGTACCGGCCCCGGAATCGGCGCTGCTGAGAGACTGTCAAACCCTAGAGTGGCGGCCATGCGGTTCCCCGTCCCCCTCGTCTGCGCGGCCGTGTCGGCGCTCGCCTTCCTCGGCATGTTCGCCCTGCTGAACAGCGAGAGCACGGTCTCCTACGGGGAGCCGGGCGAAGAGGCGGCCAGCGGGCCGCTGGGGACCGACACGGCGGACGTCGACGAGCCCTTCGTCATCGAGTGCGACTCCGTACTGCACGGCTGGGCGCGATCCTGGAACGACGACGTCCGAAGCCTGGACGACGCCCTTCCGCCGCACAGCGGATACAGCATCGAATCGGACTCCATGCCGTCCTCGGCGGGGCCCGAGGTCGTGAACCACTGCGGGCAGATCCGCACCGGCACGGCGGGGGCCGCTGCGCTGCTCGCCGTGCCGGCTGCGGTGGCCGGCGCCGCCGCCGTCGCGCTGCGGAGGCCGGGCCGGCTGCCGGAGCCCCCGGCCCCCGGGTAAATGCGCGCCACCCATTCCCGCGCGGAGTGTGGCCCATCTGATACGGAAAGCCAGATGGCAGAGCGCGCGGGGCGGTTTGCCGTCATATGGGGGATTTCGGGACCAAAGTCCTAATCCGTTCATTATTTGTCATTGCCGACCAATGGGGTGGAGCGCTGCCCCGATTGATTTTCGCGTGCGGCGGATCTTTGTTGCTTTCGGGTATTCGGTCCGGGTTGAAAGCCCTAGGATGTGAACGCCGCCACTGGCGATATTGCACCGATGAATACCGGCGTGCGCTGGAATCGTGTGCGGGATCCGCACGCAACCGAAGATCCGGCCGCACGGGTGCGCTGCGCGGTCCGCACGGACCCACCCTCTCCGCTGCCGCCGCCCGCTCCGCGGCGCTCTGGCCGCGCCGTCCGATCGCCGGCGATGCAGCTGCCAGCGAGAAGGTGCAGCCCCAGCGTCCGGATTCCGCCCTGCCGCGAAAGGGACACGAGGTACATTCGCATGTCGGAAGCCCTACCCGCCCCGCGCCGCGCCCCGATGGGCCGCGCCGTCCTGGCTGCGTCGGCCGCCCTTCTGGTCGGCGGCGGCATCTGGACGTGGGTCACGCTCTCCCTCGGCAGTGGCCAGGTCGTTGTCGGCCTCGCCGCCGCCATCAGCGTCATCCTGTCCGTCCTGGCCGTCTTCGCCGCCGTCCTGCGGTCCGGTGAAGCCTCCGCCATCGAGCGCGACTACACCTCCGCCTGCGCCGAACTGCGCACGGTCCGCGCCGCCGCCGAGCGGTCTGCGGCCGAACTCTCCGCACTCGTCGACACCACCGCCCCCGCCGCCGTCGCCCGGCTGCGTGAGGGCGCCGCAGCCGACACGGTGCTCACCGAGGCCGACCGCCCCGACGACGAGCTCCACCGCCGCCTGCTCGAACTGCTGGTCCGCGAGATCGCGGTCGGCGAGCGCCGCCGCGCCGCCGCGACCGCCACCACTGCGAACGCGGCCGGCCGCGTGCAGGCGCTAGCCACCCGCACCCTCGCCGACCTGCGCGACATGGAGGAGCACGCCTCCGGCGACCTGCTCGGCGAGCTGCTCAAGGTGGACCACGCCATCGCCCAGACCGGCCGCGTCGCGGACAGCATCGCGGTCCTCTCCGGTGCGCGCTCCGGCCGCCGGTGGACCAAGCCGATCCGGATGGAGTCGATCCTCCGCGGTGCCATGGGCCGGATCAGCGCCTACCGCCGGATCCGCGTGCACTCCAGCAGCCGGGCCGCGGTCGCGGGCTACGCCGCCGAGGACGTCATGCACGCGGTGGCCGAGCTGATGGACAACGGCACCCGGTTCTCGCCGCCCTCGGAAGAGGTCCACGTCTACGTCGAGGACTCCACCAACGGTGCCGTCATCAGTGTCGAGGACGGCGGCCTCGGGATGAAGCCGCAGGCGCTGGAGCGCGCCGAGCAGACCGTGTCCCGGGACGCGCCGCTCGACATCGCCAAGCTCTCCGGCTCGCGCCTGGGCCTGGCCGTCGTCGGCCGCCTGGTCCGCAAGCACCGGCTCAACGTGTTCTTCCGGCCGTCGTCGCGCGGCGGGATCGGAGTCGTCCTGCGGATCCCGAACCACCTGATCACCCAGCTCTCCGACGACGACCTGCTCTCCTCGCCGTCCCGCGGGCGCCGCCGGGCCGCCTCGACCGCGGTCCCCACCAGCACCGGCCCCGTCCTGTCCACCGCGCAGCCGACCGCCCCTTCTGCTATGTCCTCTTCGTTCTCCGGCCCCGCCCCGTCCGCCTCCCCGCCGGCTGCGGTGCCCCCGGTTGCGCCGCCGCCCGCCGCGCCGGCCGCTCCCGCCGCGGAGCCTGCCGCCGCCCCGGCCCGGGAGTCCGGGCCGGCCGTCGCGACCCCGCAGCCGCCGCCTGCCGCCCCCGCCGCTCACTCCGCTGACGACGCCGCGCCGCCCGGTGGTGCCGGAGAGCGCCGCACGCTGCCCCGCCGCCCCCGCGGCCGCAGCCTCGACGACGTCCCCGCCGCCGCCCCGCCCCCGGAGCAGCAGGCGCGGCGCAAGACGGACCTGGGTGCCCGCTTCGGTGCCTTCCAGGCGAGTCGGAACCCGTCGAAGGACCGGTCGGCCGCTGCGCCCGACCGGCCCGAGGCCGGCCCGTCGGAGGCGGACGGCGAAGCCTGATCCGCCCCCCGCGTCGAATCGCACCGATCAGATTGGAGCTGGGGGCCCACGCGCCGGCGGGACGGCGCTCGCCCCACCACGCTTATGGACGCCATGGACACGACCAACGCGAACCTCGACTGGCTGCTGGAGAACCTCGTCGCCGATACACCCGGCGCGCGGCACGCGCTGGTGCTCTCCCGCGACGGGCTCAAGCTCTGCCACACCCCCTCCCTCGGCATTGACCAGGCCGACCAGCTCGCCGCGATCGCGGCCGGAGTGCAGGCGCTGGCCGGCGGCGCCTCGGCCGAATTCGGCGACGGGAGCGGCGGCGTCCGCAACTCGATGACCGAGTTCCACGGCGGCATCCTCTTCATCGTCGAGGCGGGCGCGGGGGCGCACCTCGCCCTCATCGCCGAGGAGGCCGCCGACGTCGGCCTGATCGGGCACAGCATGGACGAGCTCGTCGAGCAGATCGGCGCATTCCTTACCGCTGCGCCCCGGCAGGGTGCGGCGGCCGCGGGCGGGCCCCGGTGACGCCCCGCGCCCTCGACGGGGAAGACCCCGACCGCCTGTACACGGTGACCGGCGGACGCAGCCGCACCGATTCGATCGACCTCGACCTCGTCACCCTCATCGTGAGCGAGTCGGATCCCGCACCGGGGCTGCAGTCGGAGCACGTGCGGATCCTGCGCACCTGCCGGACCCCCACCTCGGTCGTCGAGCTCTCGGCTGACCTGGGCATGCCGGTCAGCGTCGTGAAGATCCTCATCGCCGACCTGCTGGACACCGGCAAGGTCTCGGCGCGGCGCCCGTCTCGCGCCGCGGCGGGGACCCGGCTGCCCGACCCCGCGTTCTTGAAGAAGGTGCTCGTTGGCCTCAGCAATCTCTGACACCTCACCCTCGACCGCAGCCGGACCGGACGCCGGCGAGGAACGCGCACCGCTGCGCTCCACCGCTGCGGACGGCGTCAAGATCGTCGTCGTGGGCGGCTTCGGCGTCGGAAAGACCACCCTGGTCCGCGCCGTCAGCGAGATCCGGCCGCTCAGCACCGAGGAGGTGATGACGCAGGCCGGCGCCGACATCGACGACACCTCCGGCGTACAGGGCAAGAACTCCACCACGGTCGCCTTCGACTTCGGCCGGATCAGCCTGGACGAGGAGCTCGTCCTCTACCTGTTCGGCGCGCCTGGCCAGAAACGCTTCTGGTTCCTGTGGGACCAGCTCTTCGCCGGCGCGCTCGGTGTCGTCGTGCTGCTGGACACCCGGCGGATCGAGGACTCCTGGTACTCGATCGACCGGCTCGAGGCGCACGGCGTCCCGTTCATCGTCGCCTGCAACCGGTTCGGCGGGGAGGGCCACAGCGTCGACGAGGTGCGCGACGCCCTGGAGCTGCCCGCAACCGTTCCGGTCATCGACTGCGACGCGCGCGACCGCGAGTCGGCGCGCGAGGTTCTGATCACGCTCGTCCACCACCTCCACACGCTGTCCGCCGCCCAGGAGGATCCGCAGTGACCGATTTCCGCACCCCGCCCGGTCCCCACGAGGCCCGGGTCCCCTTCTACGGAGCCGAGTTCAACGGCGACCCGGCCACCGTCTACCGGGAGATGCGCCGGGCGCACGGCCCGGTCGTCCCGGTCCTGCTCGACGGCGACGTGCCGGCCTGGCTGGTCATCGGCTACCGGGAGATCCACCAGGTCACCGAGGACGACGACCTGTTCGCCCGGGACACCCGGCGGTGGAACCAGCTGAAGAACATCCCCGACGACTGGCCGCTCGCGCCGTACGTCGCCTACAACCCGTCGATCATGTTCACCGAGGGGAACGAGCACCGCCGCCGCGCCGGCGCCATCGGCGGCGCACTGTCCTCGGTGGACCAGTTCGACCTCCGCATGCACTGCGAGTACGTGGCCGACCGGCTGATCGACGCCTTCGCCGGCCGCGGTGAGGCCGACCTGTTCGCCGAGTTCGCCCAGCAGATGCCGCTGCTCGCGGTCGCGAAGATGTTCGGCATGCCCGACTCGGAGGCTCCGCAGCTGGTCCGCGACGTCGCCATGTCGCTCGATGTCGGTCCCGAGGCGATGCCCGCCTACCTCCGGGTGCAGGACACGATGACCGCGCTGGTGGCCCGCAAGCACGAGGACCCGGGGTCCGACGTGCCCTCCCGGATGATCGCGGACCAGGCCGGGCTGACCGACGCCGAGATCATCCAGGACCTGGTGACCGTGCTGGCCGCGGCTCAGCAGCCGACCGCCAACTGGATCGCCAACGGGCTCCGGCTGATGCTCACCGACCAGCGGTTCGAGATGACCATGGCGGGCGGGCGCGGCAGCGTCGGGCAGGCGCTGAACGAGGTGCTCTGGCACGACACGCCCACGCAGAACTTCATCGGCCGGTATGCGTCCCGCGACACCACGCTCGCCGGGCGCCGGATCGCCGCCGGCGACATGATCGTGCTCGGCCTGGCCGCCGCCAACGCCGACCCGCACGGCACCCTCGAGGCCGACAGCGACCTGCAGACCAACCGGGCCCACATGTCGTTCGGGCACGGCGAGCACGGCTGCCCCTACCCGGCGCCGGAGGTGGCCGAGGTCATCGCGCGCGCCGCGGTCGAAGTGCTGCTCGACCGGCTGCCCGACGTGGATCTGAAGGTGCCCGACTCGGCGCTGGTGTGGCGCCCGTCGGTGTGGATGCGCGGGCTGGAGAGCCTGCCGGTGGTCTTCTCGCCGACCTACACCTCCGGCTCGCTGTAGCGGTCCGGGCGGGCCGGCCGCCTCCGGGGGCGGGCCCGCAGCCGGGAAGCAGATGTGGCCGGGGCGCCGCGGAGACCCGCGGCGCCCCGGCCACATCTGCACTGCGCCCCTGCCGCCCGCTGCCCGGAGGGCGGCGGGCAGGTGCATCCCCGGCGCAGGGGGCACCGCTCGGAACGAGGGTCCGTGCGGCGCCCCGTGCACCCGGGAGCCGGTCAGCCGGCGGAGGGCGTGAAGCGCACCTTCAGCGTCTTCGGGCCGCGGGTGAACAGGCCCTCCTCGGCGCCGTCCTCCTCCGGGTCGAGCTCCAGGTCGGGCATCGCGTCGAGGAGCATGTCGATGCCGATCTCCATCTCGGCCTTGGCCAGCAGCGCGCCGACGCAGAAGTGCCGTCCGAGGGCGAACGCGAGGTGGTCGGCCGCGGCGGAGAACGACGTCTTGGTGGGCAGGTCGGCGCGGTGGATGTCGAACCGGTCCGGGTCGGCGAACCGCCGCGGGTCCCGGTTGGCCGCACCGATCAGGCAGGTGGCGGTGGCCCCTTCCGGGACCGTGCCGGTGGACAGCACCACGTCCTCTTCCGGCTGGCGCATGATCATCTGCACCGGCGGCGTGTAGCGGAGCGTCTCGGCGAAGGCCGGGGTGATCAGATTGCGGTCTGCGCGGACTGCCGCAAGCTGCTCCGGGTGCGCGATGAGGTTCTTGAACAGCAGCGCGACGGCCTTGTCCGTGGTCTCGCCGCCGGCCGCCAGCAGCAGGCTGACGAACGCCTTGATGTCCTCGTCGCTCAGCTGCTCGCCGTCGACCTCGGCCGCGCACAGCTCCGACAGCAGGTCGTCGCCGGGGGACTGGCGCCGCTCCCGGATGATCGGGAGCATGTACTCAGCCAGCTCATCGTGGGTGCGCAGGCCGGCTGCCGTCACCTCGGGGTCCTGGGAGAGGTTGCCGAGGAAGCCGATGATGTCGGTGTACCACTTCTGGAACCGCTCGTGGTCGGACTTGTCGAGGCCGAGCATGTCGACGATGACGTTGATGGGGAAGCGCCGCGCGAAGTCGTTCACCAGGTCGGCGCGGCCTTCGGCGCGGAACGTGTCGATGAGTTCGCGCGCATTGCGCTCGATTACCGGGCGGAACTTCTCCTCCAGCTCCTTCCCGCGGAACGCCGGCGCGACCAGGGCGCGCTTGACCGCGTGCTCCCGGCCGCTCATCTGCAGGATGGTGCGCCCGTGGACCGGCTCCAGCTGCCACGCGTAGTTCTGCGTGGTGAACGTGCCGTCCTTGAAGGCGCGCTCGACGTCCTCGTAGCGGGAGACGATGTAGGCCTGCGTCCCTTCGTGCCAGAAGAGCGGCGCCTCCTCGAGCATGGTGCGGTAGGCCGCGTAGGGGTCGGCCGCGAACTCGGGGGAGAGGAGGTCGGGGAAGCCTTGGGTGGTGGGCATGCGGCACCTCGTCAATAGATCGATCACCGATTCGCCCATTTTGTCAGCCATGTGGGCGGTGTCGAGTGGGCCGGGGCGACAGATCGTTCAAATGGGATCGCTGTTCGGATTTCGGTCTCCTAACCTTTTCTTTCCGGCAGGTCACATTTCGGTGAAACCGCACATCGTCCCTTGTTGTACCGCCTTTTTCGCCCCGCTCGGGAACTCTCTCAGCGCTGAATCAGAACCCGGCGCACCGGACCCCCGCAAGGGCGGGTCTGACTTCTCCGAAAAAGAGGTTCCGGGCGTTCACCGTGTGTGCCCGGGACGCGTGTCTCCGGGACGCACGGAGCCGCAACCGGGCGGCCGCCAGGGGTGAGCCGCGCCGGTCCCGGGCCCGTGCGGAGCCATCGAACCGCAGGCCGGCGCGGGGCGGCCCGCAACGGGTGCGGCGCCGTAGGGACGCGCGGCCGGGGGAGTAGCGTGCGGGCGGACCCGGCCGGACCGGCGTCCCCGAACGACCGCGACCGGGCCCTGCCCGGGGAGGAGATCCCATGACCCAGGAATCCGCGCCGCTCACCGCAGCCAGCACCGTAGGCGAGTGGTTGGACGACCCCCGCGGCGCGCGGGCGCTGCAGGGGCTGCTGGAGCAGGCCGGAGTGGGCGCCGACAGCCTCGCCCCGGTCCGCAGCCTGCCGCTCGCGCAGCTCGCGGAGATGAGCGGCGGGGCCCTCGGCCAGGAGACGCTGGACGACCTGGTCCGGCAGGTCAACGGCGGTGTGCTCCCGGAGGCGGAGGCGGTAGCCGGATGGCGGGAGCGGATCGTCCCGGAGCGCTTCGCCGGCCGCACCGTGATCGTGACCGGCGCCGCCTCCGGCATCGGTCGCGCCACGGCGTCGCGCGTCGCCCGGGAGGGCGGCCGCGTCATCGCCGTCGACGTCGCCGGCGAGGGCCTGGACCGGTTCGCCGCCGACCACGCGGACGGCGACGTCGTTCCGGTGCGCGCCGACCTGACCCGGGCCGACGACATCGCTGCCGTCACCGGCGCCGCCGGAGGCCGCATCGACGGGCTGGCCAACGTCGCCGGCATCAGCGACGATTTCGCGCCGCTGCACGAGGTCGCCGACGACGCCTGGGAGCGCGTGTTCGCGATCAACGTGGACGGCCTGTTCCGGCTCACCCGCGCCGTCCTGCCAGCGATGCTGGAGGCGAAGCGCGGCTCGGTGGTGAACGTCGCCTCAGAGGCGGGGATCAAGGGGTCGACGGCGGGGACCGCCTACACCGCGTCCAAGCACGCGGTCGTCGGAATCACGCGCAGCGCGTCCTTCATGTACGGGGCCTCCGGCATCCGGGTCAACGCCGTCGCACCCGGTGGCGTGGCCACCGGAATCTCGCCCGGCGGCGGCACGCTGAACGACTTCGGCCGCGGCCGCACCGGGCCGATCCTCGGCACCATCCCGCCGATCGCGCTGCCCGAGCACCTCGCCGCCTCGATCACCTTCCTCCTCAGCGACGACGGGATCAACGTCAACGGCGCCATCCTGCCCTCCGACGGCGGCTGGTCGGTGCAGTAGGCGCCGCCGGGCCCGGCGGACGGCTCCGGCCGCAGGGGGAGCGGGCACCACCCCTGGTCGGGGGCTCCGCGCCCGTGCGCGCGGGGCCGCTGCGCGCGAGGCTCGGTGGTGCACCGAGAGGAGCGCCGATGCTGAACGAGCAGCGCACACCGGCCGCGGCGCCGGCACCCGCAGCGGAAGACCGCGGCAGCCCCCGCCCCGTCCAGGGCAGCGGCAGCCGTCCCCGTCCCCGGGCGGTGCTGGTGGCCGCCGCCCTCTGGGCCGCCGCGCTCGGCGCCGGGGCTCTGGAGACCGCCCTGGGTGCGGTACAGGAGCTCACGGCACCGACCGGTATGCCCGCACCGGCCCTCGCTGCGGCCATCGCCCTGCGCGCCGCCGTCACCGCCGCGTTCGGAGCAGTCGCCGTGCTGCTGTGGCGCGGGCGCCGGTGGGCGCGCCCCGTGCTGGCCCTCTCGCTCGGGGTGGTCGGGCTCGCCACGCTGGTGGGCGCTCCGCTCGCGGAGATCGTGTCCGGGGCGGGGCCGGCCCAGGCGTTCGGGGTCGGGGAGACGCCGCCGGGGTTCCTCGCTGTGCGGGTGATCCACATCGCCGCCGTCCTCGGAGCGACCGGGGCGATGTATGCCCCCTCGGCCGGCCGCTATCTCGCACAGCGCCGGTGAACCGGCCGGCCCTCCGCGCAGTCCGCCGCCCCGCCCCCCTGCGGTGGGCGGCACGGCGCGGCCCGGGTCAGCCCGGGGTCCCGAGGTCGCCGCGGGAGATGGCGGCCGCGACGGCGGCGGCGCGGTCGCTGACGCCGAGCTTGGCGTAGGAGTGGGCCAGGTGCGTCTTCACGGTGGCCTCGCTGATGAAGAGGCGGCGCGCGGCCTCCCTGTTGGTCGCACCCTGCGCGATCAGGCCCAGCACTTCCCGCTCGCGGGGAGACAGCGGCTCCGGTGCGGGCTCCCGCGCGCGGTCCACGAGCCGCGCCGCGACGCTCGGCGACAGCACCGGCCGGCCCTCCGCTGTGGCCTCGACCGCGGCGAACAGCTCCTCTTTCGGAGCGTCCTTCAGCAGGTAGCCGGTGGCTCCCGCCGCCACCGCCGGCAGCACGTCCGCGTCGGTGCCGTACGTCGTCAGCACCAGCACCCGCGCTCGGGCGCCGCGCCGCGCCAGGTCCCGGATGGCGGCGGCGCCGCCGGCGCCGGGCATCCGCAGGTCCATCAGGACCACGTCCGGGTCGAGCTGCACGGCGGCCGCCACTGCCGACTCGCCGTCCGCCGCCTCCCCGACCACCGCGAACCGCGGGTCCGCGCTGAACATGGCGCGCAGGCCGTCCCGTACGACCGGGTGGTCGTCCGCGATGAGCAGGGCGATCACCGCGCGCCTCCGGCGGGCGCAGCCGGGACGGAGACCGACAGCGCCGTCCCGCTGCCGGCCTCCGACTCGACTGCGAGCAGGCCGCCGAGCCGCTCGATCCGCTGCCGCATCCCGGCCAGCCCGAACCCGCTGCCCGAGAGCGGTTCCGGCACGCTCCCGGGATCGAAGCCCACGCCGTCGTCGCGGACGTCCAGCGCCACCCCGTCCTCCAGGTAGGTCAGGGTCACGCCCACCCGGCCGGCCCGCGCGTGCTTGGCGACATTGGCCAGTGCCTCCTGTGCGGCCCGCAGCAGTGCCGCTTCGGTTTCGGCGGGGAGCGGGCACGGGTCGCCGGCGACGTCGGCGGCCGCGGCGATGCCGTGCGCCTCCCGCCAGCGGCGGACGACGCCGCCGACCGCATCCGGCAGCCCCGCCGCGTCGGCCAGCGGCGCCGGCGCGACCGCCCGCACGGTCCGGCGGGCCTCCGCCAGGTTCTCGCGCGCCAGCGCCATCGCGGTCGCGACCCGGCGGCGGGAGTCCGGTGCCGCAAGATCGGCTTCGGCCGCCTGCAGCTGGGTGAGGATCCCCGCGAGGCCCTGCGCCAGCGTGTCGTGGATCTCCCGCGCGATCCGCTGCCGCTCGTCCAGCACCCCGGCCGCGCGCGCCTGGGTGAGCAGCTGCGCGTGCAGGTCCGCGTTCTCCTCCAGGGCGGACTCCAGCGTGGTGTTGGCCTTGTGCAGGCCGGCGAGTGCCTCCTGCTGCTGCAGTGCATAGCGCTCGATGGTGTCCATGGCGGCGAAGCAGGCGGCCGCCATCGCGGTGCTGGCCAGGTAGATGATGCCTGCCAGCCACCAGTCGCCCGAGTCGGTCCGGGCCAGGCCGCCCAGGTAGGTGACGACCATGGGGAGCGACGTCGCGGCGGCACCGGCGTAGCGCAGGCGCCCGCGGAGGAAGGTGTAGGCGTGCGGATAGCCGGCGAAGGCGTACAGCCCGTACCACGGGGCGACCGCGACCAGGGCTGCCGCGAACAGCATCATGCCCGCGTAGTAGACCTGCATAAGGCGGGGCTGCGCCTGCCGGGCCGGGCGGAGGGTGAGGAACCACGCGGTCCAGGCGGCCGCCGCCGCGGAGAGCCCCAGCGCCAGCGGCAGGTCCACCGGTGCCGGCGCGGACAGCGTGATGAGTGTCGCCGCGGTCAGCAGGGCGTAGGGCGCATGCGCGACGGCCACCGTCGCGCGGCGGTCCCACCGGTCGAACTCGCGGCGCAGGTCGGCTCCTGGGCCGGTTCCCGTGCTGCGCTGCACCGTGCTCCGGTGCACTGCTGGTGCTGTCTGCTCGACGTCCCGATCCACCCTGCCGCCCGCCTGCCGCCTCCGTGTGCGCTCCCATCGTCGGCCCCCGGGGACGGCGGCGGAATCCTCCGATCGGCTGATACCGGCTACCGGGCGGCACCGCCTCACATGCGGTCGGGGAGGAACGTGGCGATGCCGGGGACCAGGATCAGCAGGATGCACAGCGCAGCGACGGTGGGCAGGAACAGGGCGATGCCGCGGAAGGTGTCCCCCAGGCCGATGTCCTGGCCGAGGCCGACCTCGGGTTCGCGGACGATGTCGGCGACGATGAACGCCAGCACGCCCACCGGCGGGGTGATGATGGCGGTCTCGGCCAGGATCACCGCGAAGACGCCGAACCACAGCGGGGAGACCCCCATGTCGCCGAGCACCGGCACCAGCAGCGGCACCGTCAGCAGCATGATCGACAGGGGATCCATGAACATCCCCATCACCAGGTAGGCGGCCAGCACGATCAGCAGGAACTCGACCCGGGACAGGCCCAGGCCGGTGATCCACTCGGCGAACCCGGGCCCGATACCCGACACCGCGAGCACCGCTGAGAGCGCCATGGCGCCGATGAAGAGGAAGAAGATCGAGCCCATGCTCTTCAGCGCCTCGGCCGACGCGGCGGCCACGGTGGCGAGCGGCCGGTCGCCGCGCCGGTACCAGAGCGTCAGCAGCACCGCGCCTGCCGCGCCAACCGCGCCGGCCTCGGTCACCGTGACCGCGCCGGTGTACATCCCGCCCAGCACGGCGACGGCCAGCAGCCCCAGCGGCCACAGGTGCATCCGCTGCTCCGGGACCACCGGAGCGGCCTGCGTGTCGGGGGCGGCTCCGACTTCCTTGCTCTGCGGTGCGAGCGCGTTCTCCGCTTCGGCGACCCGCGCGGCCCGCCCGCCCAGGGCGGGCCGGAGCGTGCACAGCAGGATCACCGTGCCCGCCATGCACAGCACGAGCAGCACCCCCGGGGCGATGCCCGCGATCAGCTGCGGCCCCACCGGCGTCTGCGCCAGGCCCGCGTAGATCACCAGGAAGATGCTGGGCGGGATGATCTGCCCGGGCAGGCTCGCCGCAACGACGGCTCCGACGGCGAGCCGCTTGTCGTAGCCCGCCCGCAGCATCTCCGGGATGCCGATCCGTGCGAGCGCGTGCACGGTGCCGACGGTCGAACCGCTCACGGCCGCCAGGCCGGCGCCCGCGCCGTTGGTCACCACGGCCAGGCCGCCCGGGACCCGGCTGATGCGGCGGCGCAGCATCGCGTAGAGCTGCTCGGTCACGCCGGCCTTCCAGAGCAGCAGCCCCATGAAGACGAACATGGGGATGACGCTGTACTCCCAGCTCGCGACCGTCTCATAGGGCAGATGGCCGAAGAGGTTCTCCGCTGCGGCGAACCCGTACAGGCCGAACAGCCCAAGGACGCCCGGCGCTGCCAGCGCGATGCCGATCGGCACCTTCAGCAGGATCAGCACCAGCATCATGGCGATGGCCGCACCGCCCACCGTTCCCGGTGTGAAGGGGCCGATCACCAGCACCGTGCAGGCCGCCAGGGTGAGCGCGATGCCGGCGCGCAGCGCCCAGCGCACGGCGGGACGTCCAGTGGGTGCGGCGTGGTCGCCGTCACCGCGCGGGGGACGCCCGCCTGCAGCGCCCGCGCCGGGGATCGGACGGGCGCCGCCGGCGGTGCCGCCGCGGACAGACTCACGCTCCAGCATCGGGCCGCTCCCTGTCGTCTCCATGGATCCGCCGCGCTCGGGCGCGCAGCACGACCGACGCCGCCTCCGCCAGCATCTGCAGGGTGAGCACGGCATAGGTCGCCGCCACCAGGTAGAGCACCGGCCACATCGTCACCTGCATGACGCCGCCGGCCAGGCCGAGCCGGTGCCCGTGCACTGCCTCAGCCAGGCCGAAGCCGCCGAACCCCGCGCACATCGCGGCCGCGAGCAGCAGGCCGCCGACCCGCACCTCCAGCCGCGTCGCGCGCGGCATCCGGTCGAACAGCAGGCGGGCTTCGGTGTGCGTGCCGTCGCGCTGGGCCACCACGAACCCGATCAGCGCCACCAGCGGCATGTACCAGTAGGTCACCATCTCGTTGGTGCCGGTCAGCGGGGCGCCGAGCACCGCGCGGGCCACCGCGTTGGCCGCCGTGTGCAGCATCATCGCGACGATGCCGACGGCACCGGCCGCGATCAGCGCCCGGTTGGCGCCGTCGAGGGCGCGCTGCAGCGCGGAGGCAGGGGGCGCGCCCCGCTCGGAGGTTCCGCTGTCCGCGGGAGATGGGTCCACGATGCGCCTCATTCCGGGCGGTGGGGGTCGAGGATGTCGGTGCGGATCCGGTCGATGAACGGGTCGGCGTCCACCGCAGAGTGGTCGGCGTACCACTCCGCGAACTCCGCGTCGGAGATCTCCGGGTAGTCCAGCTCGCCGACTGCCACCGCATGCCAGGCGGCCGTCGACTCCTCCAGTTCGGCGGCGAGGGCGGAGCCGTCGACCGGGCTGTCGCCGGCGGCCGCCGCCTCCGACGATTCCGCCAGCAGGCGCTCGTTGGCCTGCTCCAGCGCGGCCACCGCGTCGTCGTCCAGGTCGGTGATGACCGCACCGCCGTCCTGTTCGGTGGCGAGTGCCATGCCGCCCCAGACCGCCTGCTCGAACATCTCGCCGATGTAGATGTCCAGCCGGTCGTGGATCAGCTGCTGCGCCACCAGCGGCAGCCCGTCCCACCGCTCCTGGCCGAACCCGAGGCCGTAGTGCATCCGGGCGAAGCCGGCGTCCGGGTCGATCGTGTAGTTCGGCGCCAGCGGGATGGTGCCGATTGACGCGGCCGCCCAGCGCCCCTGCAGGACGCAGTCGAGCGTGCCCCGCTGGAGCCCCTGGTAGATCTCCGAATAGGGCATGGAGAGCGGCGTCATCCCCAGTGCCTCCGCCTGGGTGACGAAAGCGGAGCCGCCCACCCGGACCTGCGCGCCCTCCAGGTCGGCGAGGCTGTCCAGCGGCTCGGCGCACATCAGGCCGATGCTGCTCTGCGGGGCCCAGGGCAGCAGCAGCTTGAACCCCTCGGCCTCGGTCTCCGCCATGATCTCGGGGGTGTCGTAGAGGACGTCGAGGTAGCCGGCGGCCGAGCTGAGGCTGCCCGCGACGGGGTCGTGCGCGCCGAGATGGCTCGCGTTGGCCAGCGCGCCGCCGTTGGCGGGGAAGCGCGACGGATCGTAGATCGGGTAGACCATGTCGAAGTCGAGCCGGCCGTCTTCGAGGGCCTGCGGCACCTGGTCCGGCTCCGCGATCGCGTTCCCGTAGGCGACGTCCATGATGATGGTGCCGCCGGACCACTCGTACAGGGCGTCGACGTAGGACTCCAGGTGGAGCGTGTTCAGGTCGCCCGGGCTGGACGGGATCTGGGTGGTCAGGTGGATCGGCGGGATGTCGGCGAACGCCTCGATGTACTCCGCCTTGCTCGCGCCCGCGGGCAGCCCTGCCCCGCGCGGGAGCGGTCCTGCGCCGGCCTGGTCAGCTAGGCAGGCGGACGACCCCAGGAGCGCGGCGGCGGCGAGGACGGCGGTGGCCGCGGTGCTGCGGCGCCGCCGCGGAAGCACCGCCGGGTCCGGGTGCGGCATTGCGGGTCTCCCTCCGAGCCGGGGCGGGGCGTCCGCCCGACCGTGCGTTCACCTAACGTTTGTTAGGTAGTGATCGATGGTGACCGGGCATCTGGGACCCGTCAATCAGGCGTCCCACCGGCCGGGACTGCGGGCGGCTCCATGGGGTGTGCGCTGGGATTTTGCGGTGCCGTGCGTCTGCAATGCTGGGGGCCGGCCGGCGCGCCGCCGGGGAACCGGGGGCTGCAGCAGGACGACGGAGAGCGCAGGGGGTGCCGGGTGCGGGCAGGGGTGCGCGTCGCGCTGTTCGCCCTGGCGCTCGTCGGCCTCTCCCTGGCCGGCAGGGCTGCTCCCGGTCTGGGCCAGCTGCGGGAGTATGTCGCGGCAGCGGGGCCGGCCGGGCTCGCGGTCTACATCGCCGGGTACGTGGTCCTGTCCCTGGTCTTCGTGCCGCGGCCGCTGATCAGTGCGACCGGCGGAGCCGCTTTCGGCCCGGTGGCGGGCATCGCGGCGGCCGTCGCCGGCAGTGTCGCCGCGGCCTGGGTGCAGTTCGCCGTCGGCCGCTTCCTGGCCCGGGACGCCGTTGCGGCGCGGCTGCCCGCCGGCGTGCTCGCACGCCTGGACCGGTTGACCGAGCGGCACGGGCTGCTGGCCGTTATCCAGCTCCGGCTGGTGCCGGTGATCCCGTTCGCCGCCGTCAACTACGGGTTCGGCCTGACCGGTCTGCGCGCGGTGCCCTTCGTCGTCGGGACCGCCCTGGGATCGGTGCCCGGGACAACCGCCGTGGTCCTGCTCGGCGATTCGCTGACCGACCCGGGATCGCCCGCGTTCCTCGCGTCGATCGCCCTGTTCCTGGTGCTGCTGCTGGTGAGCGTCTTCTGGGGGCGCGGTTCGCTGCGCGCCGCCGGGGGCGGGCCGGAAGACCGCGGGGAGGCGGAGGCGTAGGGCTCAGCGGGCCAGCGGCGAAGCCCGGAGCGGTGGAGACGCGCGGCTGCGGAGCCGGCAGAGGGGCCGGCGCTCTACCGCTCCGACGATGCGTAGGTGGAGACGGCGTCCGACGGTTCCTGGCCGCTTGCTCCGTCCGCAGCGGAGGCGTCCGCCGCCGCAGCCGGCTCCGACGCAGCGGTGCGGGGCGCGCTTGCGGCAGCGCCGGGGTGCGGTTCCGCAGCCTGCGGCATCGCGCCCGGGCCGGCCTCGGTGCCGCGTTCCCGGGCGAGCACGGGGATCCGGGAGACCACCGCGGTGGCCGGCACGGCGGCGATCGCCAGGGCGAGAGCGGCGACCGCTGCGCCGAGCAGCAGCCCGGCCGCGACATCGTGCGGGAAGTGGGCGCCCAGCAGCACCCGGGACCCCGCTTCGAGCAGTGCGAGCAGTACGGCCGCTGCAGCGAGCCGGCGCCACGCGACGATGAGCGCGACCGCGGCGGCGCCGGCGATCGCGGCGTGGTTGCTCGGGAAGGACCAGTCGCCCAGCGGGTCGCAGGGGGCGATGGTGGAGAGTTCGGTCATCACCTGGCACGGGCGGTACTGCCCGATGGCGTCCTTGGTCGTCTTGCTCACCGCATACGCCACGACGACGGCCGCCGGTCCGCACAGGGCCAGGGCCATTGCGCGGGGCCCGCGGCCCCACGCGCGCCAGAGCGCGGCCGCGAACAGCAGGGCGAAGACCAGGAGGATCCCGTCGCTGGCCAGACTCAGCGTGGAGCGGACCCACGGGTCGAGCCCTTCGCCGAACTCGATCGCCGACCGCGACCACTGGCTGCTGACAGAGGGGATCTCGGCGTCCACGCACACTCCATGCCCGGTTGCCCGCCCGATGGCGGAAAGAAGTCGGTATACCCACCATGGCATGAAGGCCGAGTGAAAATCCCGCGAACACGGCGATGCGGTCCCGTTCCGCCCGAAAAAGCACATCCGCACCAGGGCTGGCGGACGGCACCGCGGTGCGCGCGCGGCGGGAGGGGACCGAGCGGCGGGCGGTCGCAGGCGCACGCGGCAGTGGTGCTGCTCTTCGCGCGGCCGGGTCTGTTCGCGGCGCCGCCCCCGGGCCCCGGTAGCCGACGGCCATTGCGACGGACCGGTGGAAAGCAGGAGCACAGGACGCGGCCGGGCTTCCGGCTGGGCGGCCGGTGGCCGTGCTGACGGCGGCCGGATCGGCTCCGCCTGCCGGCCGGGGGCTAGGGCGTGTTGGGTGGGCACCTGTCCTGCTGCGCGACGAACGCCATCCACCCAACACGCCCTGGGGTCGGCGGGCGGAGTGCGGGGGATGTGCGCCAGCCGGCGCGGCCAGGGCAACGCCCCCGCGGCGCAGTGCCTCACCGGGACCAGTGCGGTGCGGACCGATCTGCCAGGGCTGCTGCGCCAGGGCTGCGCCCGCGGTGGCGGCCGGCATCAGCCGGCCTCCTGCGGACACCGCTTCGCCCCTTGCGAGGAGAGGCACTCCACGGGCGGGTCCGACGGTGCGTCCAGGCAATCGGCGAGCGTTCGCTGAACGGTGGCGCTGCCGACGCGGTGATCTGCGACCCCCGCGTGGCCAGCGTTGCGGTGGGGCGCTCGGCCAGACGGGCCGGACCCGGCTGGCCAAACCGTCCGGTGCTGTCAGGCAGCGCCCGCGGCGCGGAGGGCCGCGTCGGTGTCGGCGGTAGCCAGGTCGGCGTTGATGTGCGCGCCGGCCAGTGCTCCGGCGGCGCCCGAAGCGCCGACCTGCGCCATCGGGTCGGCGGCGTTGCCCGCGGCCCACACGCCCGGCACGCCGGTGGCGCCGGCCGGACCGGCCGCGATACGGCTCCCCATCCCGCCCGGCAGCTCTTCCAGCGGCAGGTCGAGGCCGCCGAGGCCCGCCAAGCGGGGCGCCACCGACGTGGCAGTGGCGAGCACGCGGCGCGCAACCGCCTCTCCGCCGGCGAGCCGCACCCCGGTGATCGCGTCGCCGTCGGACTCGACCGCCTCCACCGGGCCGTCCACGACGCGGATGCCGCGCGCGGCGAACCGCTCCCGGGTCTGCGCGTCCAGCTCCGTGCCGCGGGTGAAGAAGACGAGGTCGTCGGTGAGCTGGCGGAACAGCAGCGCCTGGTGCACCGAGGCCGGGCCCACCGCGAGGACGCCGATCGGCTCGTCGCGCACCTCCCAGCCGTGGCAGTACGGGCAGTGCACGGTGCCGCGGCCCCAGTGCTCGGCCAACCCCGGCACATCGGGCAGCGTGTCGCGCACCCCGGTGGCCACCAGGAGGCGCCGGGCGTGCAGGGAGCGGCCGTCGGCGAGCTCCACGGTGAAGCCGCCGGCGTCCCCCGGGTCGGGTGAGGCCGCGGACACCTCGCCGGAGACCACCTGCCCGCCGTAGCCGCGCACCTCCTCCCTGCCGCGGCGCAGCAGCTCTGCCGGCGCGACGCCGTCCAGCGCCAGCAGCCCGTGCACTCCCGCGGCCGGGGCGTTGCGCGGCGTGCCGGAGTCGACCACGACGACCGAGCGGCGCGAGCGGCCGAGCATCAGGGCGGCGTTGAGGCCGGCCGCACCGCCGCCGATGACGACGGCATCGACGGTGCCGGCGGGCAGGGAGTCGGAGGTGGGGGTGGGATCGCTGTGCATGGGAGAACCGCTTTCGCCGCTGGTCGGAGTCCGTGGAGGACGTTCGGTTGCGACGCTAGGCACTGTTTGCAGCGAAGGCATAGTGTCTTGCCTATGGAGCAAGACGATGCCGGACTGGACGGCCTGGTGCGCAAGCGGGTCCGCGCCCTGCGGGTGGCGCAGGGCTGGTCGCTGGACGACCTGGCCGCCCGCGCGCGGATGAGCCCGTCCACCCTGAGCAGGATCGAGAACGGGCGGCGCCGGCTCGCGCTGGACCAGCTCGTGGTCTTGGCCCGCGCCCTGGATACCTCGCTAGACCAGCTGGTGGAGACCGAGGCGGACGACGTCGTCAGCAATCCGGTGCACGACGCGCCGCACCGCATGATGCGCTGGGCGGTCCGTGCCGACCCGGGTCTGAGCGTCGTCCGACAGCGCCTCCTCGACCCGCCGCCGGACAACCCCGCCCGGATGCGGGCCCACCCGGGGCGTGAGTGGCTCGTGGTGCTCTCCGGTACGGCCCTGCTGCACCTCGGCAACCGCCGCTTCCGGGTCGAGACCAACCAGGCCGCCGAGTTCCCCACCATGCTCCCGCACGCCATCGGCGCCGCCGCCGGCCCCTGCGAGATCCTCGGCATCTTCGACCGCGACGCCCGCAAGGGCCACCAGGACCAGGGGCCGGTGAAGGGGCGGCACTGACCTGCGGGGCGCCGGAGGGTTGCGCCGGCGGCACCGTCCTCGGCCGGTGCCTTGCTTCGTCGGCAAGAGGGCGTGCGATTGGGGCACGCGGTGCCTACCGTGGCAGTCATGGCACACCAGGCGCACTCCTACGCAGCGCACGGGCACGGGCCCGTGGACGACGCAGACCAGGCTGAGATCCTCGACCTCGACGCGGAGGTGCTCGGCGGGCACCTCGCCGAGATCACCGGCTGGCTTCCGGTGGCGGAGCCGCCGCAGCGGATCGTCGACCTCGGGGCCGGCACGGGGGCGGGCACGCTCGCCCTCGCGGAGCGGTTCCCGCGGGCCCGGATCCTGGCCGTGGACTCGTCAAGCGCGCATCTGCGGCGGCTGGAGGAGAAGGCGGCCGAGTCGGGCGCCGCCGCCCGGGTCCGCACCGTCGTCGCCGACCTCGACGCCGCCTGGCCCGACCTGGGCGCGCCCGACCTGGTCTGGGCGTCGGCATCGATGCACCACATGGCCGACCCGGACCGGGCGCTGCGGGCCGTGCACGCGCTGCTGCCGCAGGGCGGCCTGTTCGCGGTCGTCGAACTCGCCGGCTTCCCGCGGTTCCTTCCGGACACCGAGCCCGCCGAGAGCCCCGGCCTGGAGGAGCGCCTGCACGAGGCGCTCGACCTCCAGTTCGCCGAGCACGTCCCGCACCGCGGCGCCGACTGGGGCCCGCTGCTCACCTCGGCCGGCTTCGCCATCGAAGCCGAGCACGCAGCGTCGGTCCGCCTCACCCGCACCGACTCCGACGCCATCCCCCGCTACGCCCACCGCAGCCTGACCCGGATGCGCACCGCGGCCGCCGGCCTCCTCGACCCGGCCGACCTGGCCGCCCTCGACCGCCTGCTCCCCGCCCTCGCCAGCCACCCGGCCCTGGAACTCCGCACCACCCGCACCACCTGGGCGGCGCGTACGTGACCCGGGCCGCGCCACGGCGCCCCGGCCGTCCCGCCGCCACCGGAGGGCGGGAGCTGATAGGACTCGCGGCATGGACGATGCTCCGGAGGCCGGGCGCGCCGATGGCGCGCATCCGTATGAGATCGACCCCAGCCCGCGGAACCTCCGCGGACTGAGCGAGGCGACCGAGCGCCTCTGGGATACGTGCGCGGGGTTCAGCGACGCGGACGTCGCAGCGCCGAGCGGGCTGCCCGGCTGGACGCGGGGGCACGTGCTCAGCCACCTGGCCCGCCAGGCGCCGGCGTTGGAGCGGTTGCTGGACTGGGCCGCGACCGGGGTCGAGAACCCCCAGTACGCGAGCAGGGAGGCGCGGAACGCGGAGATCGAGGAAGGGGCGCACCGGAGCGCGGCCGATTTGGTTGGCGAGGCCCGGCACACCGCCGATCGCCTGCAGCGGGCGGTGGCGGCGCTTCCAGACGCAGCCTGGGACACCCCCATCCGGCCGATCACCGGAGAGACCTGCACGGCGCGGCGGGTGCTCGTCATCCGCCTGCGCGAAATCGAGGTCCACCACGTCGACCTGGCCGCCGGGTACGCGTTTGCCGACATCCCGGCAGAAGCCGCCGGCGTCATCCTCAACGACGTCTCCGCCTACCTGGACGGCCTCGGCACCGCACCGCCGGTCGAACTGCGGGACCCGGACGGCGCCGTGACCGCCCGCTTCGGCGAGCCCGCGCGGGAACGCCGCACCGTGGCCGGGACCACCGCCGCCGCCCTCGGCTGGCTGACCGGCCGCACCCGGGGCCAGGGCCTCGCTGCCGCAGGCGGGCTGCCCGAACTCCCCGGATGGATCTGACCGCGGATCGCGGCGTCGGCGGCGGCCGATTGGTACTGACGGGCCGATCCCCGGGCGGTGTGCCCGCAGCAGAGCTGCGTTCCGGTGGCGCCGTTCGGGCCCGCCGAAGGGCACCGCGCTGGTGCGGTCATCGGAGCGCACCGCGCTCCGTGCCGGGAAGGCGGCCGGGGCGGGCGCGGAGCCGCCGCAGTACGACGTGTCTTCTGCGGGGTGCGCGCCGCGGAATTCTGCTGACGTCAATGGTGATGTGCGGACCCGGGTTCGACCAGAAACCCCGGGCTGCGGCCTCGCGGCGCTCTCGGGAGTTCTGCAATGCCTGCTGCAATGACTTCGTCAGGCGACGGGGGATCCTGGTCAGGGCCAGGGGGCTCGATTCTGCGCGGGGTCCGCCTGCCGTCGGGTCGGGCGGCGCGCTGCTGCGCAAAGCACCGTCCCAGCTCTGCTGCAGCATGGCCTCTCGGGCATCGCGGACTGCGATCCGGAGCTTCATCCGCACGATCATCCCGCGGATCGGGTTGGCCGGTCGCCCGGCGTCCGATGCGTCGGGATGGTCTGGCCCCTCTTCCTTCCCTCGGACCCGGTAGCCGGCGTCCCTGAGCGTGTTGATCTCTTCCCGTTTCAGCTTTTCCGGGGCGATGATGACCCCACCGGCCAGTACGCCGTGCGATTCGAGAGCCTGGATCAGGGCCTCGTATTCAGGTTCGTCCCTTTCCAGCTTACTGTTCGTTTCGTCAATCGACCGCCGGGTCTCCCAGTTCTCCAACTCCAGAGACGCTATCTTCAGGAAGGTGTCCGGCGCCTCGACGCTCGACCGCTCTTCGCTCTGCTGCTCCTTCTCCTCAATCTGGCGCCCGGTCCGGTCGAGCTTGTTCACTATGTTCTTGAGGCTGTTTCTCAGACTCTCGCGCGACAATTGGATCTGGGTGAAGGTGGACCAGACGGCGAGGGCGAGAAGGAAGAGGAGGAGTGCGACGAATCCGATGGCGATGTACAGCATGGCGAGGGCGGCCCCGGTCCTGGTTAGGGAAATTCTGGGCGGCGGAAGGCTTTGAAGGGGTTGGCTTGGGATCCGCAGCGCGAAGATTCGGATGTCTGCCCCTGGGAAGAGCTCCTGGTCCGCCGCTGCGGGGACGCTGAACTCCGAACCTCAATCAAGGCGGATGGCGAAAGGGAAGCTCAGCCCGAGCTCGGTTTTCCCGACCGTCGAGGAGGCCCGACCGGCTTGTTGAGGAGTACGGCGGACCTGTCCTCACTGTTGCCCCTCCGGCGGCGGGGGGAGAGTGCGGACCTGCTGATCGGTGGATCGGGAGTGCGGGGCGGGTTCGGAGGGTCCGCTGTGGTGGTTTCTTTGGATATCCGATCCACGGCTTCCGTGAGTGTGGTGAGGATCGAATCGGATTTCTCTGCGCACGACTGGTACATCGCTGCATCCGAGCTGCCGCGCTCTTTTTCGATCGTCAACTGCTCCAGCTGGAGCCGGTAGGTGCGGAGCTCGTTGCTCTCCCTGTTTCCCTGCTTTCTCTTCTCGTTCAGTTTGTCCTGCAGTGCGAGGTGCCCGCGGTTTTCCCGCGTTATTCTCCTCTGCAGCTGCGATGTGAAACCACGGGCGCTGTTCGGTGCCCCCCGCATGACGAGGGTGGCGACCACGAAGAGAAGTCCGATGTAGAAGGAGCCCTGGCCCAGTTGCATGAGGATCTCGCCCATGGTCCCCAATCGATTCCGCAACGCGCATTGGGTGCAATATTATGGTCGGGTGATGTCTCATTGCGATCGCAGTTGTGGCGCGCAATGTTCAGGGCAAGGCTAGGCTTTCCCTCTTTTCCGGGTCAATGTCTCATGCGTCTCAAAAGGTTGGGGCCCGCTGGAGATTCGCATGGCACACCACCCCGAAGCATCCTGTGGCCACACCCCGGAGGCGTTTTCATTGTCGAATCGGCCGTCTGCCCGGGAGGGGGGCCGCCCAGTGGACCTGACTGGCGGACGGGGGCCGCGAAGCTCCGACGGGCCGCATATCCGGCCGGTGGCGGCTGCCGGTCGACCGAGTGCGCCGGTGTCTGCCTCGATCGAGGCGGCCAGGTTCGGGGCGTTGCGCGCCTTCCCTGAAGGCAGAGGCGTGCAGCGCGGGGGAACGCGAAGGCCCGGGGCCGCGCGCTGGAGCGGTGCGCGGCCCCGGGCTCGGGTGCGGAGCGGAGGCGGTGTCAGGCGTCGGCCCGCATGTGCTTCCGGGCCCAGTCTTCGAAGGAGGTGACCGGGACGCCGAGGGCCGTGGCGTACTCCGGGCGGCCGGGCTGGCCGGCCGCGTTCAGGAACTTGTGCGAGGCGCCCATCGGCGGCATTCCGGCGGCGACCGCCTCCTCCTCGGTCATGTCGGGCGCGGTGAGCGGCGTGTCCAGGACGCGGGAGAGGACCGCGGCGATCTCGGTCATCGACAGGTGCTCGCCCGCCAGCTCCAGCTCCACGCGGTCGAACCGCTCCGGGGCCGCGACGGCCGCCGCGGCGGCCGCGCCGATGTCGGCGACCGCGATCAGGGACAGCCGGGTCTCCGGCCGGAGGAGTGTGACCAGGCCCCCCTCGATGCCGCGGGGGAACAGGTACGCCATCGAGGGGAGGAAGTTCTCCATGAAGGTGCCCGGCTTGAGCAGCGTCCAGTGCGGGAAGCCGGCTGAGCGGACCCGGTCCTGGACCGCGGCCTTGGCGCCCATGGTGGGCTCCATCCCCGACCAGCGCCCCTCGGCCCAGCCGGGAGTCTCGGTGTGCTGGCCGGCGCCGGCGACCGACGAGTGCACGAACTGCGGCACCCCGGCGGCCAGGGCGGCCTCCACCAGGTTGGCGCCCTGGCGCGCCTCGCCCGCGAAGTCGAACCCCTCCTCGCTGGCGGTCGGCATCTGCACCGAGAAGACGGCGCGGGCCCCCTTCGCGGCCTGAACCAGGGAGTCGCGGTCCTCCAGGTCCCCGGTGACTAGTTCGGCGCCGAGTGCTTCGACGGCTTCGGCCTTGGCGGCGGACGGGTCGCGCACCAGGGCGCGGACCGGAACGCCCGCCGCCAGCAAGGCGCGGGCCGTGGCCCCGCCCTGCTTTCCGGTGGCTCCGGTGACGAGGACGGGTGCGGAATCTGCAGACATGGTGCTCCTCGGTCGTGGCTGGAACGGCGACCCGCAAAAGTGGCGGGCCCCGCCGTTTTGCTCTGGCGCTAAGATATGGCGGGCCCCGCCACTTAGCAAACCTGGAGACCACGCCATGCCCGAGCGCCTGCGCTCCGACGCCCGCCGCAACTACGCGCGCATCCTCGCCGTGGCCGAGGAAGAGGTCGCGGCCCAGGGCGCCGACGCCTCGCTGGAGCAGATCGCCCGCACCGCGGGCGTCGGCTCGGCGACCGTGCGCCGCCACTTCCCCACCCGCCGCGCCCTGCTGGAGGCGGTCTCCAAGAAGCGGATCGACGTCCTGTCCGCCCGTGCCCTGGAGCTTGCCGACGCGGCCGACAGCCGGGCCGCCCTGCTGGACTGGCTGGGAGATCTGGTCGAGTACTGCGTCTCGGCCCGCGGCCTGGCCGCCGCCCTCGCCTACGGTGGCGCCGGCCCCGAATCGGTGCAGGAGAACGCCTGCTCGGTCGCGCTGGAACAGTCCGCCGCGCCCCTCCTCCGCCGCGCCGCCGCCGACGGCGCCGTCGCACCCGATGTCACGGTCACCGACCTCACCACCCTGGCCGTCGGCCTCGCGCTCGCCACCGAGCACCACCCCGACCCCGCGCCGCAAGCCGCCCGCCTCTTCCACCTGTCCATGGAAGGGCTGGTTCCGGGGCGCTAGGGTCGGCCGGCTCCGGGGACGGGCTCGTCCGACCGGTTCCGCCCTCTTCCCCGGTTCCCGCCGGTGCCGGGCTGCGGAGCGGAGCGGACCGCGTGGCACTCTGGCCCCGGTGCAGATGGGCGCAGGGGAGACGGGTGCGCCCGGGGATGCGGGGGAGCGTGGCCGCGGTTCTTATCGTCGGTGCGGTCGGGCTTCTGGTGGTCGTCGCCGCAGCGGGAATCCCGCTGTTCTTCGCGCTGCGCTCGCGAAAGGCGAACCGGGTTGATCCGCAGCAGTTGGACCGGATTCCGAACTGGCGATAGCCGGCGTGCTCGGACCGCGTGTCGGGACTGCGGGGCGGCGCATCCGCCTTCCGCGGCCGCCGGATTGCGCGGCGGCTACCGGCGCGGGCAGCCGGACTGGAAGCACGCTGGCGGGTTGTCCCGATCCGATGCGCTCTGTATTCTGCAAGGCTGCCCATTTCCAGCGGTCCGCTGATGTGGGCGGCACGGACGGCGGATTCCGGTGTATCCGTTCTTCCGTCTTCCGTACGTGATTGCGCAGAGCCCCTGCGCGGCGCCTCCAGCTCTGGAGGCGCGAACGGGTGAAAGGAGCGTGGCGCCGTGGCGCGGAGAATCTAGCCGCCCGCCCGGAGGGTCCGGGGCATCGGGCGGCGGGTTCCGAGAGGAACGAGATGTCGCGCACCGACAAGACCAAGCCCTGGCGTGTGCGCCGCGCCGAGCATGACCATGAGCCGATCCACAACCACGGCTACGGCCCCTGCGATCTGCCAGACGGCCCCCTCGACCCGGACACCGACAGCCGCTGCTACTGGGCGTTCACCGGCCTGTGGCGCGGCTGCTGCTCCGGCCAGACGACCAACGCCGGCCGCCGAGAGTGGACCGCCATGAAGCGGACCGCCAACCGCAGGGAGCGCCACGCCGCCCGTGTTGAGCTCCGCCGCCTGATCACCGGCGCCCTGGACGACTGACGCGCACCCGATAGCAGCCGCCGGCCTGCTCCGCAGGGCGCGGGGCAGGCCGTGGCGCTCCATGGCCTGCCGTGCCGGGGTACGCGTCAGACCCTCAGCGCAGCTCTGCACTCATCCTGAAGAGAGCGGGCAGGGCTGCGCACAGAGCAGAGGCTGCGGTGAGCGGGAGGGTCATCTGCAAACGCCGCGCGGGTGGACATGGCGCACCGCAGTGACCACCCGGCAGGAGGGGGCGCGCCATGGTCACCATTGAGCGGATAGACGCCTATGACGGGATGTCCGCACCGGAGTGACCGACGCGATCCTTGACGGGTACTTCGCGGACCTGTCCGCCTTCACCAAGGACCGCCGCAGATCCGCCATCGCCCCGCCTCCGCGCGGACCTGTTCTACTGCGCCGGACTCGATGGCCGGATCGTCGGAGTGCTGGCCTGATCCGACAGCAGCGGCCGGGCGCTCATCGCGGACCGGCCTCCCTCCGGCGCGGCCTGGGCAGCCTGCGGGGATCCGTCGCGGCACCCTTCGCGGAGCTTTCGCGTGCCTGCGCGGGCTGGGTCCGACCGGCTCTCCCCGCACTTCCGGGAACTGGACTCACGCGTCTTCCGGCCCCTCGGCGGCGGCTCCAGCCCCACCCGTGGGCGCCGGGGCGGCACGGCGTGTGATTGCCGCGGGAGCGCTGGCTACTGTGTGGTGCATGAACTCCGCCAAACCCGCCCTGGCGCAGCGCAGGGCCGGTCGCCGCTCCGTTCTGACCAAAGGAGACCGGACGGAGGGCGCCCTGCTCGACAGCGTCGAAGAGCTGCTGGCCGAGGCCCCTCTGACCGACCTCACATTGGCGCAGATCGCCGCGCGGGCGGGCTTGTCGCGATCCTCGGTCTACTTCTACTTCGACAGTAAGAACGCTGTCGTCGAGGCCGCTGCCCTCCGCCTCCTCGAACGGCTGCTGGACGATTTCGCCAGCCACGCGGCGTCCGCCGAGGAGCCGATCGCGACGTCGGTGGACAGGTACCTCGCCAGCTTGTCCACGCTGTGGCGCAGCAGCACTCCGCTGCTGAGCGCCGCTATCGATCTCCTCGGACAGCGCCCGGCTCTGCGCGCGGCCTGGGAACGTGCTCTGGAGCGCTCTGCCGACAGCTTCGCTGCGGTCATCGACCAGAAGCGTACGCAGGGCGTTCTGCCCGACATCGGCGATTCGCGCGCCGCAGCGCTCGCTGTGTGCTGGATGTGCGAGCGCACTCACTACATTCTCTACACACGGGAGCACACGGCCGAGGAAGAGGAGCGGCTGCCCGCCACCCTGAGGCCGCTCATCCTGCGCTCCATCGGGGCCGACCCGGCGGACGCCTCCTCCCCCCGGTAGCCGATCGGGCCGCTGCCGGCCCGGCCCGCCTCTCCTGCGGGGCCGGTCAGCGGCCCGCGCTTCCACGAGCTCTCCGGCGGAAGCACCACATGCGGAGGGCGGACCGGGCGGGACTCCGCCCGCCGCAGCGGCGGTTCCGCCGGCGCCGTCCCGGCCCAGCAGGTCCATCCGCTGTGGATCGCCGTGAGTCGCGAAAGCAGCGGCCGCTTTTTCGACACAGTGTTGACTTTTCTCCGCGCCTGGTCGAAACTCATGCTCGCGACACGTAGCACTGACAGAACTCAGGGTCGCCGTCCCCTCCGACGGGCGGCTGCCGGCCGAAGTGTTCGCGGACGCAGCGGGCGTCAGCCGCGTAGCGCGAATCGCCCTCCCGAAGGCGCCTGACCTGACAAGCCCCCGCCGCTCTCCCCTCGGCCCAGTGCCACGGCATCCGGACCGGCTCTGCCCCGAGGCCGCGCGGATGAAGGAGTTGCTGTGCGTCACCTGTCCACGCGCGCTGCGATGACGGCCGGAGGCGCGGCCGTGCTGCTTGCTGCTTCCGGCTGCGGCCTGCTACCTGGCCAGGACGACCCGGGCAGCGGGGGCGGAGAAGGCCCGTCCGCGGGTGAGAACGGAGCGGTGGCAGAACGCCCGCTGCTCACCGCCACCGAGGACGAACCCGGCGGCAAGGCCGCGCTGACCCTCAACCGCCTGGGCGAAGAGCACATGGTCGCCGAAGTCGAGTTCACCGCCGAATCCGAGGGGCCCTGGGAGAACTCGGTGTGGGGCTTCACCTCGCTGCCCACACCGGGCGCGGAGTATCCGCTCGAAGACCTCAGCGGCCTGTACTGGATCGGCGACCAGGGCCGGTCCGCCTACATGGGCTACTTCGGCGAGGACCGCTCCTGCGCATGCTCCAGCGGAGATCCCGAGTTCTGGGACATCACCGCCGACGAGCCGGTGCGGGCCGCCGCCGTGCTGCCCGCGCCGCCCGAGGACACCGAGCAGGTGACGGTGGCCTCCCCCTTCAGCCTGCCCTTCACCGACGTGCCGATCGGCTCCGAAGAGGTGGACCTGGATTCCTACGGCATCACACCGCCCGGCTCCGGCGCCGAGGCAGAGGTGTGGCCGCTGGTGGGGGAGTCCGCGGCGGCCGACGGATCTGAGGAGACCCGGGAGAAGCCCGACTACACCGATGTCGAGCTCTCCGCCGACGTGCTCTTCGACCTGAACGAATCCACCCTGACCGAGGACGCGGAGAAGGTGCTCGACGGTGCGGCCGAGCGCATCCAGGCATCCGGCGCCGAGGAGATCCGGGTCGCCGGCCACACCGACGACAGCGGCGATGACGCGATCAACGGCCCGCTCTCAGAAGAGCGCGCCGAAACCGTCGCCACGGCTCTGGGCGAGCGAACCGGAACCGGCGTGGACTACGGCACCGAGGGGCACGGGTCCGCCGAACCCATCGCCGACAACTCCACCGAGGAGGGCGCTCAGCGCAACCGGCGGGTGACCGTCACCATCCCCGCCGGCAAGAGTCCCCCGGCGGAGCAGTCCGGAGACCGGTCCGCACCGGAGGAGGACGCCCCCGAGGAAGGCCAGCCCTTCACCGAGTTCTCCGCCAGCCTGACCGACCCCGACGACGACACGTACCAGGCCGAACTGGCAGGAGCCGGCCTGCAGCGGGTCGCGCCCGATACCGTCCTGCTCTCCTACGAGATGGCCAACACCTCCGACGGCGGCGAAGCCCTCAGCCCCTTCTGGGCCCCCAGCGGATCCACGGCGCTGGCCAGTCTGGACGGCACCGAGGCCACCGATCCCGCCACTGGGCGCACCTATCGCTCCATGGTCCTCGACCAGAGCGCCGAAGCCGCTGAAGGCGCCTACAGCACGTTCTGCGCCTGCACCGTTACCTCGGCCGGCTCCTCGGCTTTCGTCGGCGCGGGCCAGTCCACGACCCTGTTCACCCTGCTGCCGATCCCCGACGAGGTCTCGGTGATCGACGTGAACCTCGGTGAAGCAGCCAACTTCAAGGGCGCCGCAGTGGAGGACTGAGAAACCTTCCCACCCGATGATTCCGCGGTGGAGCGCTCAATCAGGCCGCATCAACCACCGTGCGGATGCGACCGGGAGGTGCCGCTGGCCCGAACGGCGCTCCCCTGAGTGCGCGGGGACGGCAGGCGTTCCGCACGACATTCGCCCGGTCCCACCGGGCGATCGAAGCGAGAACAGCATCGGACCAATCGGGAGTAACGAAAGAATGCGCCCCCCTGCATTTCATCTGGCGGCTGTCACCGTCGCCCTCGCGCTCGCACTCAACGCCTGCTCCCTGGCAGGCGGTTCGGGAGGAGGGGGCTCCGACGCCGGCGGGGGCACTCCTCCGGACGGGTGGGTGCAGCAGGGCCGGCTTGGTCAGCTGGGCCCGGGTACGGAGTCTTTCCGCGCAGAGGTGGAGGTCGATTCGGTGCAACGCTGGAGCGACCGAACCACTGTGGAGCTCACTATCCGCAGCCTTGAGGACGAGCCGGTCGAGATGCGCTCCCCGCAAGGCGTGTTCGGCGGCTCGGCCGAACTCGATCCCCAATCCAACGACCTCCACCTGATCGACCCCCTCCGCGGGCACCTGTACTCGCAGCTCGTCGAGGACGGCATCGCCCCGTTGGGCAGCGTCATCCCGGTCGACCACGTGTGGGAACCCGGCATCGAGTACAAAGCTGCCTACTTCTATCCCGAACTTCCGGAAACGACCGATATCGTAACCCTGGCCCTCCCGGGCAGTATCGGGGAGTTCGCGGGCCTGCCGGTCACCGACGGTGAGGCAACGGCCTTTCCCGACGAGAGCGCAGCGGGCGAGGGCGATTCCGTCTGGCTCCCCGTAACCGACCTCTCCAGCAAGGACGCCGAGCCGGCGGCCTCCCGCACCGACCTGTACGGCATCACCGAGGAAGTGGTGCAGGGCCGCGATCAGGACGACGGACGCGAGACCGTGGCCCTGCGCACCGATGTCCTCTTCGGCTTCGACGACGCCGCACTTGACGCCGCCGCCGAGTCCGTCTTGGACGACGTGATCGCCGAGACCGAGGAACGCGCGGATCCGGAGAAGCCGCCGATCACCATCACCGGCCACACGGACGGAGTCGGCGAGGACGACTACAACCAGGAACTCTCCGAAGAGCGCGCCGACGCGGTGCGCGACGTCGTGGAAGAGTCCCTGGGCGCGGGCTATGAGTACGAAGTCGCAGGCGAAGGCGCCGCCCACCCCGTAGAGGAGGAAGGGGGCGACGACGACGCCTGGGCCCGTGCGCAGAACCGCCGGGTTGAGATCTCCTACGCCTACAACCAGGCCGCGGACCCCGGCCCCGCTTCAACGCCGAGCGCGGAGGCGGAGACGAGCCGGCCTGAGCCGGGGACGGCTCCCGGCTCGTTCCATGGCAGAGCCGGCCTCGAACCGGTCGCCTCGGGCCAGGGCCGGATGGCCGAGGACTACCCGGTCGACATCGAGGTCTACCCGTTCTACCGGGACGGCGCATTCCTGGTCGCGCGATTCGCCATGACACACCGGGGTCCGCGGATCGGCGAGCTCGCCTCTGCGGATCCCGAGGAGATCCTCAAGGGCGGTCTGAGCGGCTTCGAAGAGTTCTCGGTCGTCGACCCCGCCACGGGCACCGCCTACCGTGAGGCGCGCATGTTCGCGGGCGACAAGGACCTGCTCCAGGGGGTGAGCAGCCGCGGATGGCCCGCCACGGGTGTGCCCGGGACGGCACACCACGCCTACATGTACGTGGCCGCACCTCCCGAGGACGTGACGTCGGTGACGTTCAACGCCGGCCCGCTCGGCACATTCACCGACATCCCGATCGATTGAGAGGGCGCGAACGCTAGTGCCCTGGATCGGGCGGTGCTGTGGGCTGCGCGCAGTTCCAGGCCTGCCGCATCGGGCGCTGCGCTCTTCCGGTACGGGTAGGGGCGGCGAGGGATCTGAGCCGCTGTGAACTGCTGTCCGGATTGCAGCCCGCACGACGAAGGCGCCCCACCCCGAAGAGCGAAGCGCCTGGTCGAATGGGGTGGGCCCTCAGGGGATCGAACCCTGAACCCACGGATTAAAAGTCCGTTGCTCTGCCGATTGAGCTAAGGGCCCCGGTGGCGGGGTAGACGCCACCGGGGAAAGACTACCGAAGGGGCAGGGGTGGTGCACGCCCGTTGATGGCGGGTCAGGAGCGGCGGGTGGGGTGCTCGTCGAGGGGGTTCGGGGCCTCGGCCTTCTTGCGGGCGATGCGGCGGAGGCGGACGATGACGAACCAGAGGCACAGCAGGGCGATGATGCCCAGCGCGGCGTAGCTCAGGATGCCGCTGAACTCCTCCAGGATCGGCTTGATGGCCGGGCCGAACAGGTAGCCCAGGCCGATCCAGATGCTGTTCCAGATCAGGCTGCCGGCCATGGTGTAGGCGCTGAACCGGACCAGGCCCATCCGCTCGATGCCCGCGGGGATCGAGATGAAGCTGCGGACGATCGGCACGCACCGGCCGAGGAGCACGGCGAGGCCGCCCCAGCGCTGGAAGAAGCGCTCGGCCTTGGTGAAGTCCTCGACCTCCAGCAGCGGCGTCTTCGACACGATCCACATGGTGCGCTCGCGGCCGAACGCCGCGCCCACCGCGTACCAGCCCCAGGCGCCGACCAGCGCGCCGAGCGACGCGGCCAGGATCGCCAGCCACACGTTCATCTGGCCGTCGTAGGCCAGGAAGCCGGCGCCGGGCAGAACCGCCTCGCTCGGCATCGGCGGGAAGAAGGTCTCGATGAGCAGGGCGAGGCCGACGCCGACCTCGCCGAGTGAGGTCATGAGGTTGAGGACCCAGCCGATGAAGCCCTCGTAGTCGGCCGCAGGGTCGAGCCCCGTCTGGGCAGGCACGGCCAAGACGTTCGCTAGTGTCATCGCAGCTTCATTCTGTTCTCGACGGGCAGGGGCGGGCGACGGTCGGGGGATCAGGCCGTCCTGGACGCCGCACTGCTTCGGACCGCGGAGCAGAAGGAACGGTTCGGCTGGCCCGGGGGGAAATGGCGCTCAGGGCGCCGCCGCGGAGGCGTCCGGAAGCCACCACGATAGCCGCATCCCGTACCGCCGGGGGCTTTCCGTCCACAGGCGGCACCGGGACCGCGCTCCAGGCGGCATCAGGGATGCGTCAGGGGGCGGCCAGGGGGTTGCCCGATGGGCGCGGGGCCTCTCCACCGGGCACAGTGGAGACATGAACGAGAACTTTGGACAGAAGAAGCTCCAGCGGAGCCGCGAGCACCGCATCCTGACCGGCGTGGCCGGCGGCATCGGCCAGTTCTTCGGCGTCGACGCCAACCTGGTCCGGGTCGCCTTCGCCGTACTGGCCCTGTTCGGCTTCAGCGGCGTGCTGATCTACATCGTCGCCTGGGTGGTCATGCCGGAGGAGGGCGGCCAGGGCTCCGTGCTGGAGCACGTCGTCAAGAACTTCCAGGGAAAGAAGTCCGACTACTGATGGGCCGGCCGGCGGACGCTGCCGCACCGCCTCCGGCACCGGGTCCCGGCACGAGGCGCCGGGGCCGAGGGGGTGCGCAGCCCTGACCGCGCCGGCTCACGCGCCGCTGGACGCCTGCATCCGCTCCAGCACGCCCGGCACGAGGCGGGCCCACGGGAAGGCGAGCAGGAGCGCCGCTGCGACGCCGAGGACGCCGGCGCCGGCCACCACGGTCTCCAGCGGCACCACCTCGACCGCGAGCGCCGCGGCCGCGATCCCGACGCCCTGCGCCGCCTGGAGCCCGCCCGCAACCAGGCCGAACGCCTGCCCGCGCCCGCTTTCCGGCGCGCACAGCACGAACGCCGCATTCGCCACGAGCTGGTAGGAGCACAGCGCCCCGGACACGGCCAGCAGGGCCACCATGGCCCACAGCGGCGGGTGCAGCACCCACAGCGTGAGCGGCACGGATCCGGCGACGGCGAGCGGTCCGAGCAGGTGCATGCGGAGCGTCGGGCCGATGATCCGGGTGAGCGTGTATCCGCCGACGAGCGCGCCCATCGCCGGCGCCGCCATGATCAGGCTCGCGCCGACCGAGCCGCCGCCCACCGCCGACGACAGCGGACCGGCCAGCCCGAACGGCACCATGTAGAACACCGCAAGCCAGGCCATCAGCGCCAGCGTCCGCAGCCGCGGATCCCCGGCGACCACCCGGGTGCCGTCGCGGGCGATCGCGGCCAGCGACGGCCGGCCCCGGTCCTGCGCCGCGGGTGCGGGGCGTTCGCCCACGCCCCACCGGATGATCACGGCCGACACCAGGAACGCCGCGGACGTGACGCCCAGAGCGCCGACCGGTCCGAGCACCGCGAACGCCCAGCCGCCCGCGAGGAGTCCGGCCAGCGTGCCGACGTGGCTGGTCAGGTTGATGATGGCCGAGGAGGCGACGAACCGCTCGCCCTCCAGCATCTGCGCCATCAGCGCCGCGCGCGCCGCGCCGAACGGAATCATGGGCAGGATCGTGCAGAACAGCAGCGGCCAGATCAGCCACACCGGCAGCCCCGGAAGCGCGATGGCGGCGACGAGCAGCGCGCGCAGCACGTCGCAGGCGATCATCACCTTCCGCCGGGGCACGATGTCGCTCAGCCCGCTCAGCAGCGGACCGGCCAGCACGTGCGGGAGGAACGTCAGCGTGATGGTGATGCCGGCCGCCAGCGGCGACTGCGTCTCCCGGTAGACGAGCATCGACACCGACAGGCTGAGCAGGTGGCTGCCGGCCATGGTGATCGCGTGCGACGCCCAGAGGGCGCGGAACTCGCTGATCCGCGCCACGTCGGCGTAGGCCCGCTTCCAATCGGGGGTGGCCGCCCCGGTGCCGTCCGGTGCTGCGGCGGACGTCCGGGTGCTGCCCGGCTCCGGACCCCCCGGGTCCTCCGGGTCCTCCGGGCGGTCCGGCCGCGGTGCCGCGGCCGGACCCGTCGCACCGTCCGTGCGCGGACTCTCCACCGGCGGCCCCCTCTCGGCTCGTCCTCAGCCCGTGTCCCGGATGGGCCGGGGCGCACACCCGGAGTTTCACTCCAAGTTGCCGGACAGTGACTTACAGTCTCTAATCGGGTCACGCTGCGCAACCGGTTCTCGCGGATCCGTCGCGCGTTCGTTGCCTGCGCGCCCGTTCTGGGGGCATGCGCCGGAATGGCCGCGGGGTTTCGGGCGCCGAGCACGCCTCCATCGGCCTGTCCTTAGCGGAGGCGCGTGAGCGCGGGGCGCCGCCGGACGGGCGCTGAGGGATGGCGCCCCGCCCCGCAGGCAGGGGGCCGGGGGCACGCCGCCGTCAGCCGGCTCAGCCCCAGCCGAGTTCGTGCAGGCGGTCGTCGTCGATCCCGAAGTGGTGGGCGACCTCGTGGATGACGGTGATGCGCACCTCTTCCACTACATCCTCCGGCGTCGCGCAGACGGCGCAGATCTCCCGCCAGTAGATGAAGATCTGGTCGGGCAGGACGCCGGCGTAGCCCTCGCCGCGCTCGGTCAGCGGCACCCCCTCGTACAGGCCGAGGAGCCCCGGCTCGGGCGGGTTCTCGGCCACCGTCACCACGACGTTGTCCATCGCCTGTGCGAGCGGTTGCGGGATGCTGTCCAGAGCGTCTGCGACGAGCTCTTCGAATTCCAGGCGGTTGAGTTCGACCACACTCGTATTGTCGGCCACGTCGCGGGCGCTGTCGCGTGCCGCGTGCCGCCGGACTGCCCGCGGGCCGCGTGCCCTGGGGGTCCGCCGCGGCAGGCGCCGGAGCGCCCGCGGCGCTGCGCAGCGGCCGCTCCGCGCCGTAGCGGAGCGCGGTTTCCACGCGTCGGCGCTGGGGCGTTGCCGGGTGCGGGTGCGTGGGCATGATGGTGTCGTGTTTTCGCGCGTGAGATCGGCGCTGTCCGCCGTGCGGACCTGGGCGGACGCCCGGCGCGAGGCGCTGCTGCGCGGCGCCCGGGTGGCCGGGGTGGTCGCCGCGGGCCTGCTCGGCGGGTGGCTCGGCCTGGCCGTCGGCGGCCAGGTGCTGACGCCGATCGGCCCCGCCGACGTCACCCTCTCCGTCGCCCCGAGCTGGGACGGGGAGACCGTCGTCGACGTCGCCCCGCTCGGCACGCTGCAGTTCGACACCCACTCCGCTCCGCTCCGCTTCACCGCCGAGATCACCGAGATCCGCCTGGCCGCCGCCGAGGAGATGTTCAACGACCCCGGGGCGATCGACCGGATGGCGCAGAGCATCGGCACCGAGCTGCGCAACGGCGTGATCCACCTGTTCGTCCAGGCCGCCGTTGCGGCCGCGCTGGGCGCCGCGCTCGCCGGAGCGCTCCTCTTCCGCACGTGGCGCAAGACGGCCTGGAGCGCCGGCACGTCGGTCGCCGTGTTCGCCGCCTCCGGCGGCCTCGCGGCGCTCACCTTCAACCCCTCGGCCATCGCCGAGCCCCGCTACTCCGGGCTGCTGGCCGGCGCGCCGCAGGTGGTCGGCAGTGCCGAGCAGGTCGTGAGCCGGTTCGAGCAGTACCGCCAGCAGCTGGCCGGACTGGTCGGCAACGTCTCCCAGCTCTATGAAGTCACCTCCGACCTGCCCGTCTACGAGGGCGACGAAGGCACCATCCGCGTCCTGCACGTCTCCGACATCCACCTGAACCCCGCAGCGTGGAACGTCGTCTCGTCGATCCAGCGCCAGTTCCAGGTCGACATGATCGTCGACTCGGGTGACCTGACCGACCGCGGCAGCGCTGCAGAGGACGCCTTCGCCGACAAGATCGCCGACCTCGACGTGCCCTACGTGTGGGTGCGCGGCAACCACGACTCGATGGGGACGCAGCGCGCGGTGGAGGCGCAGCCCAACGCGGTCGTGCTGGACGACGGTGTGGAGGAGGTCGGCGGCCTCGTCTTCTACGGCGCCGGCGACCCCCGCTTCGAGCCGGACAAGACGGCCGACAACCCCGACGCCGACGAGGTGGCCGCGATCGGCCGGCAGCAGGCCGAGCAGCTGGACGGCGCGGATCCGCCGATCGACGTCGCCGTGCTGCACGACCCCGTGCAGGCCGACGCCTTCAACGGCCGCACCCCGCTGATCCTCGCCGGCCACGGCCACCGCCGGTGGAGCGAGCTCACTGACGAGGGCACGCGGTTCGCGGTGCAGGGCTCGACGGGCGGTGCCGGCCTGCGCGGGCTGGAGAGCGGCATCGACCAGCCGAAGCCGTACGAGGCGTCGGTCCTCTACTTCGACGCCGACACCAAGCGGCTGCAGGCCTGGGACGACGTCACACTCGGCGGGCTCGGGCTGACGTCGGCCCAGATCGAGCGGCATATCGAAGAGGACCCCGAACGCGACGTCGAGCCGCCCGAGCCCTCCGGGGAACCCGCCGAAGACCCGTCGGACAGCCCCGCAGGGGACCCCTCGGAAACCCCCTCCGACGCGCCGGAGGGCCCATCCCCACCTGCAGCGACACCGTAATCGTGCGGTGGGCGGGAATCGCTTTGGCACAGGGCGCCCCTCTCCCCTATGCTTAGTCCGTCCCGGCGAACGGGCGGATCGGGCAGCCGACGGCCTCGTTCGTCGCTGAGCCCCCTTCGTCTAGTGGCCTAGGACGCTGCCCTTTCAAGGCGGTAACGCCGGTTCGAATCCGGTAGGGGGTACGGCTCCGTCCGAAGGAGTGCCGAGGCTCTGGCACAATAGAGGACACGGAGCGCCGTCCCTGCGCGGGCGGACAACCACATAAGGTCCTGTGGAGCAGTTAGGAGTGCTCGCCACCCTGTCAAGGTGGAGGCCGCGGGTTCAAATCCCGTCAGGACCGCTCGCCACACACGTGGCTGCGGCTAGGTAGCTCAGTTGGTACGAGCGTCCGCCTGAAAAGCGGAAGGTCGGCGGTTCGACCCCGTCCCTAGCCACTTGTCGCAGGGGTGCGAGAACCCCCGCGGACTGGGAATCCAGGTCGCGGGGGTTCTTTTGTGTGCGGGTGGGGCGGCCCCTCGTCAGCGGAAGTCGTCGATGTGGTCCAGGGCCCACTGGCGGTAGGTGCGCGGCGGGGTGCCGGTGACGGCGGTGGACGGGGTGAGCTTCTCCGTGTAGCCGGGGTGGGAGAAGGATTCGTGGGCGACCATGATGGCGTCGACGTACTCGTCCGGGAGCCCGGAGGCAGCCAGTTCCGCGCGGGCCTCCTCGTGCGGCTGCGTTTCGAGGCGGAGGGGCCGGCCGATGACCTCGCCGATGATGGCGACGCGGTCCTCGGTGCTGAGCATCTCGGGGCCGGTCACCGTGTAGGTCGCGCCCTCGTGGCCCGGCTCCGACAGTGCGGTGACACCGACCTCGGCCAGGTCGGCTTCGTGCACCATGGAGCGGCGCGCTCGGGGGAACGGGTCCCGGACGGTGCCGCTCGCGCGGATGCCTTCCGCCCACGCCAGGTCGTTGCTGGCGAAGCCGCCGCCCCGGACCGTGGTGGTCCGCAGGCCGCGTGCTGAGAGCAGGCGTTCGATCGCGGCGTGCATCCCGTTGATCGGGTCCGCCTGCTCCTCGCTGGCGTCGTCGACGCCGTCGGACGACAGGTGGACCACCCGGCGCGCACTGCCGGCGATCACGTCGATCACCGGTCGGGGGTCGAGGCCCACCGCGCCCCACACCAGGAAGACGTCGTCCACATCGCGCAGGGCGGACCGCAGCGACTCCGGATCACCGAGGTCGCCCTGCGCCACCTCGACGCCCTCGGGGAACCGCACCCCTGCGGGATCGCGGACGAACGCCCGAACCGGACGGCCCCGGTCCGAGAGCTGCCGGACTGCTGCGCCGCCGACCTTGCCGGACGCGCCGATTACCAGAGTCATGCCATGCCTCCTCGCGAGTACCTCCTCGCCGGAGGGGTCCGGTGAGGTGCGTTCCATCCCAGTACCTCTACTTAACGTGAAGTCAAGCCGCCGGCTGGGCGGACGGCGGCGGGCGTCAGCTCTGGCTGCCGTCCGCCGGGGGCGGCTCCGCCGCGCTGGACAGCATCTGCGCGGTGGCGCCGGCGAGGCGGCGGGCTGCGCCCGGGTCGAGGGTGGGGAGGTCGAGGGGGAGCGGCCTGCTGCGGGCGAGTGCGGTCAACCGGGCGGCCGGTGGTGCGTCGAGGACTTCGTGGACGGGCGCGACGGCCCGCTCGATCGGTTTCGCGGCAATCGCGGCCAGTGCCTTGATGAGGGCGCGGGTGGACGGCCGGAGCTGTTCCATTGCGGCGTCGCCGCTCTTCGTGAACCCCGGATTGAAGAGGACGTAGGGGACGCGGTCGCCGTACTCCTCGGCCATCGCCACCCCCAGCAGGTCATTGGCCCGGCCCGCCTGGATCTGGGCCGCCACCGTCCGGTAGCCGCGCCGGAGCTGCGGATCGCTCCAGCGGATGCGGCCGGCGGTGATTCCGGTACCGGCGATATTGACGATCACCGGGCGCACACCCGAGCTCAGCGCCGTGACGAGTCCGCGGCTGAGAATCGCCCGGCTGAGGTAGTACAGCGCGAAGGTCGCCTCGAACCCGTCGGCCGTCTCGACCCGGCGCGGAAACTGGCGGTTGGCGCCCAGGACGAGGCCGTCGATGCGCCCGTACCGGGCCGCGACCCGGTCGATGACCGACTGGCTGCCCGCGACGGTGCTGAGGTCGGCCGCGAGGAAGTCGATCCGCCCCGCAACCCCGGCTTCCTCCGCCTCCGCGAGGAGCCGGGTGCCCTTGGCGGAACTGCTGCCGACCGCGAGGACCCGGTCGCCCCGCGCCGCTCGGCCGAGGGCCAGCGCGCGGCCCATACCGTCGCTCCCGCCGGTGATCACGAAGGTCCGCGCCGTCGGGTCCGCCTGTGCAGAGCCGGGATCCTGGCCATTCATCGCGCCCTCCGGTTACTTTTCGTCAGTACCCCCATCCTGGGTAAGCGGGCAGCTGAGCGAAAGAAGGCAGTTCCATGTCAGCAGCGAACACCGATGTGCCCGCCCCGCTGGACACCGTGCTGCCGGCACCGGTTCCCGCCGGCGAGCACGTGGAATGCCCCGTGAGTGACGTCTTGCGCAGGATCGGGGATAAGTGGACCGTGCTGGTCGTGGTGCTGCTCGGCCAGCGCCCCTACCGGTTCAACGAGCTGCATCGCGGGATCGAGGCGATCAGCCAGCGCATGCTGACGCGCACGCTGCGCGTTCTGGAAGCCGACGGGCTGGTGCACCGGGAGGTCTTCGCGACGGTTCCGCCGAGCGTGGAGTACAGCCTGACGCCCCTGGGGCGCTCGCTGCTGGAACCCTTGTCCGCCCTCGCCGCGTGGGCGGTCGAGAACCAGGCCGCCATCGCCGCGAGCCGCCGCGGAAGCGCGGCCGCCGAGGAGCATCGGGCGGAGCGGCGCAGTTGACCAGCGGGACGGCGGTCCCGGACGAGGAGTGGAGGCGCAATGCGGACCGGACTGTATCTGCCGCCGTTCGGGGAGCTCGCCGACCCGGGTGCCGTGGCCGGAGTCGCGGCGCGGGCGGAGGCGGCGGGCTTCGACGGCGTGTTCCTGTGGGACCACGTCGCGCGGCCCCGGTCTCCCGGGCTGGCCGTCGGCGATGCGTGGATCGCGCTGGCCGCCGCGGCCGCGGCGACACGGCGCATCGTGCTGGGCACCCGGGTGACGCCGCTGCCGCGCCGCCGGCCGCACGATGTCGCGCGGCAGGCCGTCGCGCTCGACCAGCTCAGCGGCGGCCGCTTTGTTCTCGGCGCCGGGATCGGCAGCGACCGGAGCGGCGAGCTGTCCCGCCTGGGTGAGGAGACCGCGGCGCGCACCCGCGCGGCGATGCTGGACGAAGGGCTCGACCTCATCGACCGGCTCTGGACCGGTGCGGACGTGCACCACGTCGGCGGCCACTACACGGTCGACGGCCTGCGGTTCCTGCCCCGGCCCGTGCAGCGTCCGCGCATCCCGGTCTGGATCGGGGCGCAGTCGGTGAACCCCGGACCGCTGCGGCGCGCCGCCCGGTTCGATTGCATCTGCCCAGAGACCGACCCCGATGGGCTGCGCGCCATGCTCGCCGCCGTCGCTGAGCAGCGCGGCGGACTCGACGGCTACGCAGTGGCCGTCGGCGGCCCGCCCGGCGCTGACCCCGAGCCCTTCCGCGCGGCCGGCGCGACCTGGTGGCTGGAGCAGTTCCCGGAGGTGACCAGCGTTGCCGAGGTCGACGCGGTGATCGCCGCACGAGCGCTCTAGCGCAGGCGGACGTCCGGTGCCCGCTGTCACAGAACCCTTCCCCGCGGTGTCTCCAGGACTGAAGGAGAGCGCACGAGTGAGGAAGGGTGACCCGCAATGATCGAACCGTGGTGGCCGCTCGCAGTCCTGGCGGCGATCCAGCTTGCGGATGCGGTGCTCTGCATCAAGCCGGCGGCCTTCATCCAGGCGTGCCTGGAATCGGTCCGGTTCCCGCAGCGGCTCGCGTGGGTGTTCCCGCCGATCAAGTTCGCCGCTGCTGCGGGCCTGGTCGCCGGCGTCTGGTTTCCGCCGCTGGCGGTGCTGACGGCGGGCGCGCTCACCGTCTACTTCGTGCTTGCGGCGGGCGCGCACATCCGGGTCCGGGACTTCGGCCGCAACTTCACCGCCAGTCTCGGGATGCTGGCGATCTGCGCCGCCGTCTTCGCGTTCACCCTCGCGGTGGTCTGACCCGGACGCGCTGGCACCGGCCGGCCCGGCACGGACCGCCGACCGGCCGGGGCCGGCACCATGGCCCGCGTCGCACCGCAACCTGGGGTCAGCCGAATGACGAAGACGACGAGGGCCTGACGCGGACCGGGAAGGGCGGCCGCTGCCGGCGCGGCAGCGGCCGGGGTTGTGCTGGTCGCGGGGCAGGCCCACGGCGTTAAAGGCAAGGGCGGCTTCGCCGGCCGCTGTTGCGCTTGTCCGACGCACTGACCAGCTGCCACCCGGGCCACCTGGGCGCGGGAGCCTGCGCTCCGAGCCGTCCCGTCCGCTCCAGCCCGCGAACAGTGGAAACTCTGGCCGCGCAGCGGCCGGGAGCGGCGGGACAGAGCGGAAAGACCGCCGACGAAGCCGCCCGCTGCCTTGGTGCTCTACGCCGAACCCGCGGTCGCCTGGCTCCCGCCGACCACCCCGAGGGTTCGGCCATCCTCGCGCCGCCAGCCACGGGTAGAGCGCCGGAGCAGCGCGGGCCCGCGGCGGCAGCGCGTCACCGCAGCACGCAGTCTCCACAGGTGCCCATGCCCGGCAGCCGGTAGTAGAGGCAGCAGCTGCGCCGCTGGTAGGGGGTCGGAGGGGAGGCGCTGAGCGGTGCGTGCCAGTCGATCGCGTCGGCAAGGTCGGCGTCCGCGAGGACGGCCCGTGCGACCGCTTCCGCGGCTCCGGCGGCCTCGGGGCGCTGCCGGGCCACCATCTCGGCTGCCGCGGCGACCGAGGAGGCCGCGTTGCCGCGCAGCACGGTCGGCGAGACGGGGGCTGCGGCGCGGAAGGCCGTCGACGCCGGCGCCAGCAGCCCCGCCACGTAGAACCGCGCCACCGCCGCGCCGACCGCGCGGGGCCCGCGGCCGTGCGCGACATCGCCGGGGCCGCCGGCCACCAGGAGCTGCAGCGGGCCGCCCGCGGGATCCGCCCACCGCAGCGCGGCGGGGTCCGGGACGGCGCCGTGCAGTGCCGCCGTCGCCACCGCCGGGCTGAGCAGGCGCGCGGCGACACTCTGGAACAGCACGGACGCCGCGACCCGCGGCTCCACCCTCGCCACCCCCACCCCGGCGCGTTCGGCGAACGCCCGCCGGGTGGCGGCGATCCGCGGGACCAGTTCGGCGCGGCTCCACAGCGCCTCGACCGGCCGGCCCGTCCCCGCTTCTGCGGGGACGGCTGAGAAGAAGCCGCCGAGCGACGCGGCATCGGTGAGTGCTGCTGCTGCGGAGCCGCCGCGTGACCGGCCCATCAGGTCCTGGTGCGGGCGGGGCCCTGGGGTCCGGGCCGGTGCCTTCCGGGGCGGCGCTGTGTACGGCATGGGGCGGCAGGTCCTTCCGTGTCGCCTCGGCCCGGCCGGCGGCCGGACGCGGAGCAGACCGGTGGCCTCATCCGTGCGTCCATGCGTGCCATCCTCTCGCGGGGAGATCCGCCCCGGGTGTCGAGGACGACGGCGGTGAGTCTCCTGGCTCGCGGGTCATCGCGCGGTCCCTGCCTTCCCGCCCGGCGGCGGTGGCGTCTGCGGGGACCGGCTCTCCGACTCACAGTGGCGGGACCGCGCCGGATTCGCACCGGCTTCCTCGTCTCCGCCGTCGTTGCTGTTCGGTACTGCACCTCTCGGTGCACGGTGTGTGCTGCCCGGCCACGTCCGGCCGCGCAGCCACATGATCGCACGGTCAGTATTTCCCCAACCCTGCGCCTCCCCGTGTTAGCCGCGGGGCGCACCGGTTACGGCCACCCCGAGGCCGCCCGCCGCATGCCGGGAGCCGTCCCGGCGTGCGCGGGCACAGACGCAGCGAGCACGGAGGTGGCACGGTGCAGTTCGGACTCAAGCTCATGGCGGAGCAGTACGGGCCCCGGGAACTCGTCCGGCAGGCAGTGCGGGCCGAGGAGGCGGGCCTGGACTTCGTGGAGATCAGCGACCACTTCCATCCCTGGCTCGACAGCCAGGGCCACTCGCCGTTCGCCTGGTCGGTGCTGGCGGCGATCGCCGAGCGGACCGAGCGCATCCGGCTCGGCACGGGTGTCACCTGCCCGACCCTCCGCTACCACCCGGCGCTGGTGGCGCAGGCGTCGGCGACGGTCGCGCTGCTCGCCCAAGGACGGCACTTCCTCGGGGTCGGCGCGGGGGAGCGGCTGAACGAGCACGTCGTGGGGCTGGGGTGGCCGCCCGTCCACATCCGCCACCGGATGCTGGAGGAGGCGCTGCACGTCATCCGGCTGCTCTGGTCCGGCGGCTACCACTCCTTCGACGGCGAGCACATCACGCTGGAGGACGCGCGGGTCTTCGATCTGCCGGACACGCCGCCGGAGATCGTGGTCGCGGCGGGCGGCCCGCGTGCCGCCGAGCTCGCCGCCGAACACGGGGACGCACTCTTCGCCAACGAGCCGCGCTCCGACATCGCCGAGGTGTATGCCCGTGCGGGCGGGGGCGGCGCCCGCTACAACGAGGTGCCCCTGGCCGTGGGGCCGGACCGGGACGAGGCGCTGCGAAGGGCGCGCGAGATGATCCGGTTCGCGGCCGGCGGGTGGAAGGTGATGGCGGAGCTTCCGAACCCGGTGAACTTCGACGCCGCATCGGCGGCGGTGACGGTGGACGACGTCGCAGGCATGGTCTCCGCGGGGCCCGACGCCGCGGAGCACGTCGCCCAGGTGTCCCGGTTCGCGGAGGCCGGCTACGACCGCCTCGCACTGCTCAACGCAGGCGGCGACGTCGACGCCTTCCTGGACTTCTACACCGCTGAACTCGCTGAGCCGCTCCGCGCGCTGGCCTGAGGAGGGCCGGTCGGGGAGCGCCCCGGCGGACGGCGCCCGCTCTGCCCGTCCGGCCGGCGGCACGGCAGCAGCGCAGCGCTGAGCACCTGCCGCGCCCTCCGGGCCCCGGTCGAGAGCGTGTCCCGCCCCCTGGAGGGGATTCCGTCAGCGGGGCGCACCGGCGCCCGTGTGCCGTGGCGCCGCTCCGTCCACAGGGTGGGGAAACTCAGTCGGCGGCGGGGCGGGGGACCAGGGGCCAGGCCCGTTCGATGACGGCGCCTGGGTCCTTCGAGCGGCGCAGGTACGCCTCGAAGGAGGCGGCCTGCTCCGAACGCCAGAGCCGCTGCGCCTGGTGCAGGTCGTCGGCGGTCATCGCGGCGAGCTCGGGGCGGGTGGACCCCAGCCGCCAAGCCAGTCGCGCCGCGGCGAGCGCGTCCGCCTCGCAGCCGTGCGCCTCGCCCGGAGCCAGCCGGATCTCGTAGTGCGCGCAGACGTCGACCAGTGTCCGCGAGCCGCGCCGGTACCGGTCGACCTGGCGGTCCAGCACCATCGGGTCGACCACCCGCATGCGCCCGCCGAAGTCGGTGGAGTCGCCGTGCCGCGCCATCTCGCGGTCGATGAGGGTGAGGTCGAAGGCCGCGTTGAACGCGACGATCGGGATCTCCTTGTCGGTCAGCTCGGCGAGTTCCGCGCCGATCTCGCGCACCACCTCGTCCGCGGGCCGCCCCTCGGCGCGCGCCTGCTCGGTGGAGATGCCGTGCACCGCGGTCGCCTCGGCGGGGATCTCCACGCCCGGATCGGCCAGCCAGGTGCGCGTGCGGGTGTCGCCGGTGGCGGGGTCGATGCGGATGACCGCTGCGGTGACCACGCGGTCGGTCTCCACGTCCACGCCGGTCGTCTCGAGGTCGAATGCGGCCATCGGCTTCAGATGCCAGTCGCTCACGTCAACCCTCTCCAGCAGGGGGCTCCCATTGAACCGCACGCTGGAGACGTTCCGTCACGTCCACGTCCCCTCGCGTTACCGGACCGGTCGCGCGTGGGGGGAGGTCCGGTAGCGGTCCGCGGTGATTGAATAACGCTCCGTTCCACAGCCAACGGAGGCCCCGCTGTGCGCCTGCTCCCTCCCCCGTCCAAGCGCCTGACCGCCGTGGCCTCGGCCACCGCCGCTGCCCTCCTCCTCGCCCTCGCCTCCCCCGGCGCGGCCAGCGCAGCCGGCCGCGCCGTCCCCGTCGCCCCCGGAGCCGGCCTGGCCCGCCCCGAAGGCACCGGCGATCCGATGATCAACCTGCTCAGCGTGTCCAGCGCCGAAGGCGCAGCATTCACCTACGCCGACTCCGGGGCGGTCTCCGAGCCCGCGGCGGTCTCCGACCTCGCCGAGCAGACCGACCCCGGGGCGGGCCGGACCGTCGCTGCCGCCGCCAACGGCGGCTACTTCGACCTGGGCGGCACCGAGGCGCCGCTCGGCGCGGCCGTGCGCAACGGCGACCCGCTCGTCTCCCCTTCCGAGGGGTACGAGCACGCCGTCGTCATCGGCGCAGACGGGCGCGGCACCGTCGAGCAGACCGCGCTTGAGGGCACCGCGGAGCTGCCCGGGGCCGCCGTCGAGCTCGACGCGCTCAACGCGCCGTTGGTGCCCGACGGCGGCCTGGGCGTCTACACCGGCGACTGGGGCGAAGCCCCGCGCAGCGGTGCAGTGGAGGGCGCCGGCCGGGTCGCCGAGGCCGTCATCGAGGACGGCCGGGTGAGCGCGGTGTCGGACCGGGCCGGCGGCGCAGTCGAGGACGGCAGCCGGGTGCTGCTCGGCTCGGGCGCCGCGGCCGAGCAGCTGGCGGCCCTGGAGAAGGGCGACCCGGTCGGCATCGACTACCGGATCACCGCAGGCGGCGCCGAACCGCACACCGTGCTCGGCGGCCGCGAGGTGCTGCTCCGCGACGGCGAACCGGTCGGCGCCCCCGACGAGGCCCGCCATCCGCGCACCGCCATCGGCTTCTCCGCGGACGGAACGCAGACGTTCGCGGCCACCTCGGACGGCCGTGTACCCGGGCTGCGCGGGGCGACGCTGGGCGAGATGGCCGAGGCGCTGCGCGCCGCCGGCGCCCATGACGCGATCGAGCTCGACGGCGGCGGGTCCTCGACGCTGCTCGCGCGCAATCCGGGCGGGCTCGAACCGCTCCGCCGCAATCGGACTGGTGGTGAGGAGCGGGCCGTGCCCAACGCCCTGGTGATGACCGTTCCCGAGGGGGACGGGGCGCCGGCCGGGGTGTGGGTGCGGCCCGGGCTCGCCGACACCGCCACCGCGGGCGACCCGCACCGGGTCTTCACCGGCATGCGCCGCGGCCTCGCCGCCACCGTCTACGACCGCGCGTACGGGCCGGCCGAGAACGCCGGGACGCCGGAGCTGGCTGCAGAGCGCGGCACCGTCGACGGCACCGTCTTCACCGCCGGACCCGCCGGGCAGGACACCGTCACCGGGACGGCCGGCGGCGTCCGCGGGGAGCTTGCGGTCGAGGTACTCGCCGCTCCGGAGTCGATAGCCGCCACCCCGGGCGGGATCGCTTTCGCCGACGCCGGCGCCGGCCCCGTGGAGCTCACCGTCTCCGGTGCAGCGCCGGACGGCGGTCAGGTGCCGATCGACCCCGCCGACGTCGAGGTCGCGGCCGACCCCGGGCTGGCCGCGATCGAGCGGACCGGCGACGCGTTCACCGTGGCGCCCGCGGGGGCCGGCGGTGCCGGGACCATCACGGTGCGGGCCGGCGGGGCGGAGACGGCGGTTCCGGTCTCGGTCGGCGGGGACACCGCCGTGCTCGCCGACTTCGCGGACGCGGCCGAATGGACGGCGAACGGCGTGCGCGCCGAGGCGGGTATCCGCGCGGTGCCCGGCCGCACGGGCACGGCGGCCGCCCTCTCTTACGACTTCACCCAGTCGGGCCGGACACGCTCGGCCGAGGCCCGGCCGCCGCATCCGATTGAGGTGGACGGCCGGGCGGCCGCCTTCGGTGTGGCGATCCGCGGCGACGGCGGCGGCGCGCAGGCGGTCCTCGGCGTCGTCGACGCGGAAGGGCAGAGCCACTCGCTGTACGGCCCCTCGGTCGAACCGGGCGGCTGGACCGACGCCGTCTTCGACGTCCCCGCCGGAATCGCCCAGCCCCTCACCGTGGAGCGCGTCTACCTCGTCGAAACCGACCCCGCCCGCTCCTACACCGGCGACGTCGCGTTCGACGACCTGACCGCCGAGATCGCTCCGGAGCCTTAGGGCGGTGCCGCGGCGGCTACCGCGCGGGGCGGGGAGCCGCAGTCGGTCCGCTGGCCTTCGGCAGCCCCGGCGGCCGCGGCGGTTCCGGCGGGATGGGCAGGGGCACGCCGAGTGGGCGGTGCGGGACGGGGCGCGGGCGCCTGCCAGCGGGCAGCGGCGGTATCCGCTGGGCCGGGCCTTCGGAGTGCGGTGGTGGACCGAGGGCCGTCTCCCCCCGACCCGTCAGGCCGGAGGGTCGGCCGTGGGGTCGCCGCTGGGGCCGGGATCGCCGGTCGGGTCCGGGTCGCCGGTGGGATCGGGGTCGCCGGTCGGGTCGGGGCCGCCGGTGGGGTCCGGGTCGCCCGTCGGCGTCTCGGTGGGGGTCGGGGAGGGTGTGGGCGACGGCTCCGGGGTGGGGGTCGGCTCGGGAGCGGGCTCTTCGGATGCCTCCACCCGGAGGAGGGCCTGCGCCGACGGGTCCGCCTGCGGGCTGCGCGGGGCCGGGCCGGACGGGTCGGCTGCAGCGGAGGATGCCGGGGCAGGGGCGGACCTGGGCGGGGGCTCCCCGGAACCGGCCCATACGGCCGCGGCGGCGAGTGCGGCCAGCGATGCGCCCGCGACCCCCAGCAGCGCCCGGCGCCGCCGCTGGGCACCGGCCGGTGCGGCCGCCTGCTGAGCGGCCGGTCCCGCAGCTGCCGCGCCATCGGCGTCGGGCGGGGGCACGGGCTCTCCCCGCCGGCGATCGCCGGCGGCCCGGTCGGGCCCGGTCTCTCCCCCGACCGCGCCCATCGCTGCGGTGGCCTGGCCGGCGCGGCCCCACGCGGCGGTGTCCGCGCCGGCGCTCGGCATCGCCCCGGCCGGCGCCCCGGCACCGGGCTCGGATGCCGAGCCGGCAGCGGCGGCGGACCCCCGGCCCGCGACGACACGCCGTGCTGCCCCGCCGTGCTGCGGGATGACCGGTGGCGGGGGTGCGGTCGGCGGCGTATCCGTGTCGCGTACCTCGACATAGGGGTCCGCGGCCAGCGCGGGGAGGGCGGCCGTGGGCAGCGGTGCGGGGACGAGCCGCGTCGTGGGATCGGCGGCGGCTGCGGCGCCCCGCTCCAGCAGCTCGGCGATCCCGGTCCGGGGTTCGGCGCCCAGGAGCGCTGCCAGGACGGCGGAGGAAGCGGGGACCCGCGCCGGGTCGGCCGAGCGGCAGGCGTCGACCAGTGGTCGGAACCGGTCGAGGCGCGCGGAGCCCTCGTCGGTGGAGCCGTCCCGGGCGCCGCCGGCGGCGAAGGCGACCGTGGTCCCCCAGGCGCGCAGGTCAGCGGCCTGCGCCTCGGCGAGCGGAACGCCGAGGAGGTCGGTGCGCGCCGGCGCGCCGGTGATGAGCGGGCTGCCCGGCCCCAGCAGGATCCGGCCGGAGCCGAACCGCCCGTGGGCGCGCCCGTCCGCATGCAGGGACGCGAGGGCGGTCGCGGCAGCGACGGCAACCCGGTCGAGCTCGGTGCCCAGGAGCGGGCCGCCGTCCCGGACCGCGGAGTCCAGGTCGGGCCCGGGGATGTATTCCACAGCGGTGAAGCCGCCGGGCAGGCCGGTGGCGAGGACGGCCGGCGTGCAGTGCGCGGGCGGCGGAGGCGGCCCCGGAACGAGGACCGCGCGGGAACCGTCGGGAGCGGTACCCGCCAGCGCCCGGCCGGCACCGAGCCGGCCGGCGACGCGGTAGGCGCCGACGGAGTCGGGGCCGTCCGGTCCGATCGGGCCTGCCATCGCGTCCTCCGCTCCGCCGTGGTCCGCAGCTTCTCCGGCGCGGTCGGCGCTGCGCCCGCCGGGCCTTACCCATGGGACGCGCGTCTCCGGCCCCGGCCATGTGGCTGGGGCGGCAGTGTTGCCTGGCTGCCACGCCACCGGCAGCTGTCCCCCGGGACATACGCCGAACCCCGTCCCGGAGGCCTCCCCGCGGCCGCCGGGGAACCCCCAGGCCAGCGCCGGTCAGGCGGCCGGTGCCCAGTCCGCAGCAGCGCTCTCTCCGCTACCGCCGCTGCAGAGCGGGCGCGGCCTCAATCGGTCACGTCCGGGTGGCGGAATGATGGGCGCAGGCCTACCTGACAGAACATGGCAGGAGTGCGGGCGAGGATGGCGGCAGTCGACGGGGAGGAGGCGCCGATGGGGGCGCTGGACGGAAAGGTTGCCCTGGTCGCCGGGGCGACCCGGGGAGCAGGGCGGGCGATCGCCGTGGAGCTCGGGCGCGCCGGAGCAGCGGTGTATGCCACCGGCAGGACCACGCGCACGCAGGTCTCGGAATCGGGTCGCCCGGAGACGATCGAAGGCACGCAGGAGCGGATCGAGGAAGCGGGTGGTATGGGCATAGCGGTCCAGGTCGACCACCTGGATCCGGCGCAGGTCGAAGCGCTCGTGCAGCGCATCGGCGCCGAGCAGGGCCGGCTGGATATCCTGGTCAACGACATCTGGGGCGGCGACGTCTACCTGGAGGCCTTCGGGCAGCGCATCTGGGAGCACGACCTGCAGAGCGGACTGCGGATGCTGCGGCTCGGCATCGACACGCACGCGATCACCTCGCACTATGCGCTGCCGCTGCTGAACCGGCGGCCCGGCGGGCTCGTCGTGGAGATGACCGATGGAACCGACGCCTACAACGCCGCCTACCGCGCCGACGTCGGCCTCTTCTACGACCTGGTGAAGTCCGCCGTGCAGCGGATGGCGCGGGCCCAGGCGCACGAGTTGCGCGACCTGGGCGGGGCGGCCGTGGCGGTCACCCCCGGTTGGCTCCGATCGGAGGCCATGCTGGAGCACTACGGAGTGACCGAGGAGAACTGGCGCGACGCCTTCGACCAGGTCCCGCACTTCTGCATCTCGGAGTCACCGGTGCTGGTCGGCCGCGGCGTCGCCGCCCTGGCAGCCGACTCCCAGCGCGCACGCTGGAGCGGCCAGACCCTCTCCAGCGGCCACCTCGCCAAGGTCTACGGCCTCACTGACGCCGACGGCAGCCGCCCCGATGCCTGGCGCTACATCACCGAGGTCGAACAGCCCGGGCGCGCTGCCGACGCGACGGGCTATCGCTGAGGACGCCCGCGGGGGCCGAGCCGATGCCCGCGGGCACGCCGCCGCAGCGGCAACGCCGGCCGGCCTCCGCGGAGGGCCGGGAAGCCGGGCGCGGAGGCCGGCCCCGGCTGCCGGGCGGCGCGTGGGCGGAGCGCGGTCATCCGTGCCTCCGGCAGCGGGCCGGGTTTCGGTGAACCGCCGGCTCCCGGTGGTCCCGCGGTCTACGTTGGCCGCATGACGTCATTGCGCCTCGGGGCACGGCCGTCCGAACTCGCGCAGGCCCAGGTGCGCCTGGTGGCCGAGCGGCTGGGGGTGCCGAGCGAGGCCGTCGCGGTCACCACCGACGGCGACGTCCACCGCGGGCGGCTCGACGAGATCGGCGGCAAGGGCGTGTTCGTCGCGAAGGTCGACGCAGCGCTGGCCGAGGGCAGCGTCGACGCCGCCGTGCACTCGCTCAAAGACGTCCCCGGCGACCAGCCGCCTCCGCCGGGGACCGTGGTCGCCGCCTACCTGCCGCGCGCCGACCCGCGGGACGCTGTGCTGTTCGCGCCGTCCGGCGGTCCGGCGCTGGCCTCGCTGCCGCCGGGATCGGTGGTCGGAACCGGTTCGGTGCGGCGCGCCGCCCAGGTGCTCAGCGCCCGGCCGGATCTGCGAGTCGAGCACCTGCGCGGCAACGTGGACACCCGGATCGCCGCCCTGCGCGACCCGCAGCGCGGCCTCGACGCGATCGTGCTCTCCCTCGCCGGCCTCTCCCGGCTCGGCCTTGCCGCACAGGCCGGCGAAGTCCTGTCCACGGACACCGTGTGCCCACCGGTGGGTGCGGGCATCGTCGCGGTGCGCTGCCGCGCCGGAGACGCCGCGAGCGTCGCGGCGGTCGCCGCCGCCGACGACCCGGTGGCCAGGGTGGCCGCAACGGCGGAGCGGGCCCTCCTGCGCGGCCTCGCCGGCACCTGCGGATCGCCCATCGCCGGCCACGCCCGGCTCATCGGCCCGGACCGGATCCACCTCCGCGCGGTGGTCTACGACCCGTCCGGCACCCGCGCCCTTGCCACCGCCGCCGAAGCGCCCGCCGCCGACGCGGCGGCACTGGGCGCGACGGCGGCGCGGGACCTCCTCGATGGCGGAGCACGCGACCTCATCGGGTGAAGCGCCTCACGCCGCGGAATATGCGGAGGGAGGCCGGGGGAGCGGCACCGAGGGGGTGTCGCCAGGCGTTCACGCCCCTTACCCGCGCCTGGCCTGCCGGCCGCCGGCCCTGCAACCCCCTCTACTCGCAGCAGTCACACCAGCACCACCCGGCCCGGCCCCCTTGCACCCGCGATCAGCCGCCGCCCGGCTGCCGAGGCGCGGGGCCTCCGGCCTTTCCCGCCCCTGCAGGAACAGCAGCCCTGCCACCAGTGGGCGCTCGACCGCCTCATGCCGCGGCGGCCGGGGAGGCTGTGCCGCGGAAAGTGCGGCGGTAGGCCGAGGGGGTGACGCCGAGGGCGGCGTGCAGGTGCGTCCGGAGCGAAGTGGCGGTTCCCAGGCCCGCGCGGACGGCGACGCTGTCGACGGGGAGATCGGTGGTTTCGAGGAGTTCGCGGGCGCGGTCGAGGCGGCGGTCGAGGATCCAGCGGGCGGGGGAGACTCCGGCCTCCTCGCGGAAGCGGCGGGTGAACGAGCGGACGCTGAGGCCCGCCTGCTCTGCCAGCAGCGCCAGCGGCAGCGGGCCGTCCAGGCGGGCGAGCGCCCACTCCCGGGCCCGCCCGGTCGCCGATCCGGCCGGGCCGGAGGTGCGCGGAACCGGGGTGCGCACGAACTGGGCCTGGCCGCCGTCGCGGTGCGGCGCGACCACCGTCGACCGCGCCACCGCGTTCGCCACGGCCAGCCCGTGGTCGGAGCGCACCATGTGCAGGCACAGGTCGATGCCCGAGGCGACACCCGCCGCCGTCAGCACCCCGCGGTCGTCGGTGTAGAGCACGCCGCAGTCCACCTGAACCGACGGGTACAGCGCCGTGAGAGCCTCCGCCGACCTCCAGTGCGTCGTCGCCCGGCGCCCATCCAGCAGGCCCGCCGCTGCGAGAACGAACGCTCCGGAGCAGATCGACGCGATGCGCGCGCCCGGGCGGATCCGGCGGATCGCGTCCGCGAGCGGGCCGGCCAGCGGCCCGCCGGAGGGCTCGTAGTCCGCGTCGGATGCGGGGATCACCACGGTGTCCGCCTCGGCGAGCACGTCGAGGCCCCGGGTGACGTTGATCGTGAAGTCGGTATCGGTGCGCACCTCGCCGGGGTTCGGCGTGCAGGTCACCACGGAGTACAGCGGCGCACCGCCGTCCTCCGCCCGCGCCGTGCCGAAGATGCGGTGCACGATGCCCGCCTCGATCGGCAGGAGCCCGTCGCGGACCAGCAGCGCGACGAGGTGCCGCCTGTCCGCGCGCGAGGGTGCCGGAGCGGCGGCGCCCTGCGCCGGTGCCGGGGAGGAGGACGTGTCGATCACCATCCCCCCATCGTCGTCGCCTGCCCCGTGCTCCGCCAGAGAGTTGGCCGGATTCTTGTGGCCGATGTCCTTCAGGCCACTCGTTCCGCGTCCGCCCCGGCCGGAGACTCGAGGACATGGACACCACGATCAGCGCGGCTCCGCATCCCGACCGCGCCATGGCGGCACCCGACCCCGGCGACCGCGGCGCAGGCCCCGTGGGCGGCGACGGATCGGACGCCGGCGGCAGCGGCGGCACGGGCAGCGGCACGCAGCGCGTCCTCTGGCTCTTCGCCCACCCGGAGGCCCGGTCCCTGAACGGCAGCCTGCGCGACGCGGGCGCCGCGGCCCTGCGCGCAGCGGGGCACAGCGTCCGCGAGTCCGACCTGTACGCGATGGAGTGGGACCCGGTGGTCCGGCCCGGAGCCAACGGTCACGATCCCGCGGAGCGGTTCATCGTCGGCGACGCCGCCGAGCACGCCTTCACCGGCGGCACACTCGACCCCGAAGTCCGCGCCGAGCAGGAGAAGCTCGCCTGGGCCGACACGGTCGTCGTCCAGTTCCCGCTCTGGTGGTACGGCATGCCGGCGATCCTCAAGGGCTGGTTCGACCGCGTCTTCACCAAGGGGTTCGCCTACGGTGTCGCCGACCCCGCGACCGGCCGCCCGGTCCGCTACGGCGAGGGGCCGCTGGCGGGCAAGCGGGCGCTGCCGGTGGTGACCGTCGGCGCACGGCCGAAGTCGGTCGGGCCCCGCGGCGTCAGCGGCCCGCTCGACGAAGTGCTGTACCCGCTCACCCACGGCAGTTTCTGGTACGCGGGCATGTCCGTCCTCCCGACCTTCACCGTCTACGGCGCGGACCGCGCCACACCCGCCGATGCCGCCCGCGAGGCCGCCGCCCTGTCCGCCCGCCTCCTCGCCGCCCGCACCGAACCCCCGATCCCGTTCCGCCGGCAGAACGGCGGCGACTACGACGACGACCTGGTCCTCCGCCCCCACGTCGCCCCCGGGCAGACCGGCCTCTCCGCGCACATCGACGAATCCGCCCGGGCGCAGCGCTCTGCGCAGCAGGTGGGCTGATGGACGGCAGGACCCGAGAGGACGGGTTCCGCCGTCTGCCGGCCGGCCGCGGGGGGGCCTTCGCGGCCGGCCGGACCACTGCCCGCGCACCGGCCCCCGGGCCGCCGCGTCCCGTCCTGCTTCTCGGGACACGGGCCAATGCGGACAGCAAGTGTCCGGGTCGGTGCCTAGGTTGCCGTCATGGACAGCGACATCACGCAGACGCAGACCTCCGTCGGCCAAGGGGAGCTGGACGACCTCAACCGGCGGATCGACGCCTTCCGCTGGCCGGTCGAGCTGGCCGGGGCGGGGTGGGAGTACGGCGTGGAGCAGGGGTATCTGCGCCGGTTGGCGGCGTACTGGCGGGACGGGTTCGACTGGCGCGAGCAGGAGCGGCGGCTCAACGCCGTGCCGCAGTACACCACCGTGATCGACGGGCATCCGGTGCACTTCCTGCACGCGCGCTCGGCCGATCCGGAGGCTGTGCCGCTCATCCTCACCCACGGGTGGCCCAGCACGGTGGCCGACTTCCTGGACGTGGTCGGGCCGCTCACCGACCCGGCGGGGCACGGTGCCCGCGGAGCGCCCGCCTTCCACGTGGTGGCGCCGTCGATCCCCGGCTTCCCGTTCTCCGGGCCGCCGCGGGACCGGGGGTGGGATTCGCCGCGGGTGGCGCGGACCTGGGCCGAGCTCATGTCCCGGCTCGGCTACGAGCGCTACCTGGCCCAGGGCGGGGACGCCGGAGCGATCATCTCGCCCGAGCTGGCCCGCGCGTTCCCGGACCGGGTGCTCGGGGTGCACGTGAACGCGCTGGTCGGCGCGATGCCGGACTGGGAGAGCGAGAACCCGCTGGAGGGGCTGACCGAGGAGCAGGCCGCCCGGGTGTACGCGCAGGGAGCGGAGTGGGAGCAGCGATCGGGGTACGCGGTCGTCAACTCGACCCGGCCGCACACCGTCGGCTACGCGCTCAACGACTCGCCGGTGGGCCTGCTGGCCTGGAACATGGAGTGGTTCGTCGACTACGACCCCGGCCGCGGCGTGCAGACATCCGTCTCCGACGACGCGCTGCTCACCAACGTCACCGCGTTCTGGCTGACCGGCACCGCCCCGTCGGCGGCCCGGCTCTACAAGGAGTCCGGCGACGAGTTCTTCGGCGGCCCGGTCTCCGGCGTGCCGACGGCGGTGGCCGTCTTTCCCGGCGACGGAGCGCTGCGCCCGTTCGCGGAGCGGTCCAACCGGGTCGTCCGCTGGACCGAGTTCGACCGCGGCGGGCACTTCGCCGCGCTGCAGGCCCCGGACCTGCTCGTCGGGGACATCCGCGCGTTCGCCGCGGAGCTCGCCGGGGCCTGAGGCCCCGGCGAGCCCGCGGAGCAGGCCCGGTTCAGCCGAGCCCTTCGTTGCGGAGGCGCTCCATCAGGCGGCGGTCGCGCTTGGTGGGGCGCCCGGCGCCGCGGTCGCGGCGGGGGACGGCGCCGAACGCCTGCGGCGGCGCCGCAGGGTCGGGGGCAGGCGTCTTGTCGACATAGCAGCGCTGCGCGATCGGCGCGCCCACCCGCTTCTCGAGGACGTGGGCGACCTCGACGATGCGGGTGGTGCCGTGCAGCCGCACCCGCACCTCGTCGCCCGGCGCGACCGCCGTCGCCGGCTTCGCGGGCTTGTCCGCAACCCGGATATGGCCGCCCTTGCACGCCTGCGCCGCATCAGCCCGGGTCTTCACCAGGCGGACCGCCCACAGCCACTTGTCGACCCGCGTGCTCGGCGGCCCGGGCGGCAGCGGCGGCTGCGGTGCGGGGGTGCTGCTGTCGTCGGCCACGGGGCTCCTCTCACTGGTGCCTGCCTGCAGCGTAGACGCCGGCGGGGGCCGGTTCCGAGCCGGCCGCGGCCGACCGGGCCCCGGGCTCCGGAACCGCCGACTACGGGAACGGCGGCCCGGATTCGGCGATGGCGAACCGCACCACGTGGTCCTCCTCGATCGGGATGTCGACCTCGGGAACGGGCGCGACCGCGCGCCACTCCTCCAGCGCTTCGACCGAGTCCCAGTGTTCGAGGAGGTTCACCCGCCGCGCGTCGAGCGGGTCGGCGGAGACGGCCAGTCCCCTGCAGCCCGCGAACCCCCGCGCCGCCGCGACCAGGGGGAGGTGCGCCGCGACGAAGCGCTCGCGCTCCTCGGCGGCGACGAACACCGGACCAGCGATGACGATCTCTGTGCTTCCCAACGAGTGCTCCTGTCTCTCGGCCCGTCCAGCGGCGGCGACCGCGGAATCAGCGGCGCCGCCGCAGTACCGACCCCGCCGCGGAGCCGGATTCATCGCCGAGCGGAGCGGCCGGCCCCGGGAACCGGCCTCAGCGCAGGTCGCCGGCTCGGACGAGTACGGCGGCGCGCTGGCCGACGCGGAGGCGCTCCACGGCGCGGACGCCGGACGGCAGCGCCACCTTGCGCGCGCGGGCGGACACCGCGATCACGGCATGGTCGGGCAGGACCGGTGCGAGCGCGCTGATCAGCGCGGCCGGCAGCTCTTCCGGCCCGGTGCCCGGCACGGCGCCCCGCCACGCGCTCAGGCCGCCGTAGGGGACGTCGGTGATGACGGCGTCCACTTCGATCGGTGCGGGCCCTGCAGCCCACTCCCACACCTGCGGCGGCTCCGGCAGGAACGCGTCGGCGGTGCGGACCGCCCACGGCAGGGGGCCGCCGCGTTCGGCGAGGCCGGCGGCGAGGCGGCCCGCGGCGTCCGCGCGCTCGGCGAGCGGTGAGCGGCCCGTCTCGGCCGCGGCGGCGCGCAGCTCCGCCTCCCGCTGCGCCAGTCCGCCGGACGAGAGGAGCGCCAGGTTGCGCTCGGCGATACCGGCCGCGTCCGGGTCGGCATCCGAGGCTGCGACGGTGGAGAGCCGGCTGCGGTGGAGCAGCCCGAGTACGGCGGCGAGGTGCCCCGTTCCGCAGCACGGGTCCCACAGCGCGGCGCCCTTGGCGCGCACCGGCTCCGGCAGGTGCGCCAGGACCCGGAGCAGGAGCTCCTCGGCGAGCCGGGCGGGGAAGCCCGGCCGGCCCGGCGCGGACCGCAGCACGGTGCCGGAGGCGAGGTCGGAGTAGTCGGGGCGCTCGGTCGCGAAGCGGTAGGCCACGGGCGGCTCCCGGACTCGGCGCGGACGGGGGTGAGTGGTCGTACGGCCCCGGAAACGACTTCGGCCCGGAACCGGGGGGGTTCCGGGCCGGCAATGCGGTCCTGACGGGATTTGAACCCGCGGCCTCCACCTTGACAGGGTGGCGAGCACTCCTAACTGCTCCACAGGACCTCGTGGGCTGCCTGACCACTCTACCGCCCCCGGGAGGGTGGTCTGTCCCGCCCGGGGGCGCGCGGCCGTTCCGGCGTCAGGGCCGCACGCGGCGGACCCGCGACTCGTCCCACACCGCCGAGTCCGATGCGTAGACGCCGCCGTCCTCGCCGAAGACGAGGAAGCGGTCGAAGGAGCGGGCGAACCACCGGTCGTGGGTGACGGCCAGTACCGTCCCTTCGAAGCCCTCCAGCGCCGCCTCCAGCGCCTCGGACGATTCCACGTCGAGGTTGTCGGTGGGCTCGTCCAGCAGCAGCATCGTCGCGCCCGAGGTCTCCAGCAGCAGGACCTGGAAGCGCGCCTGCTGCCCGCCGGACAGGGCGTCGAAGCGGGTGTCCTTGCGGTGCACCAGCTCGTACCGCTGCAGCGCGGGCGCCGCCAGGTCGAGCGGCATCGCGTGGTCGGACTCCAGGATCTCGGCGAGCGTGCGCCCCGCCCATTCCGGATGCTCATGGGTCTGCGCGAAGTGGCCGGGCACGACGCGCGCCCCGAGCCGCGCCGTACCGGTGTGCGCCACCGACCCCTGGTCGGCGAGCAGCCGCAGGAAGTGCGACTTGCCGGACCCGTTCGAGCCGAGCACGCCGATCCGCTCGCCGAAGAACACCTCGGCGTCGAACGGCTTCATCAGGCCGCTCAGTTCCAGGGCGGTGCAGGTGAGCGCCCGAACACCGGTGCGCCCGCCGCGCAGCCGCATCCGGATGTCCTGGGCGCGCGGCGGCTCCGGCGGCGGACCGGCCTCCTCGAACCGGCGCAGCCGGGTGAGCGCGGCGCGGTACCGGCTGGCCATGTCGTCGTTGTTGGCCGCCTTCTGGCGCAGCGCGCGGACCACGTCGGAGAGCTGGCTGTGCTTCTCGTCCCAGCGCCGCCGCAGCTCCGCGAAGCGCGCGTGCCGGTCCTCGCGGGCCCGGTGGTAGCTCTCGAACCCGCCGCCGTGCACCCACGCCGAGGCGCCGAGCCCCTTGGCGCCCTCCAGCGTGATGATGTGCGTCGCGGTGGCGGCGAGCAGCTCCCGGTCGTGGCTGATGAACAGCACGGTCTTCGGCGTCGCCTGCAGCCGCTCCTCCAGCCAGCGCTTGCCGGGCACATCGAGGTAGTTGTCCGGCTCGTCCAGCAGCAGCACCTCGTCGGGGCCGCGGAGCAGGGCCTCCAGCACGAGCCGCTTCTGCTCGCCGCCGGAGAGCGTCGACAGCTCGCGGTGGTGCGCGCGGGCGTAGGGCACGCCGAGCGCCTCGGTGGTGCAGACGTCCCAGAGGACCTCGGCGTCGTAGCCTCCGGCGTCGCCCCAGTCGGCGATCGCCTGGGCGTAGCGGAGCTGCACGGCTTCGGTGTCCTCGGCCATCATCGCCAGCTCGGCGCCGTCCAGTTCGGCGCCTGCGGCCGCGAGCCCGGGCGGGGACACCGACAGCAGCAGGTCCCGCACCGACGCGTCGGGAGGCAGCGCCCCCGCGGACTGCGACCCGATGAACTGGCGCATCACGCCGATGCGGCCGCTGCGGGTGAGGGCCCCCTCGTCCGGTGCGGCGTCCCCCGCGATGATCCGCAGCAGAGTGGTCTTCCCGCTGCCGTTCGCGCCGACGAGGACGGCCTTCATGCCCTCCCCGACGCGGAACGACACGTCGTCGAGCAGCGGGATGCCGTCCGGGAGGCGCAGCCCCACCCCGGACACGTCGATATGGCCCATGGGCCCCATGCTGCCGCCGCGGCGGCGCCCGGGTCCAATGGTTATGCAGCGGCGGGTCCCAGGCCCCGCCGCGGCCTCAGCGGCCGGCGGCCTTGAACGCCCGCGCCGTGTAGAGCGCCACGGCCAGGGACACCGCCGCAAGCAGCACGAACCCGATCGTGTAGGCGCCCGTCGCCTGGTAGACCGCGCCCATCACCAGCGGCGGGAAGTACCCGCCCAGCCCGCCGGCGGCGCCGACCAGGCCGGTGACGGTGCCCACCCGCGACGGCTCCACCAACTTGGCGACCAGCGCGAACACGCCTCCGGTGCCCAGCCCCAGGGTGAAGGCGATCAGTACGAAACTGGCCCCGGCCGGGAACTCCGCCGGCGGGTGCAGCGCCAGTACCACGGCGAACAGGGCGGTGCCGAAGAACGACACCAGGCAGATCTTCACCGGGCCGATCCGGTCGGAGAGGGTCCCGCCGATCGGCCGGGCGATGACCGCGACGAGCGCGAAGCCCGCCGTGCGCAGTCCGGCATCGGTCTGCGCGTAGGCGTAGGCCGTGGTGAGCAGCGTCGGCAGGTAGGTGGAGAAGGCGACGAAGCCGCCGAATGCGACCGCGTACAGCAGCGACATCTGCCAGGTGGCCGGGATCTTCAGCGCCTCGCGCATGCGCGGCAGCGCCGGCTGCGTGCTCGGCACCCACGCCGGCGCGTTGCGGCTGAAGAACCACATCACCGCACCCATCGCCACCAGGGCCGCACACATCGCCAGGTGCGTCGCGAAAAGGCCGAAAGACTCCGCGATCCGGGGCGTCAGGAAAGCAGAAAGGGCCGTTCCGCCCATTCCCATTCCGAAGACGCCGGTGGCGAAACCGCGGCGCGCCGGAGGATGCCAAGCATTGACGAAAGGAATACCAACGGCAAACGAAGTGCCCGCGATCCCGAGGAAAAAGCCCCACAGCAGCAGGGCGCCGAACGATCCGCCTGAAATGCCGACCAGGAAGGTTGGGATGATGCTGATGAAGCAGATCACGGTGAACATGGCCCGGCCGCCGTAGCGGTCGGTGAGCACGCCTACGGGGATGCGCCCCAGTGATCCGACAAGGACCGGAAAAGCGACCAGCAGCGACGTTTGGGAGGGCGAAAGTCCCAGTTGCCCGCTGTAGGTCTTGGAGAGCGGGCCGATCAGGTTCCACGCCCAGAAGGTCAGCGCGAAGGCCGCTGTGGCCAGCGCGAGGTTGGCGCCCGCACCCGGCGCTGTCTGCGCCGCTGGGCGGGTCCCGCTTGGGTTTGCGGTGTTCATCGGTCATCTCCTCGGCCGTTATTCGGCGGCACTGCCGCGGCACTCACCCGGGTGCAATCCGATTTCGCTCAAGGCTAGTCGGAAGAACTGCGATGGGGAGGTGTGTCGCATCGCATAGCGTGTCGCCTTGGAATTGGCCCATGCGGGAGACAATGATTCGTTCCGTGGCGGATGCGCGCGTCCTTCCGCCGTCGATGTGGCAAAGGCGAGTGATAATCATGGCCGAAGATTCCCCTGCGGCTGCCGGAGGAGCCGGTGCCGCACTCCTGAAACTCGGTACCTATCTGACGCGCACCCCCGCGACGCCCGATCTGCGCGCGGAGTTCAAGCAGGGCGGCCGCGAGGGCGACGTCTTCTACCGCGACCGGTGGAGCCACGACAAGGTCGTCCGCTCCACCCACGGCGTGAACTGCACCGGCTCCTGCTCGTGGCAGGTCTACGTCAAGGACGGCATCATCACCTGGGAGACCCAGGCCACCGACTACCCGTCCGTGGGCCCGGACCGGCCCGAGTACGAGCCGCGCGGCTGCCCGCGCGGCGCCGCCTTCTCCTGGTACACCTACTCGCCGACGCGGGTCCGCTACCCCTACGGCCGCGGCGTGCTCATCGAGATGTACCGGGAGGCCCGCGAGCGGCTGGGCGACCCGGTCGCCGCCTGGGCGGAGATCACCACCGACCCGGAGAAGCGCCGCCGCTACCAGTCGGCCCGCGGCAAGGGCGGGCTGGTCCGCATCACCTGGGACGAGGCGCTGGAGATCGCGGCTGCGGCGCACGTGCACACCATCGCCGCCTACGGTCCCGACCGCATCGCCGGATTCTCGCCGATCCCCGCGATGTCGCAGGTGTCGCACGGTGTCGGCGCCCGCTTCATCAACCTGCTCGGCGGCTCCATGCTGTCGTTCTACGACTGGTACGCCGACCTGCCGGTCGCCTCGCCGCAGGTGTTCGGCGACCAGACCGACGTGCCCGAGTCCGGGGACTGGTGGGACGCCGCCTACCTCGTGCTGTGGGGCTCCAACGTCCCGGTCACCCGCACGCCGGACGCGCACTGGATGGCGGAGGCCCGCTACCGGGGCCAGAAGGTCGTCGTGGTCGCCCCCGACTACAACGACGCCACCAAGTTCGCCGACGAGTGGGTGGCGCCGCATCCCGGCACCGACGCCGCGCTCGCCATGGCGATGGGCCACGTCGTCCTGAAGGAGCACTTCGTCGACGGCACGCCCACGCCCGCCTTCGACGACTACGTCCGCCGCTACACCGACCTCCCGTTCCTGGTGCGGCTGGACGAGGGCGACGGTGCCGCGGTGCCGGGCAAGTTCCTCACCGCCGCCGATACCGCCGAGTTCGCCGGCGAGGAGCACGCCGCGTGGAAGCCGCTCTTCGTCGACGAGGCTTCCGGCGCCGCCGCGGTGCCCAACGGCACGCTCGGGCACCGCTGGGGCGAGGCGGGCGCCGGCAAGTGGAACCTCGACCTGGGCGGCCGCATGCCGCAGCTCACCTTCCACGGGCCCGGCGCGCAGACGGCCGAGGTCGCCCTGCCCCGGTTCGACGGCGACGGCGGCACCGCGGGCGTGCTGCGCCGCGGAGTCCCGGTGCGCCGTATCGGCGGGCACACCGTCACCACGGTCTTCGACCTGATCCTGGCGCACTACGGCGTCGAGCGGCCGGGGCTGCCCGGCACCTGGCCGGCCGGCTACGACGACGCCTCCCAGCCCTACACGCCGGCCTGGCAAGAGGAGCTCACCTCGGTGCCCGCCGCGACGGCGGTCCGGCTGGCCCGCGAGTTCGCCGCGACCGCGCGGGACAGCGGCGGCCGCGCCATGATCATCCTCGGTGCCGGCACCAACCAGTGGTTCCACGGCGACACCATGTACCGGGCGTTCTTCACGCTGCTGCTGCTCACCGGATGCCAGGGCGTGAACGGCGGCGGCTGGGCGCACTACGTCGGCCAGGAGAAGTGCCGCACCAACACCGGGTGGGCGGCCTTCGCCTCCGCGATGGACTGGAGCCGCCCGCCGCGCTTCATGGCCGGTACCGCCTACTGGTACGTGCACACCGGCCAGTGGCGCTTCGACACCTACCGCGCCGACGCGCTCACCTCGCCGCTCGGGCCCGGAAAGGTGGCCGGCCGGCACACCGCCGACCTGGTCGCCGACTCGGCGCGGATGGGCTGGATGCCGTCCTATCCGACGTTCAACCGCAACCCGCTGCGCATCGTCCGCCAAGCCGAGGAGGCCGGCCGGGAGCCGGCCGACTACATCGCCGACGAGCTGCACGCGGGCCGGCTCAGATTCGCCACCGAGGACCCCGACGCGCCGGAGAACTGGCCGCGCGTGCTCACCGTGTGGCGGTCCAACCTGCTCGGCTCGTCGGCCAAGGGCAACGAGTACTTCTCCCGCTACCTGCTCGGCACCGACTCCGCCGTGCAGGGCGAGGAGGCCGGGCCCGGGCACCGGCCCGATGAGGTCGTCTGGCACGAGGACGCCCCCAAGGGGAAGCTCGACCTCCTGCTCTCCCTCGACTTCCGGATGACCAGCACCACGCTGATGTCCGACATCGTGCTGCCCGCCGCCACCTGGTACGAGAAGTACGACCTCTCGACCACCGACATGCACCCGTTCGTGCACGCCTTCACCCCCGCCATCGACCCGCCCTGGCAGGCGCGCAGCGACTTCGACGCGTTCCACGCCCTGGCCCGCGCGTTCAGCAGCATGGCAGCGGTGCGGCTCGGCCGGGCCAAGGACGTGGTGGCGGCGCCGCACGGCCACGACACCCCCGGTGAACTGGCGCAGGAGCGCGGCGTGCCGCACGACTGGAAGGCGGCCGGCGAGCGGCCGGTCCCCGGGAAGTCGATGCCGAACCTGGTGGTGGTGGAGCGCGACTACGGCGCGCTGGCCGACCGGATGGCCGCGGTCGGGCCGCTGGCCGAAGGCGCCGGCCTGCCGGTGAAGGGCGTCTCCTTCACCCCCGACGTGGAGATGGACTGGCTGCGCGAGCGCAACGGCACGGTGAGCGGCGGGGCCGGCCACGGCCGGCCCGCCATCGACACCGACGTCAAAGCCTGCGAGATGATCCTCGCCCTGTCCGGCACCAGCAACGGCCGCCTCGCCGCGCAGGGCTTCACCCGGCTCGCCGAGCGCACCGGCACCGACTTCAGCGAACTCATCGAGCAGAGCCGCGAGCGCCGGGTCGTCTTCAGCGACACCCGCGACCGGCCCACGCTGGTCGGCGCGAGCCCTGAGTGGTCCGGCAAGGAGGCGCCGGACCGCCGCTACTCGCCGTTCACCATCAACGTCGAGAACTCCAAGCCCTGGCACACCCTGACCGGCCGGATGCACTTCTACCTCGACCACGACTGGATGGCGGAGTTCGGCGAGCAGCTGCCGGTGTACCGGCCCCCGCTGGACATGCACCGGCTGTTCGGCGAACCGCGGTTCGGGCCGCGCGGCGAGCGGGAGATCACCGTCCGCTACCTGACGCCGCACTCCAAGTGGTCGATCCACTCCGAGTACCAGGACAACCTGCTCATGCTGACGCTCTCCCGCGGCGGGCCCGCCCTGTGGATGAGCCCCTCGGACGCGGAGGCGATCGGCGCCGCCGACAACGACTGGGTGGAGGCGGTCAACCGCAACGGCGCCATCGCGGCCCGCCTGGTCGTCTCGCACCGCATGCCCGCCGGGACCGTGTACATCTACCACGCCCAGGAGCGGGTGGTGGACATGCCGAAGACCGAGACCACCGGCAAGCGCGGCGGCATCCACAACTCGCTGACCCGGCTGCTGGTGAAGCCCACCCACCTCATCGGCGGCTACGCCCAGTTCAGCTACGCCTTCAACTACATCGGGCCGACCGGCAACCAGCGCGACGAGGTCACGGTCGTCCGCAAGCGCACCAGTGAGGTGGAGTACTGATGGCCCCGGCACCGGGACGGGTCATGGCGCAGGTCGCCATGGTCATGAACCTCGACAAGTGCATCGGCTGCCACACCTGCTCGGTCACCTGCAAGCAGGCCTGGACCAACCGCAGCGGCGTCGAATACGCCTGGTTCAACAACGTGGAGACCCGACCCGGGCAGGGGTACCCCCGCCGGTGGGAGGATCAGGAGCGGTGGCGCGGCGGCTGGGAGCGCACCCGGAACGGCCGGCTGAAGCTGCGGGCCGGCGGCCGGCTGAAGAAGCTCGCCACCCTCTTCGCCAACCCGGTGATGCCCGCCATCCAGGACTACTACGAGCCCTGGACCTACGACTACGAGCACCTCATCACCGCTCCGCTGGGCGACGACATCCCGGTCGCCCGGCCGCGCTCGCTGCTCACCGGCGAGCCGATGAAGGTGTCCTGGAGCGCGAACTGGGACGACGACCTCGCCGGCGGGCCCGAGCTGGCGTCGCAGGACCCGGTCGTGCAGGCCGTCGGCGACAAGGTGCGGCTCGAGTTCGAGCAGACCTTCATGTTCTACCTGCCACGGATCTGCGAGCACTGCCTCAACCCGTCCTGCGTGGCGAGCTGCCCCAGCGGCGCCATGTACAAGCGCAGCGAGGACGGCATCGTCCTGGTCGACCAGGACCGCTGCCGCGGCTGGCGGATGTGCGTCACCGGCTGCCCGTACAAGAAGGTCTACTTCAACCACAAGACCGGCAAGGCCGAGAAGTGCACGTTCTGCTATCCCCGGGTGGAGGTGGGGATGCCCACCGTCTGCTCGGAGACGTGCGTGGGCCGGCTCCGCTACCTCGGCGTCATCCTCTACGACGCCGACCGGGTGGGCGCCGCGGCGGCCGTCGAGGACGAGCACGACCTCTACGAGGCGCAGCTCGACCTGTTCCTCGACCCCGACGACCCGGACGTGCAGGAGGCGGCCCGCCGCGACGGCATCCCCGAGCGCTGGCTGGAGGCGGCCCGCCGCTCGCCGGTCTACGCGCTCGCCAAGACCCACCGGGTCGCGCTGCCGCTGCACCCGGAGTACCGCACCATGCCGATGGTCTGGTATGTGCCGCCGCTCTCGCCGGTGGTGGAGGCCGTCTCCGGCTCCGGGCACGACGGCGAGGACGCCGGCAACCTGTTCGGCGCCATCGACACGCTCCGCATCCCGCTGGAGTACCTGGCCGAGCTGTTCACCGCGGGCGACATCGGGCCGGTCGCCGCATCCCTGCGCCGGCTCGCCGCGATGCGCGCGCACATGCGCAGCGTCAACCTCGGGCAGGAGCCCGACCCGGCGATCGCGGCCTCGATCGGTACCGACGCCGAGGGCATCGACCGCATGTACCGGCTGCTCGCCATCGCCAAGTACGACGAGCGCTACGTCATCCCCACCGCTTTCGGCGTGGACGACGCCGACCGCGGCGTGATCGACGAGATCGGCTGCAGCCTCGACTTCGAGGGCGGCCCCGGGATGGGCGGCATGGGCGCCGCGCACGGGCGCACCTCCGGCCCGCCGCTCGGTGAGGCGTCCGGCCGCCCCGACCCGGCCGGCGTGGAGACCTTCCACGCCCTGAAGACGCGCCAGACCAGCGACGGGCGCGCCGACCCGGACGACCTCCGCGGCCGGGTCAACCTGCTCAACTGGGACGGCAACGGGCGCCCCGAAGGGCTCTTCCCGGGTGAGCGCAGCGGCGAGCGCGGATCGGGGGGGCTCGGCTCCGGCGGGCCCGGGGAGGGGGAGCGATGAGGTTCGACCGGAAGCGCGCGGTCAGCCCCTCCGACGCCGCGGTCGTGCACCGCGCGGCGGCCCTCCTGCTCGACTATCCCGGCCCGGCCTTCTACGAGCGGCTGCCTGCGGTGCGCGCCGCGGTGCTGGAGCTGCCGTCGGGCGCCCCCCGCACGCTGCTCGACGCGTTCTGCGCGTTCGCGGCGGAGACCCCCGAGCTGGAGTTGGCCGAGCACTACGTCATGACGTTCGACCTGCGCCGCCGCAGGGCGCTGCACATGACCTACTACACCGACGGCGACACGCGCCGCCGCGGGCACGCCCTGGCCCGGATCAAGGAGATCTACACCGGCTGCGGCTGGCGGCCCGGGCCGGAGGAGCTGCCCGACCACCTCTGCGTGCTGCTGGAGTTCGCCGCGCGCGGCGACGCCGAGTGGGGGCGCCGCCTCCTGGTCCGCTTCCTGCCCGGCCTGGAGCTGCTGCGGGCCGCGCTGCGCGACTGCCGGTCCCCCTACGCGGACGTGGTGGACGCGGTCGCGGCGACGCTGCCGCCGCCGGCCCGCGCCCAGCGGGAGGAGGCGCACCGCCTCGCCGAGCAGGGGCCGCCGGCCGAGGACGTCGGTATGGAGCCCTACGCGGCTCCGGGCGCCGCGCGCGGCAGCGTCGACCTCGGCATGCCCGCGATGGGCGCACCGCCCTCGGCCGGCGCCGGCCGGACCGCGCCGGAGCAGCGGGCGGCGCCGGAGCGGATGGCGGCACTCGGCGGACCGGTGCGCCGCGGGGGTCCCCGCGCCGGCGGTGCCGGCGGAGCGAACGGACCGGAGGGGAGCCGATGACGGCCGGCGCCATGATGCTCTGGGGCGTGCTGCCCTACGTCGTGCTCGTGCTCTTCGCGGGCGGCCTGGTGTGGCGCTACCGCTACGACCAGTTCGGCTGGACGACGCGCTCCTCGGAGCTGTACGAGCGCCGGCTGCTGCGCATCGCCAGCCCGCTCTTCCACTTCGGTCTGCTCGCCGTCATCGCCGGCCACGTCATCGGCCTGGTGATCCCGGAGAGCTGGACCTCCGCGGTCGGCATCACCAACGCTGCCTACCACCTCACCGCCCTCTCCCTGGGCATCGTGGCGGGCGTGTGCACGCTGGCCGGTGTGGCCCTGCTGATCTACCGCCGGCGCACGGCCGGACCGGTCTTCAGCGCCACCACCCTCAACGACAAGTTCATGTACGTCGTGCTGGTCCTCGCCATCCTCGCCGGGCTGGCGACCACCCTCTTCTCCACCCTCGGCGAGTTCACCGGCTACCACGAGCCCGACTACCGGACCACCGTCTCGGTCTGGTGGCGGAGCATCTGGGTGCTCCAGCCCGACGTCGGGGCGATGGCCGCGGCCGGGCTCTCCTTCCAGGTGCACGCCCTGGTCGGGATGGCGCTGTTCGCGATCTTCCCCTTCACCCGGCTCGTGCACGCCTTCAGTGCGCCCTGGTTCTACCTGTTCCGCCCCTACATCGTGTACCGCTCGCGCGACGACCGCGCGAGCCGGGCCACCAGGACCGCCCCGCGGGGGTGGTCCTAGGGCGTGTCGGGTGGATGGCGTTTGTCGCGAGCGGCAGGACAGCGGCCCACCCGACGCGCTGACGCGGCCGGCCGCGCGCGTGCGCAGCCGGAAGAAGGCGGATACGTCAGATCCGAGAGCAGCAAGGAGGGGGCGGCATGCAGCTCTTCCCGTCGATCCCGCTGGAGGAGTGGGAGCGGACCAAGGAGACCCTGCACCGGTTTGAGCAGGTCGTGGGCAAGATCCGGCTCGCGTCCAGCCCGCGGCGCAACCACTGGTGGCACGTGCCGTTCCGGCTGACCGGCACCGGCATCACCACGCGCCCGATGGGCATCGTGGACGGCAACACGCTGTTCACCATCGACTTCGACTTCGTGCGCCACCTCCTCGTCGCGCGCACCATCGAGGGGAGGGAGGCGTCGTTCCCGCTCGCCGGGCACAGCGTCGCCTCGTTCTACCGGGAGGTGCTCAGCACCCTGGACGGGCTGGGCGTGCACGCCGAGATCGCCCACCCCTACCCGTACGACCTGCCGGACTCCGGCCGGCCGTTCAGCGAGGACACCGAGCACGCCATCTACCACCCGGCTTGGGCGACCCGGTACTGGCAGGTGCTCGCGCAGGTCAGCGAGGTGCTGGAGGAGTTCGCTGCGGGCTACTCCGGCAAGACCAGCCCGGTGCACCACTTCTGGCACACCTTCGACATCGCCGTCACCCGCTTCGGGGAGCGCAAGGTGGAGCAGCCGCGCGACGCGGGACCGCTGGTCCGCGAGGCCTACTCCGAAGAGGCCGTGAGCTTCGGGTTCTGGTTCGGCGACGACAACGTCCGCGAGCCCTGCTTCTACTCCTACACCGCGCCGGAGCCCGACGGCATCGCGGAGACGCGGCTGCCGGAGGGCGCCGAGTGGTCGCCCAGCGGGCACGGACACCTGGCCCTGCTGCGGTACGGTGCCGCGCGGGAGGCCCCGGACCCGCGCGCCGCGGTGCTGGAGTTCTATGAGGCCGCCTACGAGGCCGGAGCCGCGCTGCTCAGTTGGGACGCGGCGGCGATGGCCTGCCCGGACGGCGTCACCGACCCTTACGACAAGCTCAGGAGCAACTGGTGGCAGAAGTGAGCCTGGAGGTGGACGACGTCCCGTCGCGCCACCGCTTCGAGGCGCGCGACACGGGGGCCGACCAGGTCGCCGGGTTCGCCGAGTACATGCTGGCGGGGAACATGGTCGTCTTCACCCACACCGAAGTCGACTCGGCCTACGAGGGCAAGGGCGTCGGCAGCGCCCTGGTGCGCGCATCGCTGGACAGCGTCCGCGCGCGCGGCATGCTCGTGCTCCCGCTGTGCCCCTTCTACAAGGGGTGGATCCAGCGGCACGCCGACTACCAGGACCTCGTCTACCAGCAGAAGCCCAGCAGCGTGTCGGACTGAGCCGAGCGGCCCGGGCGCACGCCGCCCCCGGTACGGGACCCCTGTGCCGGGGGCTTCGGCGTGCCCTCTTCCGGTATCCGGCAGGGGCCGGGGGCGCTGCGGCGCCGTGGCCGAGGTGCGCGGCCGGGGGCGATCGGGGGTGCGGAGGGCACACCCCCGCATAACGGAACGATCTTCATCGGGCAACGGCTGCTCCGCTGCCGGTTGCTGGGCAGGGGCGGGGGTAGTGACGCCTTCCGGGCCCCCACCCGACCGACCCCCGACGGCCAAAGGACACCCACTCGTGGAAAGCCTCAACGAGTCGATCGTCGCGTTCACCGACGGCTTCTGGCTCTTTCTGCTCATCCCCCTGCTCGTGCTGATCAGCCTCTACTTCACCGTCCGCCTCGGGCTGGTGCAGATCCTCCGCATCCCGGAGATGTTCCGCCAGTTCAAAGGCTCCGACGAAGTAGCGGAGGACGGCAAGCGCCCCGTCTCGCCGTTCGGCGCGTTCTCGATCTCCGCGGCGGCGCGCATCGGTACCGGCAACGTGGTCGGCGTGGCCGGTGCGATCGCCATCGGCGGGCCCGGTGCCGTGTTCTGGATGTGGATCATGGCCCTGCTCGTGGGGGCCGCGAGCTTCGTCGAGTCGACGCTGGCCCAGCTGTACAAGGTGCGCAACGCCAAGGGCTTCCACGGCGGTCCGGCCTACTACATGGAGCGCGGCCTGAACGCCCGCTGGGCCGGCGTCATCTTCGCGATCCTGATCACGGTCACCTTCGGGTTCGTCTTCAACGCGGTGCAGTCCAACACCATCTCCGGGGCGGTGCAGACCTCGGTGACCGCGGTTTCCGGCGGCGTTCCCGGCTGGCTGCCCGTTGTCATCGGTGCGGGCCTCGTCGCCCTCACCGCCTGGATCGTGATCGGCGGGGCGCGCCGCATCGCGCACGTCGCCCAGCTGCTGGTGCCGTTCATGGCGCTGGCATACCTGCTGCTCGGCATCGCCGTGGTGGCGCTCAACGCCGAGCAGATCGTGCCGGTGCTGTCGCTCATCGTCACGGACGCCTTCGGCATCACCCAGGTCACCGGCGCCGCGCTGGGCACCGTCATCGTGCAGGGCGTGCGCCGCGGCATGTTCTCCAACGAGGCCGGCCTCGGCTCGGCGCCCAACGCGGCAGCGACCGCGGCGGTCAGCCACCCGGCCAAGCAGGGCCTGCTGCAGACGCTCGGCGTCTACATCGACACCCTGATCGTCTGCTCCATCACCGCGTTCATCATCCTGGTCTCCGACCCGGTCTACGGCGAGCAGCGCGGCCCGCTCCTCACCCAGGAGGCCCTGCAGAGCAGTCTCGGCGCGTGGTCGCTGCACGCCCTGACCGTCATCCTCCTGCTGCTGGCGTTCACCTCGGTGCTGGGGAACTACTACTACGGCGAGGCCAACGTGCGGTTCCTCAGCCGCAACCCGGCGGTCTTCCGCGGGTTCCAGGGCGTCTTCCTCGCCGCGACGTTCCTCGGCGCCATCGGCTCGGTGGACATTGTGTGGAGCCTCGCCGATACCACGATGGGCTTCATGGCGCTGGTGAACCTGCTCGCGCTGGTGCCGCTCGGCGGGATCGCGGCGCTGCTGCTCAAGGACTACATGATGCAGCGCTCCCAGGGGCTGGACCCGGTGTTCACCCGGGACCGCATCCCCGGGCTGCGCAACGTCGAGTGCTGGGAGCCCGCCGGTGGGCAGCCCGCAGCGGCGGCGACTGGCGCGGGGCCCGACGGCAGGGACTGAGCCCCTGTCCGGCCGCGTGGAGACCTCTGCAGAGAGCTGACGGCCCCGGTTGCCCAGTGTGGCGGCCGGGGCCGCTTGCTGACCAGGAGTAATCCTGACAAAAGCCTGATCATGTCCAGTACCGGTGCATAGCGGACGCGAAGGCGTGTCCTCGGGCGGCCGACTCGCTAGTGTGCTACCTCACATCGCCGCGCCGCGCCGAGGGGGACTTGATGCCCATCGTCTCGATCGAGCCCGCAACGCCTGACCGATGGAACGACCTGGAGCGCATGTTCGGCCCCACGGGGGCCTACGGCCACTGCTGGTGCGCCTTCTTCCGGCGGCGCGCCAAGGATTTCAGCGCCAGCACCGCCTGTCCGCCGCCGGAGCGCGGCACCGACAACCGGGAGGCGCTGCGCAGGATCACGCTGGACGGCCGGGTGCCGGGGCTCATCGCCTATGAGGAGCAGGAGCCCTGCGGCTGGGTGGCAGTCGGACCGCGCACCGAGTTCGTCCGGCTGACCCGCTCCCGCGGGCTGCGCCCGGTCGACCCCGACGAGCCGGATGTCTGGTCGGTGGTCTGCTTCTGGCTGCCGCCGCGGCGCCGCCGGCACGGGGTCGGAACCCGGCTGCTCGACGCGGCGGTCGAGTACGCGCGGGCCCAGGGCGGCCGCGTGCTTGAGGCGTACCCGGTGGACACCGCGGGCGGCCGCGCGCCCAGTGCCGAGGTCTATACCGGGACCGTGCGGATGTTCCGGAAGGCCGGCTTCAGCTGCGCTCCGCACCCGGTGAGCGAGCGGCCGATAGCCCGGCTGCGGCTCAAGGAGGCGTGAGCCGCAGCCGGGCCCGCTCAGCGGGGGATCAGTGGCGAGGTCAGCGGGTCGACACGCCCACGGTCTGCTGCTCCGCCGAGACGTCGTGGTCCACGGTGTGGCCCAGGGCGAACCCGGCCGGAGCGTAGGCGGCGCCGAAGGCCTCGGAGTACTCGGAGGAGAATTCGGCGTCGTTCACGAACACGTCGGTGTCCGCGGCGGCGGTCCCGGAAAGGGCGAAGCAGGCGGGAATGGCGATCGCGGAGCCGATGAGCACGCGCTTGATGTGGTTCATGTCCATCCTCTGCATTTGCTGGTCTGAGGGAGATGTCCGCCGTGGCCGCGAATCCCGATCCGCAGATCCGGTCCGCGCCCCCGATGGCTCGTGTGCGGGCCCTGCACGGTCACAGATGTCGCCGTCCTGCGCCGATGCGAACCCATGAAGGTCGAGTGATCCAGATCACGTGCAATGCATTCATGGTCGAACCGGGAAATAACGGAGGCGCGCCGGGCTGCGCGTAGCGGCGTATTCCCGGGCAAGGGACCGCGTTCTTCCGAGGGGGAGAACGCGCGCCCCCCCACTTCCCGTCCGTGTTTTACCGGAGTTCTTCCCGGTCCATTTCCTTCCGGCGGCCCGCGGAATTCCGGCCGGTCAGCGCTGCAGCGGAGCGGCCGCGGAGGTTCCGGCGCCGGCGCCTGCTCCGGCGGCCTGCGCCGGCGCTCCGGCGCTCAGCGGCAGGCGCACCGCCACCGCGAGTCCGCCGCCGTCCCGCGGAGCCGCCGACGCACTCCCGCCGTGGGCGGCGGCGATGGAGGCGACGATGGACAGCCCCAGACCGCTGCCGCCCTCCGCCCCGGGCTCCCGGGACCGCGTCCCGCGCCGGAAGGGCTCGAAGAGCCGCTCGGCCTCGTCCACGGCGGGCCCGGTGTTGTCCACCCGGACCACCGCTGAGCCGTCCTCGGCCGCGACGCTGATCCCGATCCGGCCGCCCGCGGTGTTGTACCGCACCGCGTTCTCCACCAGGTTGCGCACCAGATGGTCCACCAGCACCCGGTCCCCGTCGACCACCGCGCTGCCGAGCTCCTCAGTGAGCACCAGACCGCGCTCGGCGGCCGCCACGCGGTGCGCCGCGGCGATGCGGCGGGCGGAGTCGGCCAGGTCCACCGGAGCGGTCGTCTCCAGCCCGCGGTCCGAGCGGGCCAGCAGCAGCAGTCCGGCGACCAGCCGCTCGCTCTCCTCGGCCGACTCCAGCACCCGGCGGAGGTTGGGCTCCAGCTCGGCCGGAACCCGGCCCTGCGCCAGCGGGATCTCCACGGCTGCCCGCTGCACCGCCAGCGGCGTACGCAGCTCGTGCGAGGCGTTGGCGACGAACCGGCGCTGGCTCTCGAAGGCGTGCTGCAGCCGCGCCAGCATGCCGTCGAAGGTGTCGCCGAGCTCGCGGAACTCGTCGGCCGGTCCGGTCAGCGCCAGACGGCGGTCCAGGTCGTGCTCAGAGAGGCGGCGCGCCGTGTCGGTCACCCGGTGCAGCCGGCGCAGTACCCGCCCGGCCACCAGCCAGCCCGCGAACGCGGCCAGCACGGTCACCGCGACGAGCCCGGCCCCGGAGCGGACCAGCAGGTCGCGCAGGACCGCCGCGCGGTAGTCGTCCACGGACGAGGCGAGCTGCAGGGCGACCCCCTCATCTGCCCCCGGGGACTGGTCCGTCCGGGCGAAGTCCCTCGTCTCCTGCGGTGCGGTGGGTCCCGAGACGCCCGCGTCGGGCGGCGCACCGGTGTCGTCGAGCGGAGTTGCCGTGATCACCGCGCTGTGGTCGACCAGGCCGGCCGAGACGATCGCGTAGTTGAGTCCCAGCAGCAGCACCCCCGCGGCGAGGAAGACCCCCGCATACACCAGGGCGAGCCGGGTCCGGACGGTCAGCGCGGCGCCGCTCAGCAGGGCGCGGAAGCGGGGGGCGGGCATGTCAGATCCGGTACCCGTGCCCGATCACGGTGGTGATCATCGGCGGGTCGCCGAGTTTGCGGCGGAGCCCGTGCACGACCACCTTCAGCACCCCGCTCGCCATGTCCAGGTTGGCGTCCCACACCTTCTCGGTGAGCTGCACCGGCGAGACGGGGGCCCCGTCGGCCAGCAGCAGCTCCTCCAGAACACCGAGCTCCTTGGGGCTGAGGTCGAGCGGCTGCCCGTCCCGCGCCGCGGTGCGCCGGTGCGGGTCGAGCTCCAGGCCGGCCCGGCGCAGGACCGGCGGCGGCGCCGGCCGGGACCGGCGCGCCAGTGCGCGCACCCGCGCGACCAGCTCCGGGTAGGCGAACGGCTTGGGGAGGTAGTCGTCGGCGCCCAGGCCGAACCCCTCGACGCGGTCCTCCACCGCGCCGGACGCGGTGAGCATCAGAATGCGCGCCTCGACCGCCGGGTCGGCGTTCAGCAGTGCGCACACCTCGTCGCCGTGCCGGCGCGGCAGATCGCGGTCGAGCACGACGACGTCGTAGCCGTGCACCATCGCCATCTCCAGGCCGGTGTCGCCGTCGTAGGCGACGTCCACCGCCATCCCCTCGCCGCGCAGCCCGTCGGCCAGCATGTCCGCCAGCGCCGCGGTGTCCTCCACGATCAGGATCCTCACCCGAGCGTCCCCAGTCCTCTCGACATCCCTGCGTTTCTACTCCCCCCGGGTTAGCCCGCGGTTAAGTCGGTCCGCGGTCGCGCGGTAACCGCGGGCTAACCCCGCTGCCGGTGGCATGGCGGAGCCCGGCCGGGCGGCCGGGGCGCGACGAGGAGGAGGCGCGATGAACGCGACGACGGGTGCGGCACTCCGCAGGGGCGCCGGAGTGCTGCTGGCCCTCGGGCTGCTCTCCGGGTGCGGTGCCGGCGGCGGTGCAGACCAGGCTGGCGGCGGGGCGACCGAGGAGGAGCGCATCGAAGCGGCCCAGCTGGAGTTCTCCCAGTGCATGCGGGACAACGGCGTCGATATGGCCGACCCCGGCAAGGAGGAGACGGCCGAACTGCAACTGGACGACACCACCGAGAAGGCAATGGAGGTGTGCGAGAAGGAGGTCCCGATGGACGAGTTCGCCCCCTCCGAGGAGGAGGCCGCCGAGATGCACGAGCGCGATCTGGAACTGGCGGACTGCCTGCGCGGGGAGGGGATCGATGTCGAGGACCCGAAGAAGGACGAGGGCCTGACGCTGCCCGCCGATGCCGACGGCATCGAGGAGGCCATGGAGGAGTGCGGGGGCCAGAGCATGGGACGCACCGGTGCCGGAGGCGGGCAGTGAGGAGCCTCCTGCAGCGTGTCCGCCGGCCCGGCCGCCGCACGGCGGCCGTGCTGGCCGGCGCGGCACTTCTCGCCGCGGGCGGCGCGGTCGCCCTCGCCGACCGGGCCGGATCCGGTGCCGGGGAGGAGTCCGCCGCCGGTACCGGGGCGAGCGCGGAGGTCGCGCGCACCACCCTCAGCGAACACGCCACCCTGGACGGGACCTTCGGCCACCGCGGCGCCGGCGACGTGCTCGCCGGCGGCGACGGGGTGGTGACCGAGCTGCCGAAGACGGGCAGCACGGTCGACCCCGGCGAGGTCCTCTACGAGGTGGACGACCGCCCCGTGGTGCTGCTCCGCGGAGACACGCCCGCGCACCGCGCGCTCGCCCCCGGGGACCGGGGCGAGGACGTGCGCCGCTTCGAGCAGGCCCTGGCCGAGCTCGGCTACACCGGCTTCACCCCCGACCAGCACTACACCTGGGCGACTGCGGCTGCCGTCGAGCGCTGGCAGCGCGACACCGGCGCCGAACCCACCGGAGAGGCCGACCCGGCCGGGATCTGGTTCGCCCCCGGTCCGCTGCTGGTCTCCGGGCGCGAAGCGCAGAAGGGGCAGCGGCTCGGCGGGTCGGAACCGGTGCTGGAGGCCGCGGCCACCGACCCGGTCGTGCGGGCGGAGGTCGACGTGGCCGACCGCGGACTCGTGGAGGTCGGCGGCGAGGTCGAACTGGTGCTCCCGGACGGCGAGCGCGTCGCCGGAAGCGTCACCGCGGTCGGCACCGTCGCCGAGCAGCCGGACGGCGGCGAGGGCGAGGGCGGCGATTCCGATCCGGTGCTGCCGGTCGAGGTGGAGCCGGAGGAGGACCTCGGCGAGGCGTTCGTGGACCAGGCGCCGGTGGACGTGGAGGTCCGCACGGACACCCGGGAGGACGTACTCGCGGTGCCGGTCGGTGCGCTGATCGCGCTGCCCGGCGGCGGCTACGGGGTCTCGGTGCTGGGCCCCGGCGGCGAGGTGGCCGACGTCGCGGTGGAGACCGGCATGTTCGCCGGCGGACTGGTGGAGATCGAGGGAGACGTGGAAGAAGGAGCAGATGTGGTGGTGCCGGAGTGAGCGGCGCGGCGGAGGTGCCTGCGGCCGAACTGGAAGGGGCCGCCCGGCACTACCCCGGCGGTGTGCGGGCGCTGGACGGGGTGGATCTGCGGATCGGCCGCGGCGAGCTGCTCGCCATCGTCGGCCCCTCGGGCTCGGGCAAGTCCACCCTGCTCCACCTGCTCGGCATGCTCGACGTGCCGACCGCGGGCACCGTGCGGGTGGACGGCCACGACGCGGGTGCGCTGGGCGACGACGCGAGGTCGGCCCTGCGCGCCCGGTCGCTGGGCTTCGTCTTCCAGCAGTTCCACCTGGACCCCGGCGCCAGCGCCCGGGACAACGTGGCTGACGGGCTGCTCTATGCCGGAGTGCCGGCGCGCATCCGGCGCCGGCGCGCGGCAGAGGCGCTGGACCGGGTGGGTCTCGGTGACCGCCTCACCCACCGGCCCGGCGCGCTCTCCGGCGGCCAGCGGCAGCGGGTGGCCGTGGCGCGGGCGCTGGTGGGCGAGCCGGCGCTGCTCCTCGCCGACGAGCCCACCGGAGCGCTGGACACCGCCAGCGGGGCCGCGGTGGTGGAGCTGCTGCGCGAACTCAACGCGGCGGGCACCGCGGTGGTCGTCATCACCCACGACACCGAGCTCGCGGCCGCGCTGCCCCGCCGGGTGCGGGTGCGCGACGGCGTGGTCACCGCGGACGAGCGCTCCCCCGGGGAGGTGCGCGGATGAGCCCTCCGCCCCGCCCGTCCGGGCTGGCGCCGCGCGATCTGGCGGGCACCGCGCTGGCGGGACTCCGCGCCCGGCCGCTGCGGGTGGTGCTCTCCGCGCTCGGCATCGCGATCGGGATCGCGGCGATGGTCGCCGTCGTCGGGATCTCCGCCTCGGGCCGCGCGGGTCTGGAGGAGCGCCTGGAGCGGCTGGGCACCAACCTGGTCACCGCCGAACCGGGCGAGACGCTCTTCGGCGAGGAGGCGCGGCTGCCGCCCGAGGCGGCCGACCGCGCCGCCAGGATCCCGGGGGTCCTGGATGTCGGCCAGACGGGGGAGGTGAAGGACGCGTCGGTCTACCGCTCCGACCTGATCCCCGAGGAGGAGTCCGGGGGCCTCACCGTCTACGCCGCCGGCACCGGCCTGTCCGACGTGCTGCGCGCCCGCACCAGTGCGGGGGCGTGGCTCAACAGCGGGACCGCGCAGTACCCCGCGACCGTCCTCGGCGCCACTGCGGCGGAACGGCTCGGCATCACCCGGGTCACCCCCCAGACGCGCGTGCTGATCGGGGGCGAGTACTTCAGCGTGGTGGGCATCCTCGACCGGGTGGAACTGGCCCCGGAGCTGGACACCGCGGCCCTGGTCGGGTGGGAGGCGGCAGAGCGGGAGCTGGGCTTCTCCGGCCACCCCACCCGGGTCTACCTGCGGGCCGACCCCGAGCGGCTGCAGTCCGTCCGGGAGGTGCTCCCGGGGACCGCCCACCCCGAGCAGCCGCGCGACGTGGCGGTATCCCGGCCCTCCGACGCGCTCGCCGCGCAGCAGGAGGCCGACCGGACGCTCTCCGGGCTGCTGCTGGGCCTGGGCGGAGTGGCGCTCCTGGTGGGCGGGGTCGGGGTCGCCAACACCATGGTGATCTCCGTCCTCGAGCGGAGGGGCGAGATCGGGCTGCGCCGCGCCCTCGGTGCCACGCGGCAGCAGATCCGGGCGCAGTTCCTCGTCGAGGCGGTGGCGCTGTCCGCCCTGGGCGGCGCGGCCGGCACCCTCCTGGGAGCCGCCGTCACGGCCGGATACGCGCTGGCCCAGGGCTGGACGGTTGCCGTGCCCCCGTGGGCGCTGGCCGGCGGGGTCGCCGCCACCGTGCTGATCGGTGCGCTGGCCGGGCTGCTGCCCGCAGTCCGCGCGGCCCGGCTCCCGCCGACCGAAGCCCTCGGCTGACCCGGCACGGCCCTTCCCCCTCTCCGACGGGGGAGGGGCCGTGCCGCGGGGGCCGCTCCCCGCCGCCCATGGCCCCGCGAGGGGCGGGACAGCCCGGCAGGAGACGGACCGGGGCGGTGTGAGCGGAACCGGCCGCTCGCGCGGGCGGAGCGCATCCGGGCGTCCCGGGATATCCGGGAGGCGCAGCACGGCACGCGGCGCAGCGGCGGTCCGACGGGGGAGCCGCGGGTACGCCCTGCGCCTCTGCGCGTCCGGCGCGGTACCGGCCGTGGCCGCTGCGGCGGCTCTGGGGGCCGGCTGCCCCATCGGCCCGATGCCCGGCGATGGCGGTGCCGGCGTTCCGCCGGCGGCACGGAAGCGGTGCACGGCGGCGGCGTGCAGGGCGGGGCCAGGGGCGCAGAGCCGGCTCCGAGCGGCCTGCAGGTCAGGCGGCGCCGGCCGGTTCGCCGGCTGCGGCGGTCCGCTCCACCCAGGAGCGGACGGCCTCCGCGGTTTCCGCGGGGGCGGCCGAGGTGGTGTCGAGGAGGGTGACCGGCGGATCCAGTTCCGCGGCGCACTCGTCCAGCCAGGCGGCGTAGTCCAGCATCTCGGCGATGCGCGCCTCGTCCCACTGCCGCCATTCCGGGCGGGCGCGCAGCCGCGGTGCGAGGACCTCCGGGTCGCAGCGCAGGGCCAGGTAGTGGATCGAGGAGAAGAGGGCGCGCTCGGGCAGCGGCTCGAACTCGGGCGGCACCACGGTGCCGCAGAGCACCACCGGACGGCCGCTCTGCTGGATCATCGCGGCGGTGCGCAGCCACGTCGAGCGGAACGCCCGCTGGTCTCCCGAGGGATCGCGGAGCGCGCCGACCCACAGCACGTCCTGTTCCAGCACGACGAACCGGTCGGACAGCGCCTCCAGCAGCACCCGGCCCACGGTGGACTTGCCGGTGCCGCTGGGCCCGGTGACGCAATAGAGCGGAGCCCGCCGGTACGGGCGGTCGCGGCCGCAGTGGCGGCAGTGCAGACCGACCGGCACGCGGACGGGCTCCGGGTCGTACTCACCGCACGACCCGCAGATCAGCGGGTTCAATCGAAGAGGTTCTCCAGGAAGCTCTTCTTGCGGCGGCGCTGGCCGTAGGGCCGGGGCGAGTCGGAGTAGCCGTGGCCGCCGTAGGGGCGCGGCGAGTCCGAGTACCCGCCGCGGTAGCCCCGCGGCGAGTCGGCGTAGCCGTGGCCGCCGTGCGGGGCAGCGTGCGGGCCACCCGGGGCGTACGGCGGTGCGCCGCCCCCGTAGTGGCGCTTTTCGGCGGCGATGATCTGCTCAAGCTCACCGCGATCGAGGAAGATCCCCTGGCAGCCCTGGCACTGCTCGAGGTGAATCCCCTGGCGCTGGACTGTCTGCAGGAATCCTTGGCATTTCGGGCATGTCACGAGCGCCAGCGTAGAGCAGGCCGTGTAGGGAATCGGTAAGCGGCGGCCGCCGTCGTCTATCCACGCGTTGGTGGGGATTTAGACTCGCCTTGGTAACGCTCCGATCGCGTCCCATCCCCCGCCGACCCGAGGAATCCCCACCAATGAGTACAGAGCACATCGGTCCCGGACACCTCCTGTCCGGGCGCTACCGCCTCACCGAGCTCATCGGTGCCGGTGGAATGGGCCGCGTCTGGAAGGGGCAGGACGAACTCCTCGACCGTCCGGTGGCGGTCAAGGAGCTCCTCATCTCACCGCAGCTGCCGGAGCAGGAAGTGGAGGTCCTCCGCACCCGCATGCTGCGGGAGGCCCGCAGCGCGGCGCGGCTCGGCCACCCGTCCATCATCACCGTCTACGACGTGGTGGAGAGCGACGACCGGCCGTGGATCGTGATGGAGCTCGTCAACGGGCGCTCGCTCGGCGACGTCATCAAGGAGGACGGGCCGCTCGCGCCGGCGCGGGCCGCCAAGATCGGCGTGCAGATGGCGACGGCCCTCTCGATCGCGCACGGCAAGGGGATCGTGCACCGCGACATCAAGCCGGGCAACGTCCTCATCGCCGCCGGCGACCGGGCGGTCCTCACCGACTTCGGCATCGCGCGGCTGGAGGGCACCAGCAACCTCACCCGGACCGGCCTCCTCGTCGGCTCCCCCGGCTACCTCGCGCCCGAGCAGGCGCACGGCCGGCCGGTCACCCCGGCGGCCGACGTGTGGTCGCTCGGCGTCACCCTGTACCAGGCGGTGGAAGGCGCGGTGCCGTTCAGCAGGGAGAGCGCGGTCGCCACGCTGACCGCGATCGTCAGCGAGGACGTGCCGCCCCCCGCATCGGCCGGAGCGCTCACCGAGCCGCTGCAGGCGCTGCTGACCAAGGACCCGCAGGCCCGCCCGGACATCGCCGAGGCGCACCGCCTGCTGCGGGAGGCGTCGGCCCAGGCAGAAGCGGCGCAGGCGCGCGCCGACCGCGACGCGATGCAGAAGGGCGCAGCCACCGCGGTCGCCGCGGCCGGCGGAGCGGATGGCGGTGCGGGCGGCGGGCGCCCGATCTACCAGCCGCCGGGACCGGCAGCGGCCGCCGAGGCGCCCCGCTCCGGCCGCGGAAAGGCGGCCCTGCTGGTGCTCGCGGGATGCCTGGCGCTGGTACTGGCCGTCGGCCTCGCCTTCTGGTTCGGCGCGAACGGCGGCACGGGCGACGAGGCCGGCCCGGCGGCTGGCGGCGAGAGCGCCGCGTCCTCGCCGCCCGCCGACGAGGAGGACGCCTCCGGCGGCGGAGCCGGCGACGAGTCCGACGACGCCCCGGAGGACGAGGAGACCGAGCCCGCCGAACCGGTCGAGCGCTACGAGGACCCCACCGGCTTCTCCGCGGAGCTCCCGGAGGGCTGGGAGTACGACCGCCAGGAGGGCACCAGCGTCTTCTTCGACCTCCCGGGCGGCGGCTACCTGCAGATCGACCAGACCGACTCCCCGGGCGACGACGCGCTGCGCGACTGGGAGCAGCAGGAAGGCGCGATCTCGCAGAACTTCTCCGGCTACAGCAAGAAGGACATCTCCGCGGTCGACGCCGACTGGGCCGACTCCTACGTCAGCGCCGCCGACTGGGAGTTCACCTTCGACGACCGCCACGCCGTCAACCGCGCCTTCCACACCGAAGACAAGGGCTACGCCCTCTTCCTCGTCTCCCCCGAAGACACCTGGGACGCCAACCGCGCCCACCTGGACACCATCGCAGAATCCTTCGAACCGGCGTCCTGACGCTCCGCCGGAGCTGCGGCTCCGCGAGCCAGGCAGGAGTGCGTGGCCCTGCGCCCGCAACCAGTCGGCACAGCAGGGTGCTGCCGCGGCAGGGTGATGTCCCGCCACTCGTCGATGGCGCACGGCGACACTTCTCAATTCTGCCCCCGGTTGGCACTATTGGGAAACCGATTGTGAGATCCAGCCGAATCGCCCCTTCGCTCGGAAGTGCGTTTCGGATTTCTGATCGGAATGGTCTCTCCCTTGATTGCGGGTGCCTGGATTGCATTTCGATGAAATTGACTTGGAGCGGATGGGGATCAGTCTGGTTGGTCCAGAGTGCCGGAATGAATGGTCTGGATTAACGCTTGAGCAGCGCAATCAAGCGGTAGATGCCGTGCAATCCATAGTGCACAACAGGGATTCGCACGGGGTGATCAGGTTCCGCAAGGGTCGCTGGTACGAGCTAAGACGGGTAGCAGGGGATGCCTTCCGGTATCAGCAGGTCCCGGAGAATCCCGGGCTCTACGTAGTTGCCGCTGTGCGGGCGGATAGCCGGGTCGACGTTTTCGGGATAGCCCGGTCTGCGGAAGTGATCCAAAATTCATCCAGGGTCCCGAGTGTACGGACAAGGATTGCAAGGAACCCCGTGGCGTGGGGGCTTCCTCCTGATACTCCAGCCCGGTTGATCAGCAAGAGGCTGTTCTGGTCGGACAGCGGCGAGGAGAGCGATTTTCCCTATTCCCAGCTGGAACGCCCGCATGAGGTGCTTCCGTCCGAAAGGGAGCGCATCGAAAGGGAAATCGAGCTGGGGAAGGAGGGGGAGGAGCATGTCCAGGAGTTGAGGGATGCCATCGATTGCGCTTCGCTACTGGCCGGATTCCTGCCGAAGAGTGAAGTCCGGGAAATCTATATGAAGTTGGAGGCTATTGTAGAGAGCACCTATGGGCGGTATTCAGGCACTGTTGCCAATGATCGTTTCCTTGAATTAGAAGCCGACTTCTTCGTTGACCGGGAAGTGGTATCGCGTTGGATTGTCGGCCTTCCGAAGCCGACTGGGGGGTGGCGGTGCTACAGCGGGAACATAGAAGGCTGGTTTGACCGGACTGAAACCTGGAAGAGGATCAGGAAGCGGTCAGGGCGCAGGGGTAGGGAATTATCCAGGCGTCGAAGTGAAATCCTAGGCGCCAAGGAGAGAATCGGTTCGAGTGGCGCGTCGCGCCTGCTGGAGAGAGTGAAGTCGCTTTTCTCCAAGTTCTTTCCAGGGAACGGTTCTGGACAGGAACTGGGCGTAGACGAGGCCTCGCTGATTTCGGCCCTGGGCGACCTCGGCTATGGCCCCAGATCTCCATTTCGGCCGAGTTTCTATCGCTGGGTACTCATCCCGCAACTAAAGAACCTTGGGTCCATCTCTTACGAAGACAAAGGGAAGTATGCCAACCTTCCCGACTACATGGTGGACCGTAGGATTATCCCTCCCGTTTCATTGCGCAGGCGAATCCGGATCCCCGCTGGGATGATCCGAATAAGGCGAGTCAGGAATTTTGCCGTGGTCTCGGTCCAATTGAACGAACGGATTCATGGAGACTCCTTTTCGCGGGACTCCCGACACTACCGGTCGATCGTCCTTGGAATTAGTCCAGCTGGCTCTCACGGTGACAATGCTCGGCTTCCGGGAAAGTATCTGGACCAAGTGGAGAAAATTCTTCTGGACGATGCCCGACGGCAGAATATCTCGACAACCGAGATTCTCCATCCTGAGAACTGTCCATTTGTAATCAATCATTCCGTTGACCCTGAAACCGGAATTGCTTGGGATCGGAGTTCTAGGGAGCTGAAAGAAGAAACGATTACGGAAATAGAATTGGAGGCGTTTCGAGCGGGTAGAATCCAGATGGACTCGGGGGGCGCCCCGGAACTGAGTGATGTCGCGGAGTGGGTGGACCGTGTCTCGGAGGTGAGGCTTCGCATGGAGGGGCGAGATAACCATGCCTCCCCTGAAATCCCGGGAGTGGAATCTGCCCTTCCGCGAGGTGGGGCTGAGGCGCCCGGGCTGGAGGCCGCTGCGGAGCCGGCTGCCGCGTCAGGGGGCGTGGCGGGTCTCGGTTCGGCCATGCCGGTCGGTGAAGCAGTGGAGCGGCGCTCCGGCGCTGAGGCGGGTAAACGGGCCGGCGGTGCGGACGTGCCCCGTCGGCCGTCGCTCGGCGAACAGCGCGGCACAGATTTCAGAGGCCGGGGATGACAGACGGTGGCGTTGCCCCGCCGTCCGCGGTGATCTGGAGAAGACGCCTCCGTGGCCTGTTCCGTGAGGGAAGAGAACCCGAAAGTGGCGCCCTGGCGGCCTGCGCGGGAATGGAAAAAATGGGCGCAGGTGAAGCGCTGCGGGAGCGTATGTTGTGATCGCTCAACCGGGGGTGGCGGCGGGCGACAATGTAGAATGAAATCGCGGGGAATCGCGGGTAACGGAATCCGCCATCGGGCGGTGCGGCAAATAGCCTTCCAGGAAAGTTCGAATTCTGGGAGTCGAGAGCCGTGGTGGATGATATGCAGGCCGCCGATGACGCGATTGCGCGAATGGACCTTTACCAAGAGGACATCGTATTCGGGGCGCGCGGACGCGCGCGCGATGGTCTGGGGTGGTCGGCCCTGGCGCTGGTCGGTGCGGCGGGGTCCGCGTGGCTCGCCGTCGGCGGGAGCGGGGTGTGGCAGGCCGCGGGCCTGGGGGCGGCCTCGCTCGCGGGGGCTGCGGCTACGGGGCTTCTGGCACGAGCGCTGCAAGGAGTGTCGGAAGCACGGTCGGCACAGGCCATGCGCGCGTACCTGGAGGAGTTCCGGGAGCGGAAGCCGGTGGCTCCGGAGAGTTTTGCCCGAAGCCTCAGAGAGTACGAGGTGGCGTACACGGCTTCGCGCACTTCGCGGGCCGAGGCACGCACGCACGCCGCCGTCTCCGGCGCCTTCGGCCTGGCCGCGCTCGCAGCGGTGGCCGGGGCAGCCCTGGGCGTCGGAGGGCCGATCGGGCTCGTCATTCTCGGGGCGGGCGCACTGTACTCGGCGTTCCGATCCTTCGAGGCCGCCCGCGACATGCGCAGCGAACGCGCCGAGGCACGCGCCTCCGCCAACGCGGAGCGGTTCCTGCGCCGAGAGGCGGAGCTGTTCGGGCGGGGCGCCACACCGAGCCCGGCCGCCCCGAAGGAGCCGGCTGCGCGCGGCGCAGCGCTGCCTGCCTCGGCAGCGGCCGGCCGGCAGCCGGATTCGGCGCGGACCGCCGCCGACGGAATCGCCGGGCGGCGGAGGACCGGGTCCCGGCGGGTCTCCCGAACCGGGGGATCCCTCAGCTGGTTGCGCGGCCGAGGCGGCCGGATTCAGCGGTGATCCAGCGCGCCGTGCATGTATGGGAGCCGCTGCTGCGGTGAGGATGGGTTGTATGAGTACTCACGGGGATGACCGGCGCGGGGACCCGGTGAATCCGGATGCGCGCGACTGGGAGGAGGCCGGGCTGCCGGCCCAGGAGGACGCGACCGAGGACCAGCCGCTGCCCGATCCGGACCGGGAGCAGCCCACCCGGATGGACGAGGTGGGGTCCACCGGCACCGAGCGGGAGGCGGGGGAGCCCCTGGACCAGGCGCTCGCCCGGGGCGAGCCCGATACCCCCGGGGCGGTCGGGGCTGCGGCGCCGGACGGGCCGCCGGAGACGCTGATTGACGGGGAGGACCTTCCCGAGGAGCGGGGCGTCGGCGGGACACCGCGCACGGCCGATGACCCCGCGGCGGCTCCGGAGGAGAACGCGCTGCGCGAGGAAGACGGGTAACCGCGCTCTGCGGTGAGCACGGAAGCCTCCGCCGGTCCGTCCATTGGGCGGGCGGCGGGGCTGCAGGCCGGACGAGCGCACCGGGGGCGGGCATGCTGCGCAATCGCCTGAGAGCGGCACGGGAGTGGTTCTCCCGTGCCTGGGGCAGCGACGGCTACGAGCGGCGGACGCTGCTGCTGATCGCGAAGAGCACACTGGCGGCGTCGATCTCGTGGTTCGCCGCGAACAGCCTGATCGGAGCGCAGTCAGCGGCGTTCGCTCCGTTCACCGCGATCCTGATCATGCAGGTCACCGTGTACAGCTCGGTGGTCCAGTCGCTGCGCTACGTGGGCGCCGTCGTGCTGGGGATCGGGGTCCAGGCCTTCCTGTCCTTCACCATCGGACCCACCGTCCTCACCTTCGCGGTGGTCGCCCTCATCGCTCTGAGCCTGGGGCGGTTGAGGTTCCTCGGTGCGCAGGCGAACCAGGTGGCAACGGCGGCCATCTTCGCCTTCTCCAGCTTCCTCACCGCGGGCGGCTTCAGCGGCCGGCTCGAAGCCCTCGGCGAGATCCTGCTGCTCGTGCTGATGGGGTGCGCCGTCGGGATCGCCGTCAACGTCGTGGTCTTTCCACCGCTGCGCTACCGCAGCGCCGAGAAGGGCGTCAACGAGCTGGCGCACTCGGTGTGCGACCTGCTGGGAGACATCGGGCGCTCACTGGGCGAGGGAGCCGTGGAGGAGGACACCGCGCAGCGGTGGTGGAACCGCTCCGAGCAGATCGAGTCCACCGTGGCGCAGGCGCGCTCCTCGGTGGAGACGGCCCGGGAGAGCGGGCTGTACAACCCGGCCCGGCTCTGGACGCGGCACCGGATGCAGGCGTCCTTCGACGGCTACGAGCAGCTGATCGACGGCCTCGGGCGGGCCGTCCGGCAACTGGGCTCACTCGCGCGGGCGCTCTACCTGTGGTCCGACGGGGAGGGCGCCTCGACCCACACGGGCTTCCTCCGTTCCTACGGCGACTTCCTGGAGGCGCTCGGCGGAGTCGCCGACACCTTCAGCCGGATCGACGAGGACCGCCTGGAGGAGCAGGCCACCGAGTTGGGCGAGCGCTGCGAACAGGCCCAGCAGCGGTGCTCCGAACTGACCGACTACCGCGGCCGGCAGGGCGCCCCCGACTTCGAGGACCTCACCCTCCCCTACGGCGTTCTCCTCATCGAATCCCAGCGCCTCATGGGCGAGTTCCAGTACTGCTGCGACATCTTCCGCTATTACGCGTCGGACCACCGCGCTTAAGATGCCGAATCACTTACCCCATTTCGCGGCGCCAGCACGGCGGCCGTCGGAAATCGGCGCTGCCAGACCCGGCGGAGTTCGTAGGGTGCGCTCTCGTTCGCCAGTGGCAGCCCGTGCAGAAAGGGTGCTGATCTCGTCCTTGCAAACAGGATGGCAGTAAGGGCCGTGGAGGCTCCGTCTGGGAGCGCGGCCCAGTTGGCGTGTCCCAGAGGGAACGTGTGGTAGATCAGGGAGTGGCGAGGGTGGGAAGGCCCGGTAAATGTCCGGTGTTCCGCGCGGCCACCGGCGAGTGGTGATCCGTACTCATTCCGAAGAACCATCCGAGGTAATCGCGGGCGGGATTACGGAGAGCAGTCCGGTGACGTAGTATTCCGTTCGCCAGGCTGATGGGTCCGGGCTGCTGCCCGCCCGAACAGGGGTGAACGGATGCCGGAGAACGCCCCCCGGGAGCGCCGGATTCCAGGTCTGGAGTAGGGCTGCTGAATGGGAACCGCTTCGCTTTTCGATCATGGAGGATGGAATGAGTGCTGAGCTCAGCGAATCGGAGGTGATATCCAGGGATTGGAGTAATGATTCCGCCGGGAACCGCCGCGTGCGCAACTGGTCAGGTGGGATTGCGGTCGTCGCCTTTGCGGCGATGGGAGGTTCTGCCGCGTACGGGGCCGGTGCGCCTGACGCGCTTCAGCAGTACGGCGGGGTGTGGCTGGCATCAGCCGCCGGTCTGGCCGGGACCGTGCTGGCGGCGTCGGCTGCCGCCGCGCAGCTGAGAGCGGCGTCCGGGAGGACTCTCGCCGAGGAACTCCGCTCGGACGAGGTGAAGCGGGCGCCGACCGCGAAGGTCCGGGACTACGTGCAGGCCCAGAGCGACTACATGCACGACCGCGCCCAGCGCCGCCGCACCGCCGTCCGGGGGGCCGGGGGCGCCGTGCTGGCCATCGGGCTGATCCTTGCTGCCGCAGCCGCTCCGGCGGCGGGCGGGCTCGCCATCGGAATTGCCACGCTGGGCGCCGGCCTCGGGATGGCCGTCTTCTCGATGGTGAACGCCGTGAACTCCGTGGTCCTGCATTCGATGCTCGCCCACGGGAGCCTGCTCAAGGTTGACCGTGCGCAGCACAGACTCAAAGAGCCCGGGGAGCGGAGCGCGGTGCAGGTCAAACCGGCCAAGAGTCCCTTCGCCCCGCGGGCGGGGCGAGGCGCGGAAGGGTCCGTCGTCGGCAATGACCAGGCGCCCCCGCTTTCCTCCGCGAACAGGCCGGCCGGGGGCCGAACGGAATCAGGCAGTCGGCCGCGCCGGCAGCCGGGCCCGCCGCGCCGCCCGCGGGCCAAGTAGCTCCGCGCACCGCTGCTCAGGGGCGACGGGGCAGCGGCGTGCAGTCCCCGCCTTCGGGCCATGCGGCCGCTTTGGCCGGAGGTGAGGGGGAGAAGGCGGGAGACGGCTGTCCGTTCCGCGGTTGACAGGGGAGATCGCGGCAGACACTGCCTCCTCAGCTCACCCAGATTCCCCCGCCCCCGCTGCCGCACCGCAGGGGCGGGGAGTATTCCTGCCCCTAGCGGGATTTCCCCTTCCTATCGAGGTTGTCCAACCTTCCGCGCAGCCCCCTGGCGGTTCGTTCGGCTCGCTCCCGATTGGTGGTCCGGTCTCCCTTCCCGAGCCCGGTAAAAGGGTTCTCTGGTCCGAGGATGAGGGCTTCGGTTCCCTGCTGCGCCGGCGGGACGGCCTCGGTCTTCGACCTGCTTCCGTCTTCCTTCATTGTCTCCGTCCAATCACTGGAATCCCCGATGGTGCTTCATGCCGGGAGGCGCGGCGGGAATCGGATCGTCAGCCGCGGCCCTTCCCCGTTCGGGGCGGGCGCGCGGCGCCCGGACGGCGGCGGGCCGTCAGGGCGGTTCCCGCAGCCCTGCTGCCTGCTCTCACCGCGGAGTATCGGCTGTTGGGAGTGGTGCGGAGGAGGTCGACCGCGATGTGTGCCCCGACGCGCAGGGCACGACCGGCCAGTGAGGGCGCTGGCCCGGGGTGCGGGTACTCTAAGGGGGCGGGCGCTTCGGCGGCGCTGCGCGCGCGGGCGTCCTCCGCGGTGCGCGCCGAGATCTCCGAGCACAGCAGCCCGACGTGCGCCCAGGTTTCGGCGTTCTGAGCGGATCGGCGCCGGGCACGGATTCCAGAGGCCAGGGAGAGCAGCGCCGAGCCGGCGCCCACCGCCCCGATCGCCAGCGCGGCTGCACCGAAGCCCACCAGGGCTCCGATTCCCGCCGCCATGGCCGCCAGAGCCGCTGCGGCGAGTCCGGCCATGGCCCGGTACGACCGCGCTTCGACGGCCTCGGAGGCGTTCCGGTCCGAATCCCTTAGCCGTAGGACCGCCCCGTTCTCCAGTTCGGTCGCGTCCCACGAGGAGAAGTACTCACGAACGGACTCCGGCAGCCGGCCAGCGGTGTGCTCCTGGTCGAGCAGGGCCCGCGCCTGCCGGGAATTCTCCGCCTGCTCCTCCCCGGCGCTCAGCTCCGACCGCGCCGAACGCCTGACGGCCAGCGAAGCCAGCACACCCGCGCCGCCGGCCATGACGGCGGTGTACGCGAGCAGGGCTGCGGCCGGGGCGAGCGCTGCCGCTGCCGCGCCCGCTCCGGCGAGGAGAAGGGATCCGGTTCCGGCCACACGTGCGCCATTGCGCCATCGCTGCGCGACCTGGGCCCTCCGCAGCCCTTGGTGTTCCGCATCCTGGAGCGCTCCGTGCAGCCTTTCGCTGCCCTGAGCTTCCTGTACCTCGGCCTCCATCGGCGCCCCTTTCGCGGGTCCGCGCGCGTGCGGAATGCGAGTGCCGCTCGGAAGGGAGCGGGCATCGCTGGAATACCGTCGCCACTCGGCCCATCGGCGGTCCGGAATACGCCGCCAACCCGGTTCCTGCCGGCACCGCGTATTCGGTTCAGGGATTCGCGTCCGGCAACGGCGGGCCCTTCTGGCGCCGTCGATTGCGAGAGAATACCCCCGGGACGACTTTCCTGGTGACCCCCTGAGCGGATCCTCTTCCGGAGCACCCGGAAAAATGTCGCCGGCCGACACCGGGGCGTGTGCCGGAAATCCACGGGGAATCGTTTCCGGACCCCGGAGACAGAGGCAGCCCCGGCCGCAAGCTCGTCGAAGAGCCTGCGGCCGGGGCTGCCGGCGCCGCGCTACTTCAGCAGCTGCCGAGCCATCACCATGCGCTGGATCTGGTTGGTGCCCTCGTAGATCTGGGTGATCTTCGCGTCGCGCATCATGCGCTCGACCGGGAAGTCCTTGACGTAGCCGGCGCCGCCGAGGAGTTGGACGGCGTCGGTGGTGATCTCCATGGCGGCGTCGGAGGCGTAGCACTTGGCGGCGGCGCCGAAGAAGGGGAGGTCGGCGTCGTTGCGTTCGGACTTCGCGGCCGCGGTGTAGACCATCTGGCGCGCGGTCTCGAGCTTCATGCCCATGTCGGCGAGCATGAACTGGAGCCCCTGGAACTCGGCAATGGACTTGCCGAACTGCTTGCGCTCCTTGACGTAGGCGACCGCGGCGTCGAGCGCGCCCTGGGCGATGCCGACAGCCTGGGCGCCGATGGTGACGCGGGTGTGGTCGAGGGTGCGCAGGGCGATCTTCAGGCCGGCGCCGACATCGCCCACCCGGCGGTCGTCGGGGATGCGGACCCCGTCGAAGAAGAGCTCGCGGGTGGGCGAGCCCTTGATGCCGAGCTTGCGCTCCGGTTCGCCCAGGGTGAAGCCGGCGTCGTCGGCGTGCAGCACGAACGCGGTGACGTTGCTGCCGCGCTTGCCGTCCGGGTCGGTCACCGCCATCACCGTGTAGTACTCGCTGACGCCGGCGTTGGTGATCCACGACTTCTGGCCGTTCAGCACCCAGGAGTCGCCGTCCCGCCGGGCCTGCGTGCGCATGCTCGCCGTGTCGGATCCGGCCTCCCGCTCGGACAGGCCGTAGGAGAACATCGCCTCGCCGCGCGCGACCGGCGCCAGGTAGCGCTGCTTGACCTCCTCGGAGGCACCGAGGATCAGCGGCATCGTGCCGAGCTTGTTCACCGCGGGGATGAGCGAGGACGATCCGCAGGCGCGCGCCACCTCCTCGATGATGATGCAGGTGGCGAGGGCGTCGGCGCCGACGCCCTCGTAGGCCTCGGGGATGTGTGCGGCGTGGAAGTCGGTGGCGCGCAGCGCGTCGTAGGCGTCCTGGGGGAAGGACGACGTCTCGTCGACCTCGGCCGCGTGCGGGGCGATCTTGTCGTCGGCGACGGCGCGCACCGCCGCCCGCAGCTCCTCGTGTTCTTCGGCCGTCGTGAACAGGTCGAAGCTCATGGCGTCTCCTCGCGTCCGTCGTCACCCCGTCGGCACTGCGTGCCGGATCCTGGCATTCAGTGACAGCATAGAGGACCGGTGCACGGTTCTACGGGAACGGGGGAAGCCGATGCCGGACAGCGCAGGGCCCAGGGCGGCGGAGGACGGTTCGCGGGCGGGGGAGGCGCCCGGTGGGGGCGATCCGGCGCGCCGGCCGGAGCGGCGCGAGGTCGTCGCGGCTGCGGTGCGCCTCTTCGAGCGGGCCGGCTATGAGGCCACGACGATGGGCGACATCGCCGAGGCGGCCGGACTCAGCCGGCGCAGCCTGTTCCGCCGCTTCGGCACCAAGGAGGACCTCCTCTTCAGCGAGCTCGACGACCTCGCCGACGTCGTCCGCCGCCACCTCGACGCGGCCCGCGGCGGCGACCCCGTCGCGGCCGTCGTCGGCGCGGCGCGGATGGTCTTCGGCGGCTACGTCGCCTCGCCCGTCGTGGCGGCGGCGCGGTTCCGGCTGGTCCGCGCCGTGCCGCGGCTGCGCGACCGGGAGATCGCGATGACCGCCCGCTACCAGGCCGCGTTCAGCCGCCATCTGGCCGGCGGGGAGAGCGACGGGGAGCGGGCGCTGGCCGCCGAAGCGGTGGCCGCCGCCGTCATCGCCGCACACAACCACGTGCTGCGCGGCTGGCTGCGGGCCCCCGCGGACCCGCCGCCGTGGGACCGCCTCGACGCGGCCATGGCGTTCGTCACCGGCCCGCTCGCCGACCGGTTGCGCAGCGGCGCCCCGGAGCCGGCGGCGCCGGGCGGTGTGGTGGTCGCCGTTTATCCCGCCGGTACCGGCACCGCGGAGGTTCTGCGCGGCGTCCGCACCGCGCTGGAGCAGAGCGAGCCGGACGCGCTCGGAGGGTAGCCGCCCTCCTCCGCCGGCACCCGGGTGCAGCGGCGGCCCTGTCCAGGCCCGCCGAGCCGATGCGCACGGCACCGCTCGCCGCGGACACCACCCAGCGGACACCTCCTGAGCGGTAGATTCGCGGGAGCGGCCCGCAGCCGGGCGGAGCACACTGCACAGCCCGGCGCCGCGCGGCCGGCGGGACGGGACCGAGGAGACAGAGGAGCAAGCAGCGGTGAGTGTGCGGACGGACGAAGACCGAGCCCCCTCCGAAGCGGCATCGGCCGTCGCGGATGAGGCGGCGCGGCGGCGCACCTTCGCCGTCATCTCCCACCCGGACGCGGGCAAGTCCACGCTGACCGAGGCGCTCGCCCTGCACGCGGCCGCGATCGCGTCGGCGGGTGCGGTGCACGGCAAGGGGGACCGCCGGGGGGTGACCTCGGACTGGCTGGAGATGGAGCAGGCACGCGGCATCTCGATCACGTCGGCGGCGCTGCGCATCGACTACGGCGACTGCGTCTTCAACCTGCTCGACACCCCGGGCCACGCGGACTTCTCCGAGGACACCTACCGGGTGCTCTCCGCCGTCGACTGCGCGATCATGCTGCTGGACTCGGCCAAGGGCCTCGAGCCGCAGACGCTCAAGCTGTTCGACGTGTGCCGGGCCCGCAGGATGCCGGTCATCACCTTCGTGAACAAGTGGGACCGGCCGGGCCGCGAGCCGCTGGAGCTCATGGACGAGATCGAGCAGCGCATCGGCCTGCGCCCCACCCCGCTGAACTGGCCGGTGGGCATCGCCGGCGACTTCCGCGGCCTGCTGGATGCCGGCACCGGGTCGGACTACGTGAAGTTCCACCGCACCCCGGGCGGTGCGTCCAAGGCGGAGGAAGAGCACCTCGGCGACGACCGCGCCGCCGAGGTCGAGGGCGCGGCCTGGACCCAGGCAGCCGAGGAGATCGAGCTGCTCGGCGAGATCGGCGCCGTCTTCGACGAGGAGTCGTTCCTGGCCGGCGAGTCCTCGCCGCTGCTGTTCGGGGCGGCGCTGCCCAACTTCGGCGTCGGTGCGCTGCTGGACACGCTGGTGCGCCTCGCACCGGCGCCGGCAGCGAAGGAGGACACCGCGGGAGCACCCCGCCCGGTCGCCGCGCCCTTCTCCGGCCAGGTCTTCAAGATGCAGGCCGGCATGGACAAGGCGCACCGCGACCGGATGGCGTTCGTGCGGGTCTCCTCGGGCCGGTTCGACCGCGGCATGGTGCTCACCCACGCCGAGACGGGGCGCCCGTTTGCCACCAAGTACACCCAGGCGGTGTTCGGGTCGGAGCGCTCCACCATCGACACCGCCTACCCGGGCGACGTGATCGCGCTGATCAACGCCCAGGCGCTGAGCGTCGGCGACACCCTCTACGACGGCCCCAAGGTGCTCTTCCCGCCGATCCCCAGTTTCGCGCCGGAGCACTTCGCGGTCGCCCGCGCCACCGACGCCGGCCGCTACAAGCAGTTCCAGCGCGGCATCGCCCAGCTCGACAGCGAGGGCGTCGTGCAGGTGCTCACCTCCGACGTGCGCGGCGAGCAGGCGCCGGTGCTGGCGGCGGTCGGTCCGCTCCAGTTCGACGTGGTCAAGCACCGGATGGAGAACGAGTTCCGGGCGCCGGTGGAGCTGCACACGATCGACTACACGATGGCGCGCCGGACCGATGCCGCCTCGGCGCCGGTGCTGCACGGCCTGTCCGGCGCCGAGGTGATGACCCGCCGCTCCGACGGCGCGCTGCTGATGCTGGTGCACAACAAGTGGCGGCTGCGGGTGATCGAGCGCGAGCACCCGGACCTGGTGATGGAGCCGCTGCTCGCCGGGGGCGTCGACCCGTCGGAGTAGGGGAAGGCCCCCGGCAGGGGTGCAGCGGCCGCGCCGGATGGCGCCGGGAGCGTGCTGTGCTGTGCCCGGGTGAAGAACCGGTCACGACGCGATGACGGTGGAATCGCCCTTCTGGCTGATCGCGTGTGTGAACGGCGACGAATTCCCTACGGATTCATCACGATCGGGGCCTTCGGGCAGGTGAACCGCCGATCGGTGGGAACTCTCACAGAGGCGCCGAGCTCTGGCCGGCGACCCGGATCGCGCGCCGTGCTTGCCGTCGAGTGACGGACGGATCATCGTGCGTATGTCAAAAGTTGCAGTTCTTGACGCTAGAGTGAAACAAGGCGGGTGTTTTGGTGTGTCTTACGTCACCTGTTCGTGAATGCGTGAGAATTGTATGATTTTACTTCACTGGAGTTTAATAAAAAGCACCAGTGTCAGACCCGAAAGCGTCGCGGGGGCACCCCTCCGCACGCCCCCGCACCCCGCCTGGAAGGCTTGAAAGGTTGGCTCGGGCATGAGTGAAGACGGCAAAGGCACGGTCGAGCTGCGCTACGACGGTGGGGAATCGACCTTCCCGCTGCTGACCGGGTCCGAGGGCGACCAGGCCATCGACGTCAAGACCCTGCTTTCGGGCGCCGCGATGACGACCCTGGACCCGGGCTTCGGGAACACCGCATCCTGCCAGTCCGACATCACCTACATCGACGGCGCCGCAGGCATCCTGCGCTACCGCGGGTATCCGATTCAGGACCTCGCGCAGCACAGCACGTTCCTTGAGGCCGCCTACCTCGTCATCCGCGGCGAGCTTCCGGAGCCCGATGCGCTCAAGGAGTTCGCCGAGCAGCTGCGCACGCACGCCGACATCCCCGACGAGATGCGCACCCTGCTCGACGCGATGCCGCGCAACGGGCACCCGATGACGCTGCTCTCCGCGGCGGTCAACACGCTGGCCGCGTACTACGAGGACAGCGCCGACCCCAAGGACGACGAGCAGGTCGAGACCGCCACGATCCGGCTGTTGGCCAAGCTGCCGACGATCGCGGCGCACATCTACCGCAACTCCATCGGCGCCGAGCCGATCGCCCCGGACCCGTCGCTGGACTACGTGGAGAACCTGCTCCACATGCTGTTCGGCGACGGCAGCGGCGATGCCGAGCTGGACGCCCTCTACAGCAAGGCGCTGGACCTGCTCCTGCTCCTGCACGTCGACCACGAGCTCAACTGCTCCACCGCCACGGTGCGCGTTGTCGGCTCGTCCGAGGCCGACGTCTACGGCAGCGTCGCCGCCGGCATCAACGCCCTGTTCGGCCCGCTGCACGGCGGCGCCAACCAGGCGGTCCTGGAGATGCTCGAGGACATCCGCGACCAGGGCGGCGACATCGACGCCTACCTGGCCAAGGTCAAGGACAAGGAGTCCAAGACCCGCCTGATGGGCTTCGGCCACCGGGTCTACAAGAACTTCGACCCGCGCAGCCGCGAGATCAAGGGCCTGGCCGCCGACATCCTGGACCGCCAGGAGCAGCCGGACGAGCTGTTCGCGCTCGCGCTGGAGCTCGAGGGCAAGGCGCTCGCCGACGACTACTTCACCTCGCGCAAGCTCTACCCGAACGTCGACTTCTACAGCGGCGTCATCTACCGGGCGATGGGCTTCCCGACCAACATGTTCACCGTCCTGTTCGCCATCGGCCGGCTGCCCGGCTGGCTGGCGCACTGGCGGGAGCAGCGGCTGGACCCGGCGACGCGCATCGCGCGCCCGCGCCAGCTCTACACCGGCCCCACCGAGCGCCGGCACCCGGGCGCCGCTGACGCCTGATCCGCTCCTGCGCCCCGCACGGCGCACCCGAGCATCCCTCGGCGGCCCGCACTCCCGAGTGCGGGCCGCCGTGCTGTGTGCGCGGCCGGCCGGACCGGCGGGCGGACACCGGCCGCGGTCGTTCACCTTGGGTGACTGTTGTCCGACGTTTGGTGATGATTTCGGGCGTTTCCGGGCATCTGCCGACCATGATCGAATACATGAGCCGGTACTGGTGGGTCGTCACCGTCCGCGGCGTGATCGCCGTGCTGTTCGGTCTGATCGCCGTCTTCTGGCCCGGGGTGACCGCCGTGGCGCTCGCGGTCCTGTTCGGCGCCTGGGCCCTGGTCGACGGGATCTTCGCCGCCGTCCAGGCGTTCCGGTCCGGTACCGGCGAGCGCACCTCCCTCATCGTGCACGCCGCCGTCGGCGTGGTGCTCGGCCTTGCCGCACTGCTCTGGCCCGTGGCCACCGTGCTCGTGCTGACCTTCATCATCGGCGCCTGGGCGCTGGTGACCGGTGTCCTGGAGATCGTCGGCGCCGTGCGCCTGCGCAAGGAGATCACCGGCGAGTGGCTGTACATCCTCGGCGGCGTGCTCTCCGTCTGCTTCGGTCTGCTGGTGTTCCTCTGGCCCATCGAAGGCGCCGTGGTCATCGCCCTGATCATCGGTGTCTACGCCATCGTGTTCGGTGCGGTGCTGATCGCGCTCAGCCTGCGGCTCCGCAAGGCCGGCGGCGGCAGCGCCCAGAGCGACGAGACGCCGCGCGTCGTGTAGGCGACCGCGGCCCCGCGGCCGCCGCCTGCTCCGGCGGTCCGCGATCGGCGGCGGCCGTCCACCTCGGGGGGACGGCCGCCCCGCGTGTGTCCGCCTGCGGGCGGAGTATCTGCAGCTCAGCGGGGTTGCACTGCCGCTGATCGGCCCGCCGCCAGATCCCGTTCACCGCCGTCCGGTTCGCCCACTGGCCAGAGGCGGCCGAACACCGGACCGCCCTTGTCCAGTGCCGAAGCCCTGCCGGAGACTCGAGAGGACTCGGCGCCCGGGCGGCGCACGCGGCCACCCGGTCGCGGGGCCCGGGCGGTGCGCGGTGCGAGGGGGTGGCCGGAGGCGGTGGGCGAAGCGGGCGGGACCGGCCGCGCGGTGCGCGTCCGCGAGCGGCTTGGTGCGGCCCTCGGCGAGTTCGAGAACGGAGTGACCGCCCGGCTGCTCGCCGGAACCCCGCTGACCGGCGCCACTCGCGAGGAGTGGGCGGCCTCCCGCGCATCCGTCTCCACCCTGTGGCGGCTGCTGGCCGCCGTCGGGAGCCCCGGCGCCGCTGCGAACGGACCGTCCGCGGCCCCCGTCGAGGTTCCTCCCGCCAGCGGCGCACCCTTCGCCCGGCCGGAGCGGATCCCGCTGGCGGAGGCGCTCGACCGGATCCAGCGCGAGCACGACGCGGTGGCTGGCTTCCTCGCCCGCGTCGAACAGGCGTGGAACGCCGGATTCCCGGCGATGCAGGCCGCCGCGCGGGCAGCGGACCGCGCCGACGCGATCGCCGAGCGCGAGCTGGGCGGCGCCGACCTCGGCCGGACCGCGTTCCGCGCGGAGTACGAGCGCACCGCCGGCCTGCTGCGCAGCGACCCGCTCGCGGCCGCCGCCCTGGACCCGCCCTCGGATCCGGACCCCGCGGCAGCACCGCCGGAGGCGGCCGCCGCGGCGCCCGGGGACGGGCCGATCGCGGCGCTCGGCCGCTCCGCCGAGGCGCTGGCCGACCGGGTCCGCGAGGCCGCCGAACTCCGGCTGCGGTTCGCCGAGCGGCGCACGCAGCTGGCAGATGCGTCCGCGGCGGCCCGGAAGGCGGTGGTCCGCGCCGAAGGGGTCCGGGCGGCCACTGCCGAGCGCATCGCCTCCGGGGTGCCGCCTCAGCTCACCGTGCCCGCACCGCTCACGCAGCGGTCCGCCGGTCCGCTCGACGCCGTCGACGCGGTCCACCGGGACGGCGACTGGGAGTCCCTCCCCGCCGCCGTAGCCGATGCAGAGGACGCCTACCGCGGCATTGCAGCCCAGGCTGAGCAGCTGGAGCGCGACTGCTCTGCGCTCCTCGCGCGCCGCGACGAGCTGCGCGGCCGGCTGGATGCCTACACCGCCCGCGCTGCCCGCGTCGGCCGGGCCGAACAGCCGCACATCGACCGCCTCCAGCAGGAGGCCGGCGCCCTGCTGTGGATTGCGCCGTGCGACCTGGCCGCCGCCGCGGCCGCCGTGGAGCGCTTCCGCCGGGCACTCGCCGTTCCGGCCGGGGCCGGGCAGCCGCCGCCTTCCTCTGCCAGCCCCGGCCAGGGCAGCAGCGGCGGGAACAGCGCGTACGGAACGCACGGAAAGGAGGCCGGCGGGTGAGCGTCTGCACCGATCCCGAGTGTCGCGGCGCAGTAGAGGACGGCTTCTGCACCGTCTGCGGACTGGCGCCCGCGGCGGAGCCCGCCGCGCCCGCCGTGCCCCGGCAGGGGCGGCCCCAGAGCGGCCCTGCCGGGCCGAGCACCCCCGTCTCCGGACCGGCGCCGGGGACGGGGGAAGGCAGAGCGGGCCCCTCGGCGGGCCCGCTGTCCGGCCCCCGGGCCGGGAGCGTCCCCGGCGGGGGGTCGGGCGCGGTCTCCGGGCCGTCCGGGCGGATGTCCGGCCGCTCCGGAACCTCGGGCGCGGGCACCGGCCGCGGCATGCTCGGGATCGGACTGGTGCGGATTCCGCCGGTTCCCGCCCGCGACCCCGCCTCCGCCGTCCTCGCCGACCCGGTGGTCGCCGAGAAGAACCGCTTCTGCGGCCACTGCCAGGAGCCGGTGGGGCGCACCAGGGACGGGCGGCCGGGCCGCACCGAGGGCTACTGCCGGCACTGCGGCACCGAGTTCTCCTTCGTGCCCAAGCTGAACCCCGGGGACATCGTCGCCGGCCAGTACGAGGTGCTCGGCTGCCTCGCGCACGGCGGCCTCGGCTGGATCTACCTCGCCCGCGACCACAACGTCAGCGATCGATGGGTGGTACTGAAGGGCCTGCTGAACAGCGGCGATGCAGAGGCGCACCGCACCGCTGCGGCCGAGCGCGCCTTCCTCGCCGAGGTCGAGCACCCCAACATCGTCTCGATCTTCAACTTCGTGCAGCACCCCGATCCGCGCACCCGCATCCGCGCCGGCCACATCGTGATGGAGTACGTCGGCGGCAAGTCGCTGCGCGACCTCATCGTCGACCTGCGCGCCCAGGACGAGGGCGCCTGCCTGCCCGTCCCCCAGGTCCTCGCCTACGCGCTGGAGGTGCTGCGCGCGCTCGGCTACCTGCACTCCAAGGGGCTGCTCTACTGCGATTTCAAGCCGGACAACGTGATCCAGAGCGAAGAGCAGATCAAGCTCATCGACCTGGGCGGCGTGCGGCGGATGAGCGACGGCGACACTCCGGTGTTCACGACGCCCGGCTACCGGGTGCCTGAGGAGGAGCTGCGCACACTCGGCCCCACGGTCGGTTCGGACCTGTACACGGTCGGGCGCACCATGGCGGTGCTGAGCATGCGGTTCAGCTTCACCCGCGAGCACCCGCACACGCTGCCCGACCCGCAGCGGGAACCGCTGCTCGACCGCCACCCCTCCTTCGCCCGCCTGCTTCAGCGCGCCACCCACGCCGATCCCGCCGCCCGGTTCGCCTCGGCTGGCGCGATGGCCGACCAGATCACCGGCGTACTGCGCGAGGTGCTGTCCGAGGAGTCCGGCACGCCGCACCCGGCTCCGTCGGAGCTGTTCGGCCCGGACCGCTTCCTCACCGGCGCGCCCGCGCCGCTGCGGTCCGGCGCCGACCCCGACACGCTGCTCGCCGTGCCCGCACCGGCCGACGCCGCCGCGGCGCTGCCGGTGCCGCTCGCCGACCCCGAGGACCCTGCGGCCGCGCTGCTCGCCGGGCTGGCCGCGGTCCGGCCGGAGGAGGCCGCCGCAACGCTTGAACCGGTCGCCGGATCCAGCGTCGAGGCGGAGTTCGCGCTCGCGCGGGCGCTGGTGCTGACCGGCGACACGGCCGGAGCGCGGCAGCGGATGGACCGGCTCGCCGCCCGCCAGGCAGCCGAGCGGCAGGCCCAGGCGGCGGCGGAGCCGGCCGACTGGCGGCCGCAGTGGTACCTGGCGCTTGCCGCCCTGGCCGAGGGCGCGTGGACCGAGGCGGCCCACCGGTTCGACGCGCTCTACGCCCACCTGCCCGGCGAGGCGGCCCCCAAGCTGGGGCTGGCAGCCGCGTGGGAGGGCCGGGGCCGGACCGAGGAGGCGGCCCGGCTGCTGGAGACGGTGTGGGCCACCGACCGCTCGGCGGTCGGTGCGGCGTTCGCCCTCGCCCGGATCCGCGTCGCGCAGGGGCGCCGCGGCGACGCCGTCGCCGCCCTGGACGCGGTGCCCGACACCGCGGCCCTGCACACCGCCGCGCAGTGCACGGCGGTGGCGGCCCTGCTGGCCGGCGATCCGTCCGGGCTCCCTGCCGCCGATGTGGCCGAGGCGGGCGCCCGGACCGAGCGCGCCGGCGCCGGCGGCGAACAGGAGGCGCGGCTGCGCGTCCGTGTCCTGGAGGCGGCCCTCGCCCGCGGGGCGGCCGCCGCCGCACCGAAGGGGCAATCGGCTCAATCCACGCTTTCCGCGCTATCTGCCCAGTCCACGCCGGCCGGGCCTCCCGCACCGCGGAACCCCGGCACCGCCGGCGCCGTCCAACCGGAGCCACTGCTGGGCGACTCCATGGACGAGGACGGCCTCCGGCGCAACCTTGAGGCGGTCTACCGGTCCCTGGCCCGCTCTGCGACCGACCCCGATGAACGGCTGGCGCTGGTGGACCGCGCCAACGCCCGCCGCCCGAGGACGTGGATATGACCGACCACAGCACGCCCCGCGCCACCGCGCACACGCGCACTGCGCTGGCAGATCCCGCCGGACCGTCGGGGCCCGCCGCCGCTCGGCCGAACGGGATGTCCGGGAGGCGCCCGTGAGCCGGGATGAGGCGGGCGTGGATACGCCCGAGCGGAACGGCGCCGCGCTGTGTCCCGGGTGCACCGAGCCGGTCAGCGGCAGCGACGGCTTCTGCGAGAACTGCGGACACCGGCTCGGCGCAGGACCGCCGGCAGCGGGCGTTCCGGAGTCCGCGGACGCGCCCGACGCCCGGCCCACCGCGGCCGTGCCCGCGCCGGCGCCCGGGCGGGACCACATCGAGCTGCCGATGGGGGCGATCGCCGGCGTCACCGACGTGGGGCTGCGCCACGCCCGCAACGAGGACGCCATGGCGGTGCGCACCCCCGGCCCGCGGTCGCCGGCCTTCGCCGGCGTGGTCTGCGACGGCGTCTCCTCGTCGCCGCGCCCGGACGACGCCTCCCAGACCGCCGTCGACACCGCTGCCGCGGCCCTGACCGAGGCGCTCGGGGCCGGGGTGGGGCACCGCGAAGCCGCCGGCATCGCCCTGACCCGGGCGGCCGGCGCGGTCGCGGCGCTCGCCGGCGAGGAGGGCGCCCCCGCCTGCACCTACGTCGCCGCGTCAATGGCCGAGCAGGGCGGCCCCGTGACCGTCGGCTGGGTCGGCGACAGCCGCGCCTACTGGCTGCCCGCGCCGGGGACGGCCGCGCCGCCCCGGCTGCTGACCCGGGACGACTCCTGGAGCGCGGCGATGGTCGACGCCGGCGTGCTCAGCGCGCAGGAAGCCGAGGCGTCGGCCTACGCGCACGCGATCACCGCCTGGCTCGGCGCCGATTCCGGCGAGATCGACGGCCACATCGTCACGGTCGCTCCGCCCGGGGCAGGCACCGTCGTGCTCTGCACCGACGGGCTGTGGAACTACGCGCCCGAGCCGGAGGACATCGCCGCCGTGCTCACCGGCGCCTACGACGACCCGATCGGCGCGGCGCGCGCGGGCGTGCAGTTCGCCCGCGATTCCGGCGGCCGCGACAACATCACCGTCGTCGTGCTCCGGGTGCCCGAGGCGTCGGCCGAGACCGGCCCGCAGGAGAGCGCCGCGGCCGGGGAGCCGCCCGCGGAACCGAGCGTGCCCACGGTCGCGAACCGCCCGGCGGCGCCCCGGGAGCACGCTCGGGAGCAGCAGGCACAGCAGCAGGCGCAGTACCCGCGGCAGGAGGAGGAGACGTGACGTGAGCGGATCGGCCGCGGCCCGGTTCCGGGTCGACGTGGACCAGAACCCCTACCTGCCCGTGGGCGGCACCGAGGTGCACGCCATCGTCGGCGTGACCGCGGAGGCCGATCCCGGCGGAGCGGTGCCGCACCACCGCGGCCAGGCTGCGGAGGTCGTCATCGTGGACGGCTCCGGTTCCATGTACGGCACGAAGATGGTCGCCGCCAAGCGGGCCGCGCGCGCGGCGGTGGACGCGCTGCGCGACGGTGTCCACTTCGCCGTCGTCCTCGGTACCTCGGTCGCCGCGACCGTCTACCCGACGGTCGGCGGCACCGTCCCTGCCGACGCCCGGACCAGGGCGGAGGCCAAGACCGCGATCGGCACCATGGACGCGGCCGGCGGCACCCGGATGAGCACCTGGCTCGCCGAGGCCGAGCGGCTCTTCGCCCCGTTCGGCGACGGCGCGCTCAAGCACGCCATCCTGCTCACCGACGGCCGCAACAACGAGCCCGAGTCCGGGTTCCTGCCGGCCCTGCAGCGGTGCTCGGGGATGTTCATCTGCGACTGCCGCGGTGTCGGCACCGACTGGCAGGTCGACGAGCTCCGCCGGATCGCCTCGGCGCTCCTCGGCGACGTCGGCTTCATCCGCGACCCGGAGGACATGCCCGCGGACTTCCGCGCCCTCGCCGAGCGCGCCATGGGCAAGGCGGTGGCCGACGTCGCCCTCCGCCTGTGGACGCCCAAGGGCGCCGCAGTCCGCTTCGTCAAGCAGGTGGCTCCGGACGTCGAGGACCTGACCGGCCGCGCCGCGCCTTCCGGACCGCAGAGCGCCGACTACCCGCTGGGCTCCTGGGGCGACGAGAGCCGCGACTACCACCTGTGCATCGAGGTGCCGGCCGGCCCCATGGGGCGGCAGCTGCGCGCGGGCTGGGTCAAAGTGGTCGTCCCCAGTGCCGGAGACGAGGTACTCGCCTCCGCCAACGTGCTCGCCGAATGGACCGGCGACGAGGCCGCATCCACCGAGATCAACGAGCGCGTCGCCCACTACACCGGCCAGGTCGAGCTGTCCCGCGCGATCCAGGAGGGGCTGCAGGCCCGCCGGGACGGCGACGGCGAGACGGCTACGGCGCGGCTCGGCAGAGCCGTCGCCCTGGCCCACGCGTCCGGCAACGAGGCCAGCGCGCGCCTGCTCGGGCAGGTCGTCGACGTCGTCGACCCGGCCACCGGAACGGTTCGCCTCAAGGCCGACGTGGACAAGGCCGACGAGATGAACCTCGACACCTACTCCACCAAGACCGTGCGTACGCGCGGTCCGGGTGATTCCGCCAGGGGGGAGCAGTAAGGAGGGGCCGCAGATGGGCCGATGCCCGGCTGGCCACGCGACGGAGGCGCAGGACTACTGCGACGTCTGCGGTGTGCGGATGGCGGCGCTGCCCAGTGCTGCCCGCGGTGCACCGCCGGGCGCGCAGCGCACCCAGCAGGAGGCGCCGCCTGCCGCCGCCGGCAGCGCGGCGGCGGTCCAGACCTGCCCCGTCTGCGAGACGCCCCGCACCGGCCGCTTCTGCGAGGAGTGCGGGCGGGACCTCTCCCTCGCCGACGAGACCCAGCCCGACGCCCCGCGTCCGGTGCCGCAGCAGGCGCAGTCCGCACCGCAGCAGGTCCAGCCGGCGCCGCAGTCCGGCCCGTCCCGGCAGAGCCCGCGGGGCAGCGCGCGGGCCGCTCCGAGCCCGGCACCGGGCGGGCGGCGGTCCGGCCCCGCCGCCCCGCCGCACGGGC